>JABMSE010000119.1 GCA_013204645.1 Candidatus Saganbacteria bacterium | reverse complement strand
ATAAATTCTTCCTCTCTCTGGGGGTTGCAGTGGCGCCTCTAAAAATAGCCCGAAACCAAGATGTCCTCATCTAGGCAGCCAATTTCAAAGTTTTTTAGAAATTTTGCTTGTGAGGGAAAAATATTAGGAAAGGTTTTTCTCAATAATATCGAGAGCGTCTTCAACCTTAAAGGGTTTTTTTATCAGGCCGTCCCCTTTATATTCCTGTTCAATAATTTGGGCAATCGTTTCATTGGTCCCAGTTAATAAGATTACTGGAGTTTTGGAGCTTTCTTTTTTGATTGTTTTCATGACTTCAAAACCGTCTATTTTTGGCATGTTAACGTCGACCAAAACCAAGTCAAAGGAGCTGGGGTTTTCTCTAAAGGCCTTTAAGCCTTCCTCGCCATTTTTGGCTGAGGTGACTTTGTAGCCTTTATCGAGCAGCATGTCGCTAGCAAAAGTGAGCATACTTTCCTGGTCGTCAATTACTAAAATATGTTTTGCCATATAGGGGTATTCTAGTTCTGTGAATCCAGTTAGTCAAGTTAATTATATTTTCAACAGAACAAATCCCGCTTTCCGACTGCGATTTTGGCTAAGCTCTGCTCAGTGAACTGGCGGGTGATGGAATCAGGTATTTCTGCCAGGCCTTTACTTATGATTTTTTGGCCGATTTCGCGTACCTTGGGAGATGCATAATCCATTAGGTATTCCTTAAAGGTCAAAAGTGCATTGGGCAGGCATTTGTTCTTGATTTGGCCAGGTTTAGCCAACTCCATAAAATCTAGACCAGTGCGACCTAAGCGATAACAACTGGTACAAAAAGAGGGGATGTATCCCAACCTACAAATATCATAGATTACTTCGTCTAAGGGGCGGTGGTCGCCTAGAGAAAATTGACCATGGTAATCATTAGCGCCATTGGAATATCCGCCTGGATTGGTTCGACTGCCAGCGCTGATTTGGGATATCCCCAGGGAAAAAGCTTCCCTTCGCATCTCTCCTGTTTCGCGGGTGCTAAGAATTATTCCGGCATAAGGCACGCTTAAGCGCAGAATTGCTATTATTTTCTTGAATTCTGTATCAGACACCGGGAAGGGGGGCTTTTGAGATACGGCCGATCCGGTGGCCGGCTCAATCCTGGGAACGGAAATTGTGTGTGGTCCCAGGCCAAACTTTTTTTCCAGATGTTCAATATGCAGCATAAGGGCTAATACTTCAAAGCGATAATCATAAAGCCCAAAAAGAACCCCGATTCCAACATCGTCGATTCCCGCGCTGAAAGCCCGGTCAATTGCATCTAGGCGATTAAAATAATCAGATTTTGGTCCAGCCAGATGCATTTTTTTGTAGGTTTTGAGATGATAGGTTTCCTGAAAGAGCTGGTAAGTGCCAATTCCGGTTTTTTTAAGCGCTTTAAACTCCTTAATTTCAAGCGGGGAAAGATTAACATTTAGGCGACGGATATTGTTTTTGCCGTCCCGAGCTGAATAGACGGTTTTTATGGCATCAAAAACATATTGTAAGCCCGCTTTTGGGTAATCTTCTCCAGCAACTAAGAGGATTCTTTTTTGCCCAGTTTTTAAAATTTCTTCGCTTTCTTTCTTGATCTGTTCTTGTGAAAGCACGGCCCGGTTAATATCTTTATTGCTTTTGGCAAAAGCACAATAGGTGCATTCGTTCTGGCAAAGGTTTGAGATATAAAGTGGGGCAAAGATGACTAAGCGATTGCCATAAATTTCTTGCTTAACTTTATTGGCACTTTTAAAAAGCTCAGCGAGGGTGGTAGGGTCATCAATTTTAAGTAGGGCCGCGGTCTCTTCTAAGCTAAGACGCCGCTTATCAAGAGATTTGGCGACAACCTCTTTAACAAAAGCCTTATCCGGTTTTGCTTGTTCCAAGAGCGTGGCTATTCTTTTCTCGTCGATGATGTTTTTAGCCATGAGTTATTCCTAAATCAGTTGGGGCTCGCCCTAAGTTCCTTAGGATTTTAAGGGTTGCATCGATTTGCTTCTGGATTGCCTCTTTTGAATGAGCGCGGTTGGGATAAATGCAATAGTTTTTGCTGAATTTTTCTGGTGTTACATTGAGCATCACAGAATTAGCGCCAGCTATAAGTCCTTGTTCCCGAGCCCTATTAGCAAGGGTTTCAAAGCCAGTGGTGACAACTATTTTTGCTTCTTTGTCCCCCGCTATCCGGCACACGGCCAGGGTCTTTAAGACGGCTTCTACGGAGGGGGGAGGGGATTTTACCAATGGAGTCTCAGGGTGAGGCAGAAAAGGACCAAACGTATACATTTCAGCATTTAGCTCTCGTGTAAGTTTTATGTCAGCTAAGATATCTTCATTTGTCTGGCCGGGGAGCCCGATTAAGCCTCCGGTTATTATTAGATAGCCCAATTTATAGGCTTCTTTTAAATGGGCAATTCGGCTTTCCAGGTCCCTTTTTGGGTGGAGTTCTTTATAGATTCTTGGATTGCTGGTTTCAAAACGCATCAAAATCCCCCGGGCCCCGGCTTGGTACAGCCTTGCCAATCCAGTGAAGCCCACCTCCCCGCTGCTGATAAAGATTAAAACCGGTGAACGCTTTTTTATTTCGGCAATAATTTTGCATAAATCTTTCACCGAAAAAGCCGGATCTTCGCCGCTTTGTAAAACCAGGGCTTTAAACCCATGTTTTTCAACTGCCAAATAAGCTGCATCAATGATTTCATCTTGGCTCATGCGAAAGCGACTTAAGCTTTTATTATTAGTTGATATCCCGCAATACTGACAGTCTTGAGAGCAATAATTTGAAAATTCAATTATGCCATGCACACAGCATGAATTTCCAAGGTGTTTTTGGCGCAAAAAGTTTGATACTTTAAATAATAATTCAAGCTCATGCTGCTTTTTTAGACTTAGAAGATAAAGGAGTTCAGAATCTTTGACCGGAAGATCTTCAGCCGACTTGTCAAGAATTAAGGCTAGTTTTTTGTCAATACCCTGCTTTTTGCTGTCCATGCGGGATAAGCGAAGATCAAGCTCCTGCAGCTCAAAAAAAGTTTCTTTCCAGGTCGAAAGGATAGCCAGCGCCTCGTCTTCAGCAATGTTTTTTATGACATAACCGCCCTGGGCGTAGATATAATCGCCCATTTTGAGGTTGGAAAGCTCATTAATAGCCTTTTTTTTCTCCCCAAAATAGTCAACTGTAACTATTTTGTCGGATATTTCAATCACTTTTCCGGGTATGGCGTAACACATACTTAGCCCTCAGCTAACAACAATCAAATGAGACTAACCTGAGTTCACGGGTTTGGCTCGGGGAAATTTCAATTTCAGCGCCTTCAGCAATGGTCCCCTTTGAATTTTCGAGAAAAAAGAACTTAAGTATTTCCGGGTTAATTTCGGTAAAAGTCCCCATCCGAAGATAGACCTTGGTTATCTTTTTGGCCTGGTTGTTTTTAGCTGCGGTCAAAAGGTCGCTTAATAAATCTTTTAATAGGTGCATTTCATGCATGCCTTAGCCCTCCCGATTGCGCGGATAAAAGCTTAACCATTTCATCCGCTGTTTTTTTTACTTTTTCAGATAAACCCTCACCCAAACCAACATTTTTGGGCTGTATACCAACAAAGGTAACTGGCGCTCCACAATCCTCTTCTAATATCTTGGCCACAATTCTTAAGGGAAAGGTATGGGTTGAAAGGGTTGTTTCTGGAATACACTTAGCTTCAATTATTTGAGCTTTCCCTTCTTCTGCCCCAAAGTCAGCTGCGTCAATTATGACTACCTTAACTGGTCCAAGCTTAGCTGCTTTGTCGATAATATTTTCTGGTTTGTCCGCGGCATCAAGAAGCTCAATCCCTTTTTTGAGATTAGTGCATTTTTGCGCAATATAGGGACCAATGCCATCATCGCTTCGGAGGGAATTACCCACAGTTATGATTAAAGTAATCCCGCTGGATACGGCAGAAAAGGCTTCTAATACCTTAGCGGTTAACGAATTTGACATTCAAAAAGTGTGTGGAACAGGAAATGCAGGGATCATAGGCGCGGACCAACATTTCTAGGGCAAGACGAATCTCGTCGTCAGTTTGATCCAGAATCTCAGGAACAAGTTTTTTCATATCATGCTCAATACTGTTAACATTTTGGTTGGTTGGGATTATGCAGTTGGCTTTGGTGATGATGCCTTTTTTGTCTACCTCGTAGTTGTGAAAGAGGGTTCCTCGCGGGACTTCAACTGCACCAACGCCATTTCCCGCGCAGATCGGGATATTTCCTTTTTCATCAATGCCAACTACAATCTCTTGGGAATAATCGACGCCTTTTCCTTTTAATTCTTCAATAAAATGGATGGCCTCGGCAAGGGAATGGACGCATTCAACTAGCTGGGCAGCAGTATTAAGATATGGATTAATGCATTTGGGCTTAAGCCCTATGGCTCTCGCTACCTCTTTTGCTTGGGGAACCAGTTTTTCTGAATTAAGGTTGAAGCGTGCAAGTGCACCCACCATGTAGGAGCTGCGAGAAAGCTTACAGAATTTTGCAGACGAGTGGGGGACGATAAATTCGTTTGTGATTTTGCGATAATCCTTTTTATTCATACGTATGCCGTCGGTTGAGCCGATCTCTCCGGATAACATAGGATATTCTGGTGTATCAGATACTAGTGCCACATATTCAGTATCCCGAGAAAACTGTGGGAATTTTAAAGTAGCCGCAAGCTCTATCGTTGCTTCCATATCTGGCTGCATGCCGTAGAGTAGGTTGAGCATGGCATCCAGGTTTTTAGGGGTAGGTAGTTTTGTGAAGCCACCTACAATAGATGAGATTGGGTGCACATGGCGTCCGACCAGGATATCACAGACATCATTGACGGTCTTTTTCATGCGCAGTGCACGCCGCACGACTTTATTGTGGGAATCAATGAGTGGCACAAAGCTTTTTACGCCTAAAAGGTCAGGTGCGACCAAGAGGTAAATATGCAAAAGGTGGCTGTCTAGGTTTTCTAGGTGGAGCAAGACTTTACGAAGTTTAATCGTTTGGTCGCTGGGCTTAAAGCCGATGGCGTCTTCAGCCGCCTGGATAGAGGCTAGGGTGTGGCCACAGGAGCATATGCCGCAAATGCGTGAAGTGATATGCTGGGCCTCAAAGATGGAGCGGCCACAGAGCATTCCTTCAAACAAACGTGGGGCTTCTACGATTTGGAGTTCGCATTGGTTGAGCTCGCCATTTCTTACATCGACGACGATGTTTCCATGGCCCTCCACACGAGTTAGGTATTCAACATTAATTTTAACGTTTCTTTTGCTCATCTTTTAGCTCCCTGCAGGTATTGTACATATCCATTTTATTTTTTATAGCGTCAACTGAAATATGATATTTTTCCATGACATCTTTTGCGCCGTTCTGGTTGGGGTTTGAGACCATCCCCCGGCAGCCGTAGCAAAGATTTCCATTATTGATGCACCAAGAGTTGCAGCCGGCGCGGGTAATTGGTCCCATGCAGGTTACGCCCTTTTCATACATGCATACATTTTCGGCTAATTTGCATTCGACACAAACCGAATAATCCGGTACCGCATAAGGCAGCCCGGCTAAGGCGGCCTTTAATACTTTTACTACTTCGGGAATATAGACTGGACAGCCGTTTATATAGTAATCAACCTTAACGATGGCATCCAGGGGTTGTGTTTTGATGGTGGCAAAGTACTTATAGTCTTTACCGTAAACGGTTTGCCGGATTTTATCTAGGTCGAAATTGTTTTTCATCCCATTGATGCCGCCGATCGTGGCGCAGGCGCCATAGGCAATCAGAACCTTGCATCTTTCTCTTAGCTTTTTTATCCGTTCCACTGCGTGCTCGGTGGTAATGCTCCCTTCAACAATGGCAATATCAAAGTCCTTATCCCATTTCTCTGACATAACTTCGCGAAATTCAACTACTTCAATTAAATGGAGTACATCCAGCAGTAGTTCACCCATATTAGCAATCTGCAGCTGGCAGCCTTCGCAGCAGGCAAAATCAAAAAAGGCAACTTTTGGCTTTTTCATAGTCAGAGAGCCCCTTTAAGGTTTTTAATTTTATCGTATGTAAATACCGGACCGTCCTGGCAGCAGTAAAGGTTTTCAATCTGGCAGTGCCCGCATTTGCCTAGGCCGCATTTCATGTGGCGTTCCAGGGAAACTAGTATTTGGCGTTCAGGGATTTTTTTAGCCAAGAGTTCCTTGATAACGAAGCGGTACATAATGGGTGGTCCAACGACAACGCCAAAGGTGCGGTCAGGGTCAAGGTTTATGCCTGGGATAAGGGAGGTAATTAATCCAACGTTACCCTTCCAGGCTGGGTCAGCTTTATCAACCGTGCAATTTAATTTTACATCTAGGCGTTTATTCCACTCGTCTACCTCTTCATTGAAAAGCATGTCTTTGGGGGTTTTGCATCCCAAAAGTATATTTACTGTTCCGAAGTCGCGGCGGTTATCAATTACATAATTAATTAAGGAACGAAGTGGCACAATGCCTAAGCCACCGGCCACAAACAGCAGGTCATTTCCTTCAAGGATCCTAACCGAGAATCCTTTACCAAAAGGCCCGCGAATTCCGACGTCATCTCCTGCTTCCAGGCGATGCAGAGCTTCTGTTACTCTGCCGACTTTTCTTATGCAAAGCTCAAATGAACCGCGTTTGGTTGGGGAAGAGGATACAGAAATGGGCGCTTCGCCAACTCCAAAAACAGAAACTTCAACAAATTGGCCTGGTTCGTGGTCCAGGCTTTTGCCACCAGGCAAGGCTATTTCAAATAGCTTTTCAGTTGCCGTCATCCTCTTGGTGCGCAGGATGCGGCTTTTTTTGGGCTCGTATTCTGAATCCCTAATTGCGATCTTTTTCATGTTTTAAGCCTTTTCTGTGATTAGAGAGCGGATAGTTTCCTTGAGATTTATTTTTGCCATGCAGGTTCGGCTGCAACGGCCGCAGCCAGTGCAGAAGAATCGCGCAAATTTGGCCATAGGGTACAGGAATTTGCGATAATAGCGGTGCTTCTGGCGTTCCCCGCGTTTTTCGCGAAAACTTTCGCCTCCGGACACTTTAGCAAAACCTTCGTTTTGGCATGAATCCCAGCGTCGATAACGTTTTCCGTGCTTTAAATCCAGCTGAAGTTCGTCCGTTACATCAAAACAGTAACAGGAGGGGCAAACGTTGGTGCAATTGGCGCATGCTACGCAGCGCTTATTCAGCTCGTCCCACACCTTGCTGTTTTGGCTCTTTTTAAAGAGGGGCTCAAGTTCCTGATGATCGATATCAACTTCATTTTTAAAGATACCTCTTTTTTTCTCCCGCATTTTAGCTAGGGTATCCATGTGCGATTTATCTGCCCTTTCAAAAACTTTTGTCTTCTCAATTAGCTCGTCGCCCAGTTGGGTATTTACGTGGACAATAAAGAAATCTCCCAGATCAGTAAAAAAGAGGTCGTAGCCCCCATTGGGAAAATGATTGTCCATTAGTGAGCAGCTGGCATACTCATCGCAGTAATCGTTGCATTCGAGTCCCACAATTGCAATTTTGTTTTTTCGTATCAAGTAATTAAAATCTTTGGGCCGCTCAGAAAAGGCAATGTTTAGGCACTGGATTCCTGCCAGGTCGCAGGTGTGTACTCCAAAAAGAACCATTTTTTGGCATTCAACGACGGCCTCCATGCTTTGGCCTTCCGAAAGGTTGTATTCCAAGAGGGTTTCTTCCTGTGGCATGAAGTATTTTTTGGGGGGGAGGATGGTGGGTATGTGTTTTAGGATGATGCGGCTGGCATCGGCCACTTCTTCAAAGGAAAATTGGCCAAAGCCACGGGAAACGGGAGCCACTACCTTTTGCTCTTGCGCAAGCTTGGAGATAAAATCGTTTAAATGATCTTTTTTTAAGAGTGCGTATTGCATTGGACAAAGATTGTGAACCAAATCACAAGCTAAACTAAAGCATAGCTCAAATCAGCCCTTTTGTCAAGGCGCTTTAACGCACAAAAAAAGAAAGGGTTTTTAGCTCCATTGCCAAATCGACGTTCTTGATCTTTATTTTCTTTGAAAGGCCAAGCTTAACTGGGGTAAAATTTAGGATCGCCTTGATACCGGATTCCTGAAGTGAGATGGCGGTTTCCTGGGAAGCCTCGGCGGGAACGGTAAGCAGTGCTATTTCTATATCTTCTTCGCTAACAATACCGGCAAGGTCTGATATGTCATAGCAGAGATGCCCGCGGATTTTGTGACCGATTTTAGTATCTGATTTGTCGAATACTGCGGCAATTTTAAAACCCAAAGCATCAAAGCCCTTGTAGGTGGCAAGGGCGGAGCCCAAGTTTCCCATTCCGACAATACAGACATTTTTTTTCTTTTCGATCTTTAGAATTTCGGCAATCCGTTTTCTTAGGGCAAGCACGTCATAGCCGGCACCCCTTTTTCCTAGTTTGCCGAAGTAGGAAAGATCTTTTCTAACCAGAGAGCCCCTAATTTCCAAAAGGTCGGCTAGGCTTTTGGATGAGATGTTTTTTGTGCCCTGGAGCATTAAAAAATAAAGATAGCGATAATAGAGGAGGAGCCTTTGGATGGTATTTTCTGGGATGTTTTTCCTCATGATTGTGAATTATTTCACATGCAGTGGTTTTTGTCAAGTAGAAGCGTGCGAGGAAGGGCTGACCCGACCCGCATTTGTGTTGAGGGGCGGGTGCCTTACTGCTGTGCTTGTGCGGCTCGGTATTTTTGCTCAACTTCGTCTAAAACATTTTGAGTATCTGCGGAAACCGCGCCAGGGTTTGTATCTACCCATGTGGAAAGGCTCGTTCTAACTTCTTCCAAACTAAGGGCTGGATCTTTCGCTGTTAGGTCATATTCAAAACAAAAGCCATCACTTTTGTCGTAAAATACCAAATATTTCATAATAAGGTACTTCACTGCTGGCTCAAAATTACCTTTTTCCATTTGCTCCCTTACGTAATCTCGCGTTAGATCACCGTTGCCAGTAACGTAAGCTTCGTAAGCATCGGCGTAATCTTCTTTTCCGTTTGTCATCGCATAGGAACTAGCAAAATCTTCGCGCGATGCATCTTCTTTTATTGTCCACCCCGCATGCTTTTGTGTTAGGTTTGCGGTTTCCCAACTTACCGAATAGAACAATAATCTTGGATCATCAACAGTATTTAATACTTCGTCCGCCCTATCAGGAAAGCGACGCAAATCAACATGGTGACCGATCTCGTGGGCTGCCGTAGTTTCAGAATTACACTCTAAATTGATAAGTTGTTCTCCAACATAATATTCTCCGCAGACAGCTTCACTTGCTACTGCCGGGTTAAATTCAAAGGTTACTCCGGTAAGATGTTCTGGCGGAAGCATTGGATAAATTTTTGCCAGAGAATCAAGCTTTTCCCTGTGCCATTCGAGTCCATTGATTTGGTGTCTTAGCTCTTCTAAGGTTTTTTTAGCATCTTCTGGTAGCAGTGCTTGCGTGAGATCCTTGTCTAACGTTGAAATTTGTTCATAAAATTTATCCTTACTACCTTCTGTGCAGATACTTTGATCAAGCTCAAAAGGAGTTGAAACTAGCTGGGCTTGGCCAAACACCTCTAGGTCCCCTTGAAAATCCCTAAGGCTTCCAGCTTCAAAACTTGAATTATCAAGCCCCAGAATATTATCTTCATCAAAGAGGTAACCCCGGCTTCCGCTTCTAACCAGTAAAAGATTGTGGTCTTGATAAGTTTTTGTTTCTGCGTCAACATAGTCTAAGGTTCGGTGCGTGGCTAGGCTAACCTCATCCACATTGTCACAGTAACACAACAATAAAATATGCAAGCGCATCGCGGTAGAAATTTTAGATTGTTCATCAACGGGGGCGCCCATTCCAATCCTGTTCAAGAAAGCTGTGGCCTCACCGGATCGACTTAATTCGGCAGCCAGCGCTAAAGCATCTTCAACTCTTTTGGTTTGCACTAGTTCAAGATAGCTAAGCAGTCGGGCAAAAGAATCCGTTTTCATAACAAAACCTTTTTGGCTAGCATTTGTTTGTTCGTTAATTAATACTCTTCTTGCTTCTGTCCAATTAAACTCGTTTTTGGCTTGTTGTGTTGCAAAATCATAGGCGTTTTCATATCTATAAAGCATATATCCTTCCCAGGCATTTTTATCTTCTTCTTGCCACCCTGTTCCTAATTCGTAGCGCAAAATCCCTCCCGCAAAATATACCCAAGGGTTTGAAGAGCTATCAACCCCAGTTGATATAATTTCCTGCAAAACCCCCTTGGCGCTCTCAATATCTCCTTGTTCTCTTAAATACTCGGCCTTATAAAACAATCTTTCCGTTTTTATCTCTTCAATAACTTTCGGAGTCCAGCCACTGTTTTCCTCAAAATCCGGCAAGCTTAATAATTGATCCATATATTCATAAGCACGCCCAAATTCTAATTTTTGCGCAAAAAATCTAGCGTAGGAAAGTAAAAGTTCCGGGGTTTCTTCTGCCTCTGAATATCGGCTGACCATTGTGCTCGCGATCGCTTCCGCTGCGGGACTATCTAACCCGTAGCGATATAGCAAGCTCAACATTGAATACGCCCTTGGGATAAGGCTTGAATTAGGGTAGCTATCAATATATTGTTCAATTGTCGCATGGGCCGCTGCTACTTCTGTTTTATTGTTTATGTTTGTTTTATTCCAAGTAATTTCACACTGCTCCCAAGACTGGATTTCTTCCAGAGCAGCAGCTATTCCTTCACTTTTATAAAAGCTCATTCCCGCAAGAGAATCTGCATGTCGGTTTAATATTTCTTCGGCTATTTCTGCTTCGCGCCGATCAATTCTTCCATTGGCATCAACTACCGCGGCCAATCTCGCAAAAACCTTATCAAATTGCGCTAAGGTTTTTTCGTCATCAATAGGATACAGCCGGCTCCGAGCACGCGCATAAATTTCTCGCCCACCTTTGCCAAAAGAAGTTCCACCAACGTTTAGTGGGATCTGGTCAAAATATTTTCGTTTTTGATATTCTTTCCAGCTTTCTTTATAGTGTTCATCGCCCCGCAATTCATAAAAGAGAATCGCTTCTGCATTTTCATATGTTATTGTTCCTGATGCATCACAGGCAACTATTTCTTCCAAAATTAACTCGGCATTGTGAAGGTCCCCTTGTGTTCTATAGCCTTCAGCGATTGAAAAAAGCATTTTAGCTTTCATTTGCTCATAGGTTGGTCCAGGCCTATAGGCCTCATAGGATTCTTCGGGCACGGCTAGCCACAATTTGGCGTATTCAACCGCTCTATCCAAATCCCCTCGAGACCGTGCCTTCAAGTGAACGCGATCTAGGGATCGAGAAGTCGCAAATGAAGCTGGATATTGCTCACACAGCATCCTTATAATTTCATCAGCTTCCTGGCTAGATGAGGCATAAGTAGATAATAACAAATAATAAGCTTCGGGGATTAATTTTGAGTCAGGATATTTTGCAATAAATTCATTATATTTTTCTCTGGCCGCATCTTTGCTCGCCGGATCGAGGGGATCCCATTTAATAGCCGTACATTCTTTCCAGGTGCGCATTTCAAAAAGAGCTGCGGAAATTTCTGGGTTTTCGTAAGTTTGGATTCCTCCCATCCGACCGCGGTCGTGCTGGTCCAATAAATCTTCTACGATTTGAGCTTCTTGGCCGTCAACTTGATCATCCCGTCCATGGCTATTTTGATCTGAAACCGAACGGAAAAGTTCATCCAGATCTTCCTGGGATTTCTCATCCCCATAGGGGAAGACCTTAGCTTTCATGCGATTATAAATATCTTGTGCCCTAGGAGTAAATCCTAGGCCATCAATTGAGCCCAATTTTTTGCCTCCGTTAACGAAAAATGAGGGACTAAATCCCTCACTTATATTATCGAGTTTTGCTAGGGCTTTCTTGCATGAAAATAAGGAAAAATGCTCCTAAGGTGAGACTAAAATTGGGGTTCTTGATTACCCCCATTGTGGCTCAACCAATATCGAAGTCTCGCAAGGCAGCGAGCTTTTGATTGGAGAGCTAAATTAGTTTTTCATCTCTTGCCCAGCCAAAGCATTCTTTTACTACCCAGGAAAAAGCGTCCTGCACCCAGGGTTGGGGATCATTTGGAGAGAATTCATCTATGGCTATCAATCCAACTACCTCAAGGCCTGCGTCTTCGCAGAGTTTTTTGCAGCGGACGGCATGCCATGCCTGGCAAGCTAAGACAACTTTAGATGCGCCCCCGTCTTTAGCTTTGCGCATCCTGGCAATAAATTCGTCCCTTACTCCTTTGGAATTAATATAATCTTGTCCTTCTGGAATTCCGATCCTCTGAGAACGGTCTAAAGTTATACCGCGACCCTTTAATTCATCGGCTATTTCCCATTGGGCGTAAATGGGGATTCTTAGGTCAGGAAGATAGAATAGCTGCCTTGCAATCTCAGCATTTACAGTATTTGCTTCTCCAAAAGAAAGAGCCAGCACAGCATCGGCTTGATTTAGAGTTTCTGGATCTGTTCCAAAGGAATCAAGCACAAAGTCCTTGGCTTGAATATATTTAACCAACATTTCATATTGTTTAGGGGTTAAAGAAATTCTGCACGCAAGGCTAGGGAAGGGTTGATCTTTTCCAAAGACCGTTTGAATTTCTTCGGCAGAAGGTGTATCCGATCTACCGGCCAGCTTTCTTAGGGCAGCTCCTATTCCCTTAAAAAGGGGTTTTGTTGTGTATAATCTAACCGGTGTTTGCGCTGGACCAGACACTTCATCATACCTTGTATAAGAAAAAATGCCTGCTTCCCTTAAAATACGCCAGAGTGGGAAACAAGGAAGATTAGCTTGGGCTCCTCTGTTCTCGGTTGAAGGGGTTTGATCTCCTTTTCGAGAATCTCGTCCAATCCTCGGAGTGGGTAAACCAAACTCCCTTCTTACTGCAGCAAAAGGCTGTCCGCGTCTCCAAAAAACCGTCTCAAGTGCAGCGCCTGATCTCCGTCCCCTCCTTACCGAAACAGGTATCTCATAAAAACGTATTCCCATTTTCATTCCCCCCTTAAAAAATTACCCCGACCAATGGTCGGGGCTTCAATTTGAGTCTCCAGTTATTTTTCGGCGGCTTTTGGCAGAAATTTCAGTTTTTCCGAAGATTACCCGAAATTTCTTTTAGGCCGAAATTTTCCCGCCAAGGGCGGGATCCCGCTGGGGGTTGATTGCCGCCCCCTTATGATCATGCTATAATTATTGGCGGAGGAACGAATAATGGCCGAAAAAAAAGAAATTGGAAAAGATATGACGATTGCCGAGGCGCTTAAATTAAAGCCCCAAATTGCTGATATTTTAATGTCAAAAGGTATGCATTGCTTAGGCTGTGTAATTGCCCATGGCGAGACCATTGCTCAAGCTGCAGAAGTGCATGGACTAGAGCCGGATCAATTGCTCAAGGAAATTAACGAGGCCTAGAAATGGCAAGTGTAAAAATTTATTCAACTCCAACTTGCCCCTATTGTAAAATGGCCAAGCAGTTTTTAGAGGGAAATGGCATTACTTTTGAAGATGTCGATGTGTCAAGCAATCAAGCTGCAGCCCAGGAAATGGTGTCAAAGTCAGGCCAGATGGGCGTTCCGGTTCTAGATATTGACGGAAGCATTGTAGTTGGGCTTGATAAGAATAAAATCAAGCAGCTCTTAAATCTTTAAGGAGGAACAAAGACATGGTTTTAACAATTGATCAAGCATTGTGTAGTGGTTGCGGGGTATGCATTGAACTTTGTCCCGAGGTTTTTGGGCAGGGGGCAGACGGCCGGGCTATTGTCAAAAAACAGGAAAGCGAAACCTGCAACATTGAAGAGATTTCTGACCAGTGCCCCATGGAAGCAATTGACGTTTAAATAAATGAATCTTCCGCGAAAGCTAGCTTATAGTTTCGGAGCCGTTGCAACTGCCCTTTCGTACCAAGCCTTTGCTACCTATATTATTTTCTTCTACGTTGATGTGGTTAAACTACCCCCTTATCTGGCGGCGATTGGGATGTTGGTTTATGCTGTTTGGAACGCTATTAATGATCCCATTGCCGGCTTTATTTCCGACCATACCCATTCCAAGTGGGGACGCCGAATCCCCTATATTGCCATTGGGGCGATTCCCTTTGGCCTAGTTTACTTCTTGCTCTGGATGCCACCATTTACTGACCTGGGACAGGTTATGCAGCTCTTTGCCTATTTCCTATTCTTTATCTGCCTCTTTGACGTATTATATACCTTTACCATTATCAACTGGGCGGCACTTTTTCCTGAGATGTTTCCAAGCTTAAAAGAGCGTTCACAAGTAAATGCCTTTCGCCAGACCTTTGGCATGGTAGGGTTGCTTTTGGGAATTTCTCTTCCTCCGATGATTTATGGGTCACTGGGGTGGGGGCCTATGGGTTTGATTTTTGGTTGCGTGATTTCCGGGTCATTATTGATCGCGCTTTGGGGAAGTAAGGAACACAAGGAATATAGTCGAGAAAAGCAGCTTCCGCTTTGGCCCTCGATCAAAGCAACTTTTAAAAACCGGTCTTTTTTGACCTTTGTTTTTTCAAATCTCTTTGTGCAGTATGCCTTTACCCTTATTCTGGCGACTATTCCCTTTTTTGTAAAATATGTTTTGCGACTGGGTAATGGCCAAACTGCTTTGATTTTAGCCGCGGCCTTTGTTACTGCCATTCCGGCCCTTTATGTGTGGGAGTTTTTTGCTGTCAGGATTGGGGCTAAAAAGTGTTTCATGCTAGCCATGCTTCTTTTGGCAGCATTTCTCATCCCGTTGTTTTTTGTGGGTAGCTTTTGGCCGGCCTTTTTTACTTCAGTCCTGATTGGGGTAGGGGTGGCCGGATTTATTTTGGTGGCTGATGTCATCTTAGCCGATATTATTGATGAGGATGAAACCAAGACCGGAACGCGCAGGGAGGGGATGTATTTTGGGGTAAATGCTTTTATTACTCGCTTTGCGATTGCGCTTGAAGCCATAAGTTTGGGCCTAATCTTTACCCGCACTGGTTATAATCCTTATGTTTATACCCAACCCGGCGAATTTTTGTCGGGTTTGCGCTTTTTAATCGCTGGTTTTCCGATGATTGCACTGCTTTTGGCTTTTGTGATATTATGTTTCTATCCATTATCTGGTAGAAAGCTAGTTGAAATGGAAGACGAAGTTTCTAAAATGCATCAGGAGAAAGGGGTGAATTAGATGGCAGAAGGTCAAAAAGCAGTTATTGATGAAAGCTTGTGCACTGGTTGTGGTATATGCCTCGATGCTTGCCCAAAGCAGGCATTAGAACTAGTAGATGGCTTGGCAAAGTTAACCAAGCCTGAGGCTTGCGATGGCGATGGCGCCTGTGTTGGCGCTTGTCCCGTTTCCGCAATTTCCCTTAAGTAACTCCTCTAAATGGTGTCAGACACCAATTGGTGTCTGACACTAATCTTGCCCCCTGATTTTTCTTCAGAATAGCAACACTTCCTAATTGGTGTCCGTCACTTGTGTCCGTCACCCGTTATGGGGGTGTCAAGATCTCGACACCTGTAATACGAATTTTACAAATGAGTAGTCGAATGAGACGAATGATTTTTGCTGTTTTTATGCAAAAAATTCGCAAAATTAGGTTTTTATTCGACTTATTCGTATTCCTGGTAATAACCTTGCTACTAAGCGTATAAGCAGGGAGGTGGCAAATGAATAATCTAATACCGATTGAAAGAATTGAGAACAAAATTTTCCTGATTCGTGGCCAAAAAGTAATGTTTGATAAGGATCTTGCCAAACTCTATGGGGTTGAAACGTACAATTTAAACAAAGCGGTCAAAAGAAATCTTGAGCGCTTCCCTGATGATTTCATGTTTTCATTAACCGGACAAGAATTTAAGAACTTGAAATTCCATTTTGGAATATCAAGTTGGGGTGGCACCCGCAAGCTCCCCTCTGCTTTTACAGAGCAGGGAATCGCCATGCTATCCAGCATACTCCGTAGTAAGAGAGCCATACAAGTTAATATTATAATCATGCGCGTTTTTGTCCGACTTAAGCTAATTATTTCTAGCCATAAAGAGCTCGCTCAAAAACTAAGTCAGCTAGAGCAAAAATTTGAAAAACATGACTGCGAAATCCAAGCAATATTTGATGCCATTCGAAAACTAATGACGCCAGCAGCAAAACCAACACGCAAAATCGGCTTCCGGCCAGAAGAAAAATAAGTTTTGAGAGGAGGGGAGAGAGAACAATGGGAATAGAAAGCTATAACTTAGGTAGACGAGGAGAGGCGATTGCCGAGCAATACTTAAGGGATAGGGGCTATCGAATTATTGAAAGGAACTTTCGTTCGCGGCGTGGAGAGATTGATATTATTGCTCAGGATAGAAAAGCACTGGTTTTTGTAGAAGTAAAATATTATTCGTTTAAAAGCTTTAGTTTGCCCGAATGGCTCCTGATTAAGCGCAAGCAGAGGAGTATTATCCATACGGCCAAGGTTTATCTGCAAAGGAAGAAAATCAAAAAAACCTTCTGCCGTTTTGATGTTTTGACTATTCACGGAAGAGAAGATGGCTCAAAGGTTTTCGAATTATACAAAGATGCTTTTCGCATTTAGGGTTTTTAAGAGGAAACCTGCGACTGAACGTCGCGGTTTCCTTGGGAGGAAGAAAATGGGAAAGACAGTTCATTATGTGTTTAGTACGTATAAGAGAAAACAGGCATTGGATGACTGGATTGCAGAAGAATTGACTGTTATGTTTGACGAAATCTGTAAGGAAAAAGGGTTTGGTATGATCTGTCAGAATGTCCTCGTGGATCATGTTCATATGCTGATAAAGAAAAAATCGACAGATCACAATGAGTATGTCATGAAAATGATAAAAGGGATAAGTTCTCATCGTTTTTTCGAAAAACACCCAGGCAATCGATGCGTATATAGAAAGTTGTGGAGCAGAGGATACCGGGCGAGAGAAATAAAGGGAGAAGAAGATCTTTGGGAGATAATTGCTTATATAAAAGGGCAAAAGATTGATGGAATAGACAAGAGGATGAAGTCGAATTGGAAGCCGAGACGTTTAGTCTCAGGCTTCCAATTCGTTGAGGGCTGAAAATTGCCCTTGACAAGAATAGTTTTGTGACGGGTACAGATATTAAATTAGGAGGTATTAAATATGTTAGTTAAGATTAATAGTGCCGCACTCTTGGGATTAGATGCTTATAAAATAGAAGTAGAGGTGGATGCCAGCCGAGGCTTACCGGGCCAATCTATTGTGGGCCTTCCGGATGCTGCGGTTAAAGAATCCCGCGATCGTGTGCGCTCAGCAATTGAAAATTCAGGCTTTTCCTTTCCACCCAGCTATTTCACCATAAATCTTGCTCCAGCGGATACCAGAAAAGAAGGCCCCCTCTATGATTTGCCGATTGCCTTAGGGATACTCATGGCATCCAAACAACTAAAATCGAACAATCTGGCTGGCACAATAATAGTCGGGGAACTTTCCTTGGATGGATCAGTCAGGTCTGTCGATGGAATTTTAGCTATTTGTTATTCGCTTAGCCGAGAGCATAAACAGATTATTGTGCCCAGAGCAAATGCTTCCGAAGCTTCGTTGGTGAAAAATATCGAAGTAATTCCAGCGGATTCACTAAAGCAAGTTGCTGGGTATTTGGAAGGTACAATTAAGATTGCCCCTTTTCAAGGAAAGTATCGGAATCTTTTAGATGAAAAAGTTGATTGTGCAATTGATTTTTCAGATGTCAAAGGCCAGGGGCACGTAAAGCGGGCAATAGAGGTGGCAGCGGCTGGCGGACACAACGTGCTCCTGGTTGGATCTCCGGGATCTGGAAAGACCATGCTAGCGAGAAGGTTGGCGACGGTTTTGCCGCCGCTCTCCGATGCCGAAGCCCTTGAAATTACAAGGTTATATTCAGTGTGTGGCGCCCTGCGCAAAAGACGGGGGCTGATAACTAAAAGGCCTTTTCGCAGTCCTCACCACACCAGCTCTGATGTGGGAATTGTGGGAGGAGGAAGAATCCCGCGGCCCGGAGAGATTAGTCTTGCCCACTTGGGGGTATTATTTTTGGACGAATTTCCCGAGTTTAGCCGCCGAGTCCTTGAGGTATTGCGCCAGCCCTTAGAGGATGGAGACGTTACGATTTCTCGCGCTCATTCTTCTCTAACTTATCCGGCCCAATTTATGCTGATTGCAGCCATGAATCCTTGTGCCTGTGGCAGGCTTTACGATCTCAGAGACAGCTGTACTTGTTCCCCTCATCAAATTCAGCGCTATTGGAGAAAATTATCTGAACCGATGCTAGATCGGCTTGATATCCAGGTTGAGGTTCCCAGGTTAAAACCGCATGAGATATCTAGTGTTCCTCATGGAGAGACGTCAAATCAAGTTCGAAAGCGAGTCATTGCTGCGCGAAAAATGCAAGCGGAGCGTTTCAAGGGGGAGCCTATCTACACCAATGCTTTTATGAGTCCAAAACAAATAAATAAATTCTGTGTCTTAGAAAAGCCGGCAAAATCAGTTCTTAAAAGTGCCATTGTCCAGTTGCATTTGAGTGCGCGGGCTTACGACAAGATCTTAAAACTTTCCCGCACCATTTCCGATTTAGCTGGCCAAGAAAAAATCGCAGCGCCACAGATTGCCGAAGCTATCCAGTACCGGGCTCTGGATAGAGAAAGGAGGTGAGAAAACCTGAGGTGCCAAAATGTCACCTCAAGTTCTGGTTAGAAGGAGGTGAGATAAAATGAATGAGAATCGGAAAGAGGACCTCTTCAATCAGATGGTCAAGGCGGGGCAGCGGACGTATTTTATAAATGTACGCGAATCAAAGAATAAGCGCCGCTATATTCGGATTACCGAATCAAAGCTGATTGAAAAAGATAAATTCGAACGCTTGAGTATTTTTGTATTTGCTGAAAAAGCGCGAGAGTTTGTAGGAGTTTTGGGAAAGGCAGCTCAAATGGTTGCCTAAACTTTAATTTAGGGCGCCTCTTTAACCGGGGGCGCCCGGATTCCTGAAGGGAGGAAAACACTTATCACAAATTGTGATAGGTTTAACTACTTTAAGTGCCGTGCCCGAACTTATTTTAGATACCCTGAAATAGACAAAAACTCGGTCCAGGTTTGCTCATCGAGGTTTTTTTCTGCGGCTAGATCGTTAAGTTTAGCGTTAAACTCATTCCACTCTTGGCTAGCTAGTTTCCTATATTTTTTGAAGTTGTTGCTAAGTTCTCTCTTGTTTTTGTCTTCTGGGTATTTCCAAGCTAGCCCCCCTTGCTTTGGCTCGGAGACATTTGTAATATAGCCAAATTTCATCCCTTCATAAAAGGAAGAGTCAGCTTTATAGTTATAATCGAGATAATTTAGGAGATGGTTGTTAATGGCGGCGAGGGGCCCCGTGACAACCACATATTTTGAAAAAAGATCAAGCTTTTGCTCGTCATATTCACTGCGGATTTTATAGCGTTCCAAAAAGGAATAGTTGTTTCGGTTTTTTCGTTTTTCTGATTCAAAGATAGCTTCAAGTTTTGGCGCCTTAAGGTGTCCGTATTTTTCTGTGATGCTTTCGCTCTCTTTTGAGGTTATGCTGCCGACTACTTTTTTTGCGTATTCGTGATAAATATCGGATTTTTCAAAAAAGCTTAAAGTAGCATTTAGATTGTTAAGGTAGCTTTTAAGCTCTTTTTTGACGGGATCAAGAGATAAGTAGTAATACCAGGCGCCAATAATAATACCCAGGGTAATGACCAGAATGGGAATGCCGTAGGTGAAAAAGAGGATGGTTTTATTTGTTTTTTGCAATTTTTGAGGCCCCCTTTAATAATTGCAAGTTCATGTCTAAAGTTTTATTTTTTCCCCGTGCACAATTTTATTGAACACCAGGCCGGAAAGGAGCTTAGGGTAAAAATAAGTTGATTTATGGGGCATTTTCTCAAGCTTGCTGGCAATGGCCGTGATCTCCTCGACCTTGGTGGGATTTAAGAAAAAGGCAATTTGAGCACCTTTTTCGTCTACGCGTCTTATGGCTTCAGATGCTTCTTTTACATACATAACCTTATCCTCGGTTTCATGAGAAATACCCAGGAGGCGGTCAAAAACCGTATAATGCAAAATAGTTACATCCAGATGTTTCCAGGCTTTGGGTTTTTCTTCCTCCACCAGCTCATCTACCAGGTCTTCGTCTTTTAGGGTAAGTAAAAAGTATAGGTTGTCTCCCAAATACATGCCAAAGGCATGTCGGTCAAGCCCGGCTTTTGCCAGATCAGCTAAGAGTTTCTTTTGGGTGCGTTTAGCATTTTTCTTAGAGGCTTTGTAAGGTTTAACCTCGTAATATTTTTCAAGCTCTTTTTCAAATCTAGCCGGGTCAAAATAAACCAGATTATGTAGAACGCGATGAATAGGCAGCACCACCAATCCGGGGTCTTCAATCGATGTAAAATACATCAAAATATGATTGTAGGCCTCATCTTCTGAAAACTTGGTATTTTTGGTTTTCAATTCGTTTTTAAAACGCAGGGAGGCCTCATAGCGATGATGGCCATCGGCGATAAAAACAGTTTTATCTCGCATTTCTTTGGCAATTTTTGAAACCGAGGGCTTGCGGTCAACTCTCCATAGGCGATGCCGAACCTTATCTTGATCAACTGCTTCAATTAGGGGCTTTTTCTTCGTGATTTTTTTTAAGGCCTTAGTAGTCTTTTGCTTATCATCGTTATAAATGCAAAAAATTGACTCAAGGTTGGCAGAGGTGGTACGCATAAGCTCGAGCCGGTCCAGTTTCGCCTTAGGATAGGTTTCTTCGTGGGGGTAAACCTTGCCACGGCCCATATCTTCCAGACGTAGCAGGCCAAAAAATCCAAGACGGGTTACCTTTTTGCCGCCGAGCTTAAAACGCTGTTCATAAGCGTAGAAGGCAGGTTTTTCATCCTGAACAATAACTTCATGGCGCAGCCATCCGTCCAAAAAAGCTGCAGCGCGAATGTATTTGTTATTATACTCACCGTCTCCAGGAAACTCTTTTCCTAAGATTAAGCGGATGAAATTAAAATTATGACCCTCATAAAAGTCATCTTGTTCTTGGGGTCCAATCACATCATAGGGTGGTGTAAATACTTTTTCTAGCTTTTTTAGCCTTTTTTTGTTGTAGAGAATACCTTTGAAGGGAAAAGTCTTTACCATAGCGAGGGTATAATAGCATATTTTGCCTGCAAAGCCAAATTTGTGTTATTATAGTATCATGGCAGAAAATCCGGTTGAAAAACTTAAAGGTGATATCAAGAGGTTTTTAGAAGTCTATCGTTTTCTTTCGGTAGAAGGCAAAGCCCAGTTTGAAGCGCAAATGGCCGGGCAAATTAAGGATTTAGACGAAAAAACTAAAAAATTATATACCACCCTTCTTCAGGCAGCCAAAGATGGCAAATCAATTGACGAAGCTATCGCCCAGATGCACAAACCTGTTTAATTAGCCGAGATAAAGACCTCTTTTTGCTGGGGCATGATCATATCTAAGATTCTTTCCAGGTCTTCTTTTGAGTAGTAATTAATTTCAATGCGTCCGCGATCCTGGGTACCAAAGATTTTAACCTTAGTTCCCATGTGAGTGGTTAGTTTTTCAACCAGGGCATTTAATTCTGCGTTTTGGGTATAGACTCGTTTTCGACCACCCTTTTTGATGCGTGGTTTTTCTTCGCGGCCTGACACTAGTACTTCAACATCGCGCACATTTAGGCTGTTTTTCACAATTTGTTTCCAGCTCTCTATTTGTTTGCTAGCATCCGATATAGCCAAAAGAGCCCGGGCATGACCAACGGTTATTTCTTGCTTGCGCAGGCTTTGCTTGATTTTATCCGGAAGGCTAAGGACCCTGAGCATATTGGTGACAGTTGAGCGATTTTTGCCGACTTTTTTGGCGACTTCTTCTTGGGTTAGATCAAATTCTTTAATAAGTTGTGAATATCCCTCGGCTTCGTCCATGGGATTTAAGTCTTCGCGCTGAAGGTTTTCAATTAAGGCGAGTTCTAGCGATTGCTCATCAGTGAAATCTTTGATAATTGATGGAATGACGGAGAGGCCGGCCAGTTTAGCTGCGCGCCAGCGACGCTCCCCAGCTACCAGCTCATATTTCCCATTGCGCATACGAATTAAAATGGGCTCAATTACCCCCTGCTCCTTGATGGAATTAGCTAGATCTTCTAATTTCCCTTTTGAAAACGTCGTTCGTGGCTGCCTGGGGTTGGGAACTACCTTTGTAATGTCGATATTAACAATGGTTCTTCCTCCGGTAAAAACTGTTCCTTGTGGAATTAATGCCCCGAGTCCTTTTCCCAATCCTCTTTTAGCTGTTGCCATCATCTAGCACCTCCCGACATAAATTTTCATAAGCCTGGGCCCCTTTTGAGCCTGGATCATAGAATATGATCGGCTGCCCAAAACTGGGGGCTTCAGCTAAACGTACATTTCTAGGAATAATTGAATTAAAAACCTTTGCGCCAAAATATTTGCGGGCTTCTTCGGCTACCTGGGCAGAAAGCAGGGTGCGTGGGTCATACATGGTTAAGACAATCCCGCGGATTTTTAATTGTGGATTAAGGCTTTCGCGCACCAGCTCGAGAGTATGGGTTAATTGGCTGATACCTTCCAGGGCATAATATTCACACTGAATGGGGATGATAACTTCATCGGCAGAAGTTAGAGCATTTACGGTAAGCAGAGAAAGAGAAGGAGGGCAATCAAAAAGTATGATTTCATAGTTGTCTTGTACAGGGGCGAGAGCAAGTTTCAGCCTCGTTTCTCTGGGTTCAAGAGAAATTAATTCTACTTCAGCGCCTGCCAGGCGCGGAGTAGAGGGCAATACATCTAGATTAGCAATTGAGCTTTTTATAATAACTTCTTGGGCTGGAACTCCATCAATTAATACATCATATAAACAGCGGCTGATTTGAGTGCGATCAACTCCTAAGCCCACCGAGGCATTGCTTTGGGGATCAATATCAACTAAAAGGATTTTTTTGCCAAAGGTTGCAAGATATGCCGCTAGGTTAACAGTGGTGGTGGTTTTACCGACTCCGCCTTTTTGATTTACAACGGCCAGCAATTGAGGCATAACTATTTTATTATAGCACAATTTCACAAGAGACTGAAATTATTTGGGAGCAATGTCAAAATAAGGCCATAGGGAAATCAACGGGGATTTTCCTGGAACCTGCCCCGATCGGATCGGGGCGGTTCCAACAAAAAATCAACAGAATTAATTCTGTTGATTTTT
>JABMSE010000118.1 GCA_013204645.1 Candidatus Saganbacteria bacterium | reverse complement strand
TGAGTGGGGGGGTTGGAGAATCCATACAAAGAGCAAATTACAAATTACAAATTACAAAAGACTCCGCCCCTCGGGCCGAGCGGAAGAGACCATTTCGGGGCGAGGCCTACGGCGGACAAAAACCACTCCTCATCGAAGTCGAAACCAAAACACTTGCGCAAGTTAAGCAAGCAATTACTGCCGGTGCCGACAAAATTCTTTTAGATAATATGAGCCTTAAAACCATGCGTCAAGCAGTTAGATTATGTAAGAAGGTCCGCCGCAGGCGGATAGGAACGGAAGCCTCGGGTGGCGTAAACTTAAAAACAGTTGCCAAAATTGCCAAAACCGGCGTTGATGCTATCTCCGTTGGAGCCCTCACTCATTCAGCCAAGGCGCTGGATATTAGCCTTGAGATAGGTTCAATTAGAAAGTAAGAAACGACTAGGCAGTTGGTCCACTGCCACCAGCACAAGACACGTCGGCTGTTGATCCTATGTTGCAAGCTGCCGCACCCCCCTCAGCGCATTGGTCGCCAATGCTGACGCCAGACGGAGCATCGGCACTACCCCCAACTCCATCACACTCAATTCTCTCTGCGGTTGTTCCTGTTCCGCAACCACCTGTAATTAGCGCGCTCGAACCATCAGCACAACCTTCCCCCAAGGTCTTCCTGTCAAACAATCCATATAGTTGCGGAGCTTGGTAGTCTACTAAATTAAATAGCCCTGACAATCTTTTCTCTTGCATGTTAGTCCTCCCATTTCTTTCACTGAAAATTGTACATTACCTAGGGGGGGGGAGTCAAACATTTTTGGCGTAAACCATGGTGCCATCTCTTAGAAGTTTTAGTGGCGGTCCAAAAACCTGCTCAAAATCATCGAAAGTATAAGCCCGTAGCGAAGAGACATAGACTTTACCCCCGGGCGCAAGTTTTGCATAGATTTTTGCTGGGGCTCGCGTGCGTACTAGTTGTGGCAAGAGCCTATGAACATTAGTATACACAGCGCCGTCAACTGATCGGTCGGAAATAAAAGATGCTTGAGTGGTGATATCATCAAAACCAAATTCGGCTCTTTGATCTGGCCTTACCGTGTAGGTTTTTCCAAGGGAGCCGTCTTCAATTTTAAAAAACCTTGTGAGTACTCCAGCGGCCTGCCAATGACTCCATCCCTGGCTTTGCGCATAAGTTGAGAATTCTTCTATTTCAGTCCCATCATTACAATATCCCCATTCCCTGGTCCCAACTAAAGAGGTTGCCTCAAGCAGATATTTTCCGCGCTCGGCATAAACTAAGGCCAGTGGTTCAACGTCAGTTCCTATAACTTGAAGTTTAGAACTAGTATCAGGAGCTGTGAGCAGAGCCATACGAAAACTTTCAGCTGAAAGGCCGGCGGAACAGCCTACGTCCCAAATTACATGCTTTGGCTTAGTGCAAGATTGGAAATCTTGGATTAACTCAGGATAAATATGCGGGTGGCGAAAGAAAGAGGTTTGATAAACTTCGAGGATACGAAAGTCATGTAAGGCCGGCTCGGTATTGCTTACAAGCTGGCTGATTTCCGCAGCGGCTGGGCTCTTTGGGTTTCTACGCATAAATCTTTCTAGATTTGCTAATTTGCGCATTCGCATAAGGCCAACAATGGCACCAAAACGAAGAAGGGGGTCTTCACTTTCAAGAAATGGCTCAAGCATTTGTAAGGGATTAGAAAGAGAGCTGTTGCCATGGCTTACCCTATATCCTAAGATAAGCATTCCGGCTGCTTTTTCCCAAGAAAGTTGACTATCTACAATCATTTCTTTAATGATTATATCGGCTTCGGATAAATTGCTTTGAGCCAGCTCTTGGCAAGCAAGATAGTATTGGGCAAAAGTTCCTTCTGAAATTACTAAACGCAAGTAAGCGCTGCCGCCTTTAATTGCAGCCAACATTGAGATTCCCATTTCCGATTCGGAAGAACCAGAGCGCATTATTTTGGGCCATAATCTCCTAATTTCTAGCGGCGCATTTTCCAGCAGCCCTGGCGGGCGAAAAAGCAAGATTGAACCAGCGGTAATAAGCGCACCTCTGCCAAGATCGCGCCTTGACCAGTTGGGATTTACTTGTAATGTGTGGCCCAAGCCTAATAGTCTTCCGATCATTTTATTTTGCCTTACCTTTTTACATAAACACTCAAGATACCTTTTGTCGTGGTGGGCCTGCCAAAGACAGCTTCGAATTCAGTATCTGTTTCTGAGCGAGAGATTATTACAAAAACTTTTCCTCCTGGTTTTAACTTTGTGTGGATTTTTTCAATGGCAGCCAACTTTTGCTTAGGTGGTAGTAGGTAATGAACATTTGTATAGACAGCTATATCAATGGATTCATCTGGAATTGTTGAATAAGGAGAGGCAATATCATCAAAAGCAAAGCGAATACTTGAATCCCTGCGCTTTGCGATATAAAGAGGTCCCAGTACCCCCTCTTCTATGGTAAAATCTCTCTTTATAATTCTTTCTGCGTCCAGGACGTGTTCTTGTGCATAGGTTTCAAACAGATCTTTTTCGGTTCCACCCAGACTTACCGTTGGAACGCTTTCCAGCAAATACTTTCCTCTTTCAGCGTAGAGGAGGGAAAAAGGGCAAATATCTGTTCCAACAACTTCTGCGCCAGTTGCTATGCGAAAACTTTCACTGGAAAGGCCTGAGGAGCAGCCTATGTCCCAGATGAGAGGCGGCGACAAGAAGGTCTGGGCTTCTCTGGCTACCGCGTCGATTAAATCAAGGTTGCGAAAAAAAGCGGTTTGAAAAGCATCGGAGCCTCTTTCTCCAGGAACGTATAAAAGCCAGTGGTTTATGAAGAGGTTGTCGTGATAATTAAGGAAATTATTTATTTTGCCCTCTACCGGAGTGCCTTGGTTTTTGTTCGCAAAAGTCTGGAGGGTGTCTTTTTCCCCCATCCGCATCAGGCCAACGATTGCTCCCAGCTGGAGCACGGGATCTTCGCTTGCAAGGTAAGGCGTGATGAGCGCAGCGGGGTTTGACTCTTGGGCTCTACCTAATTCTACGCGCTCTCCCCAAACAATCATGCCAAGTGCTTTCTCCCACGCCTCAGAGCTGTTAATCATTTCCTGAATGGTGGTGTCTGCTTCGAGAAAAGAAGAATCAGCCAGGGTAGAAGCTGCAAGATAGAATTGATCGAAGGTTCCCTCTTGCATAACTAGCCGCACGTAGGGACAAGAACCCTCTATGTCGGCCAGGTATAGGATCTCCAGAGGAGAACCGGTTCTTTTCATTTGATCCAACCAGAATTTTATTTTATCCGGGGCACCTTCAAGGTTTAGGCGCTCTTTCTTTCTGCAGCCAATAAGCGTAGCGCCTGTAGCAATGGCCGCGGCCCTAATCAGCCCACGCCTTGACCAGTTAGGATTTACTTCTAATGCCCGTCCGAGTCCTAATAGTCTTCCGATCATTTCGCTTCCCTTTTCACATAAATGCTTAATGTAGTGCCTGTCATCGTGGGTTCGCCAAAGGTAGCTTCGAACTCTGCATAAGTTTCTTGGTCAGGATCTAGCACAAAAACTTTTCCGCCAAGGACTAATTTTTGTTTGATTTTTTGTATGGCTTGGCGCTGTTCTGCTGGGGAGAGCTGATAGTGGACATTAGTGTAAACAGCGGCATTAACTGAAGCGTCTGCAACAATAGAAACCGGTGAGGCAATATCATCAAAGGCAAATGTGGGGGGATTATTGGAATTCACCATATAGAGGGGAGGATAAGAACCATCTTGTATTGTGAAATTTTCTCTTACGATTTTGTCTGCGTCCAACCCCTGCAGAAAAGCATAGCTTTGTAAAAGTTGCATTTCTGTTTGATAAGCTACGGCTGGGTTCCCGTAGCTTGCTAGAGGGCGGGCGGAAAGCGAAAAGCTTCTGCGCTCGGCGTAAATTAGAGCTAAGGGACTGATGTCTGTTCCTATAACCTGAGCGTTGGGTGATGTTATTTGAATACTTTGGGTTGAAAGCCCCACAGAACATCCAATGTCCCAAACTGTATATTTTTGTCCTGTATAAGATTTAGCGTCATTTGCTAGCTTAGCAAGTATACTTGGATAGCGAAAAAAGGCAGTTTGGTGTTTGTGCAACCAACTCAAGGCAAAGATACTGAAATTGAATCTGTAATCAAGCAGATGATTGATCCTTTTTTCAATCGGAGTTCCTTGACGTTTTTCAGCAAAGGCCCTTAATTCGTCTTTAGCGCCAAGGCGGATAAGCGCAACAATTGCTCCAAGCTCAAGAAGAGGATCATCGCTTTCAAGAAAAGGAAAAAGAATTTCTGCTGGATTTGGGATGTTGGTTTTTTGCTCCGCCGCCCGGTCAGCCAAAATAGTCATGGCTACTGCTTTTTCAGAGGGAGCCCCATCTTCTATCATTTTAATAATAGTTGTATCAGCTTCAGTAAGCGGGCTTTCCGCAAGAAACTTAGCTGCCAGACAAAATTGACGATAGGTTCCTTCCTGGATGAGGAGTCTAAAATAAAAAGACCCCCCTTTTATCTTAGCCAAGTCTTCAGCGGCCCCCAAGGCATCATCTTCTAGAATTAGATTTAAGAGCGGCTGGATTTCTGAAGGGGCTGTGTGCAGGGGAAAACCATATAGCTCAACTTGCAAGGGATCAAAGGGTGGGGGAATTATGTAGAGATCGCCATTTTCATCCGCAACCTCGTAATGCGTTATGTCCGGATCACATAGCGAAGGCGGTGCCCCTGCCATACAAGCATTATTTGTATAATATCCAACAATTTCCATTTTTGTTTAAGCCTCTATATCTTATCGACAGGCGGGGGCAAAAATTTCACACTTTTGCAGGAATTATTTGGTCACTCTGTGCCAGGCACCGGTACGTCAAGGGTTGGGGGCAGTCCTCCGGGGGACTGTCCCCTTTGCCCCTTTTGGCCATTTGTAGGAGTTTTTGGCTATCTTAAGGCAAAAAAGTGGGGGCGGCCCCCAAGTGTAAAGGTTGCTCTAATCCTTCCTGTAAACCATCAATGGACCGTCTTTTATTATGGTGGGGTTGCCAAAGGCGGCTTCAAATTCAATATATGTTTGAGACCTTGGATCTACTACGAAAACTTCCCCCCCGGGTTTCAGCTTTTGGTGGATTTTTTGAATTGCACGTGCTCGCTCTTCTCTGCTTAAAAAGTAATGGACATTAGCATAAATTATAGTGTCGAAAGAAGTATCGGGAAGAGAAGAGTCTGTGGAGGCAACGTCATCAAATATAAAATGGATTCCTGGATCGCGCCGTGCTGTATAGAGTGGTCCCAAAGAGCATTCTTTTTTTGTGAAAAAATCATTAAGGACCTTCTCAGGATTCCAGTTATGTTGCGAAACGTACCTTCTGAAAGATTGCAAGTCATTTTCCTGAGGATCAATTGAATAGTAGTGATCTATGTGTGACAGGTTTTCTAAGAGATATTTGCCTCGCGCTGCATAAAGGAGGGCAAAGGGACTTATGTCGGTTCCTGTAATGTGAAAGGCTGCTTCTCTATTTAAGCTGAGGGCGATCCGGGCACTTTCAGTTGAAAGACCCAAGGAACACCCAATTTCCCAAACATTATATTCTTGAGCAGGATGGACCTGGGCATCTTTTACTAACTCATCAAGTAATGTTGGGTGGCGAAAAAAAGCTGTCTGATAGGTTCCCGGATCAGCCCAGTCAAAAAGAATAGTGCTAACATAAGATGTGCTTTGTCCTTTGTAAGAAAGAAGACCGTTGACTGTTTGCGCTATCCTGGAACCTTTTCTTTCTTCTGCAAATTCGTTTAGTTCATTTTCAGCGTCCATGCGCAAAAGGCCGAATATTGCGCCAAGCCGCAGTAGGGGATCCTCGCTTACAAGAAAGGGCGAAATGATTTCTGCTGGGTTGGATTCTGATTCTATGCCAGCGGCTGTCCTGGAACCCAAAAGAATTAATCCTAGGGCCTTTTCCCATGTTGCGGTGCTGTTTGTTATCATTTGTCGAATAACTGTATCTGCTTCGGGCAGAGGAGATTCTGTCAAAGATCTAGCTGAGAGATAATATTGCATGAAAGTTCCTTCTTGAATAATTAAGCGTAGGCAAGCTGGACCACCTTGAATTTTTTCCAATTCGTAAATGGCGGATTCAGGTTCAGTTTCTTTGATAAGGGATAGCAGGTTTTGGATTTCTGGGTTTTCCCCTTTAAAACATTCATCCCTTGCTGAAAGAGTGGCTAGTTCTTCGGAGGCAGGAGTTGGCATATAGAGTTCAATTTCCAACGGATCAAGGGGCGGGGAAATAATATCCGGGGAGATAATATGAATATTTCCTTTTTCATCCTCCACCAAATACTCAGCGACGGTAGGATCACATTGCAAGGGGGGTGGTGGCCCTGCCATACAAGCATTATTTGTATAATATCCAACAATTTGCATTATTTTTGAACCTTTGTAGGTCTCTCTATATATATCGACTAAAAGCAACCAAAATTTCACCTTCTGACCGATTCCCAAGCGGCCATATTTTTGCTATAATGCAAATGATAGCGCCGCACAAGTGCTTCGACCTAAATTATTGAGAAGGGACTTTTTTTGTGGCTCAGCACAAGTGCTTCGACTTAAATTATTGAGAAAGGATTTTCTTTTGTGGCTCAGCACAAGTACATTTTAAAAACCCATTTTAATGCGGAGAAAAAATTCCGGATTAATTATGCACAAGAGTTAACTGCCGAGCAGTTGCCAGTAGTAACCGCGAAGAATGGCCCGATGCTGGTAATTGCCGGGGCCGGGTCTGGCAAAACCCGCACCGTTACTTATCGTGTTGCCTACTTGGTTGAATCAGGCGTTCCGCTGGACAGAATCTTGCTGGTTACTTTTACCAACAAAGCCGCCCGTGAGATGCTTTCTCGAGTGGAGATGCTCTTGAAGCGTGATGTTAAAGGGATTTGGGGCGGGACCTTTCACCATGTCGGTAACCGCATCCTGCGCAAGCACGCCAAGGAGATCGGATATAAGCCAAACTTTACTATTTTGGATCGAGCTGATTCAAAAGAACTAATTGATGCTGCAATCACCGAAGCCAACATTGACGTTAAGGCCAGACGCTTTCCCAAAGGCGATAACCTCTGTTCAATTTTTGGCTTAGCGGTTAATACGCGACGAAAAATTAGTGATGTTGTTGCTTATAATTATCCTCAATTTGAACCCTTAACCGATGAGATTGAAGATATTTTTAACCGCTACCAGCAGCGGAAAAAGAAAAATAGCCTGATGGACTTTGATGACCTGCTCTTTTACTGGTGGAAGTTACTTGCGGACAATCCTGATATTGCACAAACCTATGCCAAAAAATTTATGCATGTTTTGGTGGATGAGTATCAAGACACTAATCTCATTCAGGCAAAAATAATCGATATCCTAGCTTCGCACCATGGAAATATTATGGCCGTCGGAGATGACTCACAATCCATTTACAGCTTCCGGGGTGCCCACTTTAAAAATATAATGAAATTTCCCAAGGTTTATCCTAAGGCCAAGCTTTTTAAGCTGGAGCTTAATCACCGCTCAACTCCGGAAATTTTAAACATGGCCAATGCCAGCATTGCGCAGGCAAAGGAGAAATTTAAAAAATCCCTGCGCCCCAATCGGCCCCAAGGCGAAAAACCCATCCTGCTATCCTTAAACACCGTGAACGAGCAGGCCATTTTTATTGCCCAGCGAATGCTTGAGCTTCGCGAACAAGGCCACAGCTTAAATGACATGGCCGTGCTCTACCGTTCCCATTATCAGTCAATGGAAATCCAAATGGAGCTGACGAAAAGGGGCATTCCCTTTGAGGTAAGATCAGGCATTCGCTTTTTTGAGGAAGCCCATATCAAGGATGTGTTAGCCCACCTAAAGGTTTTCCATAATCCTTTTGATGAAATTTCTTGGGGCCGAATATTAAAACTTTTGGAGAGAGTTGGGGCGCGCACCGCAGCTAAAATATTTCAATTTATCCATCAATCTCCCAAGCCCCTGGAAGAGATTCTTGGCAAAGAAGTATTAAAAATTGTTCCAAGCGGGGCAGAAAGGTCTTTTAAGATTTTTCAGTCCTTACTCAGAGAATTATCGCAGCTTGATTCGCCATCTGAAATGATAAAAATGATTTCGCGATCAAGTTACGAAGACCACTTAAAAAACCAATATCCAAATTATCGGGAACGCATGGAGGATCTGGAGCAGCTGGGAGGATATGCGGTCCAATTTAAAAATCTTGAAACCCTTTTAAGTGCTTTGGCACTAGTTTCGGGCATTGAATCGGAAACCATTGTTGAGGGCGATAGCGGCGATAAGGAAGCCTGTGTGCTTTCAACTGTTCATCAGGCAAAGGGACTGGAATGGAAAATAGTTTTTGTGCCTTGGTTGGCCGATGGTCGCTTCCCTTCCTATTTGAGTTTTGGAAAAGAAGAGGAGATGGAAGAGGAGCGCCGCTTATTTTATGTGGCCATTACCCGGGCTAAAGACGAACTTTATCTGTCTTACCCTTTGATCTACTCCGGCTATGATGGCCAGGTGATTATGCGTACATCCCGCTACCTAGAAGAGCTTTCGTCAGAGCTTTATGAAAAATGGGACGCCCAGGAAGAAGAGGCTAAAGATGAAATTGAGATTGGGGATTACGATCATGTTGAAATCAAAAGCCGTGACGACGGCTTTGAAGCCATTGACATCAGCCAGCTCGATTTTATGAAGTAATTCTACTCAAACCGCAAATTGTAAATATCTACATTACAACTTCCGCTATCGGCCACCAGCATAAACTGAATTTTAGCTAAATTATCTACTTGGCTATGAAGAGGGACCTCAATTGTTTGTTGGTCAGCAGATACAATAATGGGATCAAAACTTACAGATGGAGCAGAATTGCTGTCACCATCATCGTAAACCTGCACAATCAATCTTGTCCAGTTTCCGTGTTGGGTGACCGATCCGTCAATTTCAAACTTTAAAGTAGAATGAGCAGCAATATCTTGGTTTGAACAAAAGATTCCTCCACCAGCATCGCCTGCTTGACTAGCTGAAAAAGTATAATGCTCAGCAGTTTTTTTAGCAAACAATCCACCATTGAAATTAAAGGATCCTCCAGCAAAAGAACTAACCAGCAATGTTCCTTCAGTGGCCGGTGTGGGAGGGACTTCTTTGGAAATAGGTGCCGTAGGTGGTTTTGATGTAGGTCCTTCTACTGAAGGAGGACCTGCTCCTTCAACGAAGTCAGTCAGAGGAGAATATCTTATCCAATCGTATTGAGCAGTGATTGGCTGACCCGGATATTCAAACTGACCTAGCCACCCATCCACACCTCGGCCTGGCCAAAGATTTAGCATTATCTTTGTTTTTCCGTGGGGAATACTTGCTCCATCAGCCTGTGAAACAGTTCGGGCAGGCTGCCCATCTATATACCAGACGAGAGAATCCGCTGCCCACATAAAACCATAATTATGGAATTCTTCGCAGGCATTAAAACCAAGATCGATCTTTTCTTCGTACAGGCCTTGTTCTTCTTTCTCCCTATCACGAACTCCAGAAAAATAATTGGTTTGGACTTGGGTGCAGTCTTTTCCTAAAATTTCAAAGTCAATTTCTTGATGCGATGGTTGACTGTGAACGCCTGTGTATACGAAGAAGGCTGACACCAGTCCTTCTCCAGCTGCTGCCTTCATACTTGTTTCGTAATATCCATAGCCGTAAGTTTCCTGCATTGTGCGATATTCTCCTGAAGCATAGGGCTCGCTGTTGCAGCTAGCCGGACACCCCTTATTATCTAATGTAAGTGTCATAATGCCATCATTAAAACTAATATTGTCCGGCTGCCAGGTACAATCAAATGGATTACCATTAGACCAATTGGCCATATGCCAATTTCCTCCCTCATGCTGATTCATTTCCTGGGCAGTTTGTGCATCCCAGGTTATCAAGGCATCAGCCGTTGCTTGAGGAGGGGGATCAGCCGAAGCCGTTACTGGGGCCGGAGTTGGATCATCTGGAGCAGCCTGAGCAGTTCTTGTTTCACCCGCCGATGGATTGCAAGCCGAAAGAGGAGAAGAAAAGAAAACCGAATAAATTCTATCAATAACTGAAATATTCATGATTAAACTCCTTTTATTGCTTTAGTAAAGCCTTATGGTCAAAGGTTTATCGGCAGCATTTCAAGAAAATTTCAAGTTTTTTAAAGATTTCTAGATAAAAGAAAAGGGGAAACAAGGTTTGCAATCCATAAAAAAAGACCCCGATAAATCAGGGTCTTTTTTGTTAAGATAAATAATCGAGAACTAGAACTTATAACCCAACCGCGCAATTACTCCCGTATAATCTGGGCTAAAGCCAGTGCGAATGGTGCCGTAACCAACTTCAAAGAAAGTTTTTCCACCCTTGGGAGCACCACCTTCGAGTCCGTAATAAGCTTCTCCACCAAAAGTTCCAGAAACTTTGCCAGTGGTATAGGCATCATAGTTGGCTGCTACGCCAATATAGGATCTAAGCCCTGAAGTTTTTGGAGGGTTTAAATTATAGGCTCCTCCTAGTATGATCAAAGCATGTTTGCGAAGGACTTTATCGCTATCTTCTCCTTGGGCATAAGCTGCGCCAATTTGAGAGGTGATTTGAGTTAAACCAAACGGTTCAAAGTATCGGAGTTCTCCTTGGGCAGCGATCATTCCGGCTAAATAGCCAACTGAAACAGCTACGCGTGGCCCACGCAGTTGAGCCTTAGGTGGTAGAGGTTTTTTGCCTGGAGGAAGGGGTGGTTTTGGCCGGAGGGGTTTTACCATCGGTGGAGGCGCAATCAACCCTAACTCAACCTGAACCCTTTCAAGGTCCGCTTCAATCAAAGCCCTACTTGCACCAGCGGTGGCTTTTTCGGATGCATTTTCCAAACGGATCATTTTTTGTCTTAGGGCTGCAGCGGCTTGTTCTTTTTGCGCAGGAGTTAGATTATGAACGCGAGCTTTTATTTTTGCCCGCTGCCTTGGGGTCAATCTCCCCTTCTTGGCATAGCCCTCAGTTGAAAAACCTCCCAAAAGCAATGATAACCCAATCAACAAAACAATCAAATAACGCATAATTTACCCCCTTTTCGAGATAATAATATTATACCAAATAACTGTGCTATAATCAAGATCTATGGGCTTTTCGCTAGGTATTATTGGCCTTCCAAATGTTGGCAAATCCACATTATTTAATATGCTCTCTTCTGCTCGGGCCGAGGTTTCAAATTACCCTTTCTGCACCATCAATCCCAATGTCGGTATCGTTGAAGTCCCGGATGAAAGGCTTTATCAGGTTCAGAAAATCATCGGCTCCTCCAAGGTTATTCCGACGGTGATTGAGTTTTATGATATTGCGGGGTTGGTGAAGGGGGCACATAAAGGGGAGGGCCTGGGCAATCAATTCTTATCTCACATCCGGGAAGTCGATGCGATCGTCAATGTGGTGCGCTGCTTTAAATCCCAGGAGATTGCCCATGTAGCCGGTGAAGTTAACCCCAAAAATGACATTGAAATCATAAATATTGAATTAAACTTGGCTGATTTAGCCTTGGTCGAGAAGCGCTTGCGGGAGGTGTCAATAAAAGCTAAAGCTGGAGACAAGACATTGCGCAAGCAAGCGGAGGTTTTGCAAAAATTAAAGGATGCGCTAGGGGCTGGCAGGCCGGCCCGCAGCGTGAAAATTGCTGATAACGAAAAGGATTTTGTACGAGATCTTCCACTTTTGACCTTTAAGCCAGTTCTTTATGTGGCGAATGTGGATGAGTCAGGAAACCCCGAGCAGGTTGAAATTATTGAGAAAGTGGCGAGGGAGGAAGGAACGAGGGTCGTTGTGGTTTGTGCTCAACTTGAATCTGAAATTGCCCAACTTCCAGAAGAAGACGCAAAAGCCTATAAAAAAGAAATTGGACTTTCCGAAACAGGATTGCAAAAGCTAATAAAAAATGGCTACAAATTACTTGATCTGATTACTTTTTTCACGGCCAATCAAAAAGAATGTCGAGCCTGGACAGTTAAGAAGGAAACCACAGTTCCACAGGCTGCTGGCAAAGTGCACTCTGACATGCAGCGTGGTTTTATTGCCGCCGAGGTTATACATTATAATGATTTAGCAAGCGTCGGCTCCTACTCCAAAGCTCGCGAAAAAGGGGTTCTTCATACCGAAGGCAAGAATTATGTAGTGCAGGATGGTGACTTGGTTTTGGTGCGGTTTAAGGTTTAAAAAAGGGGACGGACCCCTTCGGGCTGAGCACGAAGTCTTTCTCAGGGCGAAGCCCTTTTGTTCGAGAAGCGTGTGTCCCCATTTAGGATTATTCATCGTCATCCAGGGCAAAAGCCCAGGGAGGACGTCTTCCGTTACGCTCCGGTGCTCTTGGGGTGCTACGAAAAGCTCTTGCAAATCCCGCAGCTGTTTCATCGGGCAGCAGACGGTTTACGGTTGAAAGAAAGGCAGCGCCCTCCTCAAACCTTTGCAATCTTTGATAGCAACTTAACCGAGTCCTTAAGGTTTCTACATGGTAGCGATGCTCTGGGCTAAGGCGCTCTAAAAGCTCGAGTACTTTATCGTATCTCTTTTGTTCAAAAAGGCAGACCACTTCTAAATACTCAGCTTGCGCGCTTTGAATAGCAGTGAGGGCTATTTCTTTCATATCAGCAATAATTTTTTGGACCTTTCTTACATCGGCTGGTTCCTTGTGTTCTAATGGGATCCACTGATCACAAACCTGGGCTAGATATTGTGCAAAGGCTCTCCTTGATTCTTGGATATCTTGTAATTTTACCCACTCAAGCATGACCGCTAAGACGCCAATTCGATCTCCGCGTGCTTGTGCGGCTTGTGCTTGGCGAAACAAGCGTTCGCCCACCGGCCGTCCTCTTTGAGGTCCATTTCCATTGCTTACTCGTTGTGGCATCGTATTACTAATATCCTCTTTCTGCTCTTTCAAGAGCTTCTTTGTCGCGATCGATCCAGCTTTGTAATCTTCTAAGTTCAGGGGAATCTTGCAGAGACCGTGCATGCGCTAATGCAGTGTCAGCAGACTCGAAGTCGTTCTCAGCTCCCCACCTACTTCCCTCTCTCACATCTTTTTGCCCTCTGGCTAAAAGAAAACGAGCTCGATATTCATAATATAAAATAACTTGTGTTCTTTTTCCGTTCTGTAGAGCATGACCTTCCCGCCCTAGAAGTTCAAGCCCCTCGCTGTAGCGCTTAGTTTTGTCAAACACAATAAGTTTATATTTTATTGATCTGCCGTAACGCGGATGGCCTGGCGTTATCTTGGCTAGTAATAGGGAGGCCCTCCCAAAATGCCTTAATTTAACCTCAGCAACTGCTTCTAGGTAATCGAGAATGGCTCTTTGCTGCTCGTTCTTTGCACAGGTTCGTGCTTGCCTAATAAAAGAAAAGGCCTCAGTTGGATTGTTTTGCGATAAGGCCCCTTGGGCTTTGTTAATAAGTTTTTTGGGATTGGGTTTGGATGCGGGAGCTAGTTGTGCTGCCGCTGCCCTCGAAGCTGGGGGCCTTCCATGGCTAGGCGCTGCCGGAGGAGGAATTGCTGCTTTGGCAAAGGTTGATTTAATAAAAGCAAAGGCAGGCCCCAAAGATTCGGCTGCTAGCGCTGGGTCATCGGCAACCAAGCCAGCAAGCTCTTCTGAAGAGATGCCCCCAGAAATGGCCTCAGGCCAAAAGTTTCCCTTCCCCAGTTTTCCGGCAAAGAGGAAATAAGTATTGGCGTTCTTGGTATCTCCTCGGGCCAGGCAAAAAATCCCAGCATGAAAATAAATATGGGGCATGTTTTCTTCGATCTCTTGTTTGGGTTTGGGAGCTAGAGTTCGGCGTCCGAGCTGTACTTCTGCTGCAATGAGGGCAATCGCTTCTATGCATTTTTCGATAAATAAGAGCTCAGCTTTTGCTATTTTTCCAGAGATCAGTGCTAACTCTATGCAGTTGCTTTTGCGCAACATAGTTGCTATTTTTAGATAGTGTGGCAGCTGTAGCGTTGCCTGAGCGTGGAGTTGATGAAATGAAACAACTCCCCAGCTTATCTGCCCTGCCTCAAAGTGCCCTCGTGCTTGGGCCAATATTTGCATTGGATTAGTAGCAGCGATCCTTGTCATAACACCCCTTTATCGAACGCTTCCCCAAACAATTTCACTTTTTAGTGAAATTTTCTAAAAACCCCTACGATAATAGACCGTGTCCATGGTGCCCGGCATCAATGTGACATAGCGACATAGCGACAAAGAGACATAGAGATGTATAACCTAAAACTAATATCATTTAATATGCAAGAGAGCTTGCAGCCGATTCCTTCTCGGGATGAGCTGCGGGCTAGATTACAAGATATAGACGCTAGCCAGATAGATGATTTTGTGGATGCACTCCGCCTTTATGGGCTGCCGGTAGTAAAGCAAAGAGTTGCTTCTCTTTTGAGAGAGGAAAGAACTGATAAGATTTTGCTGTGGTTAGCAGGAGGAGAGGTTGTGTTGCCGCAGCTGGTAGCGATTCCTGCTGGCGCCTTTTATTTTCGTGAGAGGTCGGCCGTTAACTTGGTTTTACCTACTTTTTTCATGAGCCAAACCCCTATTACCAATAGTCAGTACCAAGGATTTTTAGAGGCCACTGGACATAGGCAGCCACAATATTGGAACGATAGGTACTTGGGGATTTCTGCTTTAGATGGGGATGGGCAGCCGATAGGAGAGCACCTTCCGGTTGTTGGGGTGAGCTTTGACGATGCGCTTGCCTTTTGTAAGTGGGCACGGGTAAGATTGCCAACCGAATTTGAATGGGAAAAAGCAGCGCGTGGAATAAATGCCCAACAGTTTCCCTGGGGAAACACTTTTCAAGCAGAAGAACGGGGAGTGGTTTTTGCTAGCACGAGGACCCAGCCAGTTAATCGTCCCGGCGTGGAAAGAGGACAAAGTCCTTATGCTGTTTATGATATGTCTGGGCAGGTATCAGAGTGGGTACATAGTTGGTCCTGCGCTACAAGTGAATTTAATTTCTCTGATTCACACAATCCAAGAGGGCCTGCTTACGAAGGAAGAGAGCGCGTGCTACGCGGGGGTAGTTTTGAAAGCACCGCATCCTCTTTTTTAGAATGTGTTTTTCGTGATGGAAGCGAACCTGATCTTCGCCACAACGATGTTGGCTTTCGAGTCGTACGAGATGTTCTCTTGTGATCTCCTCTCTATTTATGGTATAATAAACCTCACGTTTTTGGTCTAATTAACTAGTGTTTTCAAGGAGGGTATTATATTGGTTTCATATGAGCTAACGTTGATTTTTGATCCGAATCTGGGGGAAGAAAATATTTCTGCCATACTCACCAAGATAGAGGATAAAATAAAATCTCTGGGTGGAAAAATTCAAAAAACTGACAAGTGGGGCACCAGAAGGCTGGCTTCCATGATGCGCAATGCAAGAAAGCTTACCCAGGGGTATTACGTCTTGATATTTTTCAAGGCCGAAACTTCTCTTCCTGCACCACTTAAGGCTTATTTGAAGGTTACCGAAAACCTGCTGCGTTATGTAATTATCCGTGCAGAAGAAAAAGCTCCAGTCGAAAAAGAAGAAAAAGGCAGCACTGATGAAATCCTGGCCGTCAACGTCGGGGAAATAAAGGAAACTAAAGAACAAAGTGGCCAATCTTAACCGCATAATTTTGGTGGGAAGGCTCACCGCTGATCTAGAATCCCGCTCAACCATGGACGGGATTCCCATGGCTAAATTTAGATTGGCAGTTGGTCGTCCCCAGGGCGGCGATGATTTTTTTGATATAATTGCCTGGAGAAGAGAAGCTGAAAATTTGGGCGGGAAAGTCCAAAAAGATACCATGCTTTTGGTTGAAGGAAGAATCCAGATTCGTTCCTTTGAAGATCAAAGCGGCCAACGGCGCTGGGTTACTGAAGTTGTAGCGAGAAATGTTCAAATCTTGGATCAGGCTAAGGTTTCGGGTCCCGTATCCTCGATGCCGGAAAGCGAAATAATTGACGAGGCAAGCCTGGCAGACGACCTGCCCTTTTAATATTATGTATAACAAAGCCTTTATAATTGGAAATTTAACCCGTGATGCAGAGCTGCGCTATACCACGTCAGGCATTCCCGTGGCCCGTTTTGCCGTGGCGGTAAACCGCATAAAAAGAAAAGGTACTGAGAGCGATGGAGGCCAGGATGTGGATTTTATTAATGTTGTGGCCTGGCGTAGGTTAGCTGAGGTTTGCGGAGAATATCTAAAAAAGGGAATGTCAGTTTCAATTGAGGGCAGGCTCCAGATCCGAAATTACGAAGCGAAAAACGGAGAAAAGAAAAGCATGACTGAAATAGTGGCAGATGGCATGCAAATGCTAGGAAGAAAAAGTGCGCCCCATCTTTCAGAAAACAAAAAAGAAGAGGAAATCCCTTTTTAGGAGGTTAATTGATGACCAGAGAGAGAAGAAAACCAAAGTTTAAAGGCAAAGACCAGTTCAGGAAAAGAAAGATAAAAAAGTGTGTTTTCTGTGCTGATCAGAAAACCCTGGATTATAAAGACGTTGCTTTTGTGCGCCGTTTTATAACCGATCGGGGAAAGATTGCTCCCCGCCGCATGACAGGCTGTTGTGCTCTGCACCAGAGAATGGTTGCTAAGCAAGTAAAACGCGCCCGCCAATTAGGCCTAGCGCCTTACACGGTAGAGTAGCCATGGAAGTAATTTTATATAAAGATGTGCCTAAGCTTGGCGAGAAAAACACCTTAGTTAAGGTTTCCGATGGTTATGCTAGAAATTACCTTTTGCCCAATAATTTAGCTGGGCCCGCAACCCCCAAAGCCCTCGCCGCTCTAGAAAAAAGACGGGCACAAAGAGAAAAAGAACTCGAAGTCAGGAAAGGCGAATTCCAGGAAAAAGCCCAAAAACTTGCTTCCCTTGAGATTTTAATTCCTGTGGATGCGGGGGAAGAAGGGAAACTTTTTGGGTCGGTTACCGCAACTGATATTGCCGATGCCATCTTGGCTGCCAGCCAGATTGAGGTTGACAAGAAAATGATTGATTTGGCTTCTCCCATTAAAGTTATTGGCGAACACGAAGTTTCAATCGGATTCTTTCAAGATGTTGTGGCCAAAGTTAAAATTAAAGTAGTATCAAAGTAGCCATGGGCTCTCTTAAGGAGAAGCTGAAATCGCTGCCTAAAAAACCCGGTGTTTACCTTTTCAAAGATAAGTATGCAACTATTCTCTACGTTGGCAAGGCCAAGTCTCTCTTTACCCGAGTTTCTTCTTATTTTACCCCGAGCCCGGATTTAAAAACCGGCATCCTCCTTGCGCGCTTACATGATATAGATTATATAGTTGTTAAGTCCGAAATGGAGGCTTTGCTGCTTGAAGATGAGTTAATTAAAAAATATAAACCGCGTTATAATATCTCGCTGCGTGACGACAAATCTTATCCTTATCTTAAATTAACCGTTAATGAAAAATGGCCTCGCCTGCTTTTGGTTAGACGCAAGGTGGGAGACGGCGCACTTTACTTTGGCCGCTATCAGGGGAAAATGGTGCGCGAAGTTATCCGTCTTTGCAAAAAACTTTTTCCTATTAGGTGGTGCAAGGAATCTCCCCTGCAAGAGCGCAAGCAAGGCTGTCTTTATTATCGTATCGGCACCTGCTCTGGGCCCTGTATTGGCAAAATAGCCAAAAAAGATTATTGGGTTTTGGTCCAAGGGATTAAGGCGTTGCTTTCGGGTAAAATGGACCAGGCGCTTGCCAAACTAAAGCAAGAAATGGTCAAAAATTCTAGTAAACGCGAATATGAGCGAGCAGCCTATCTGCGCGATCGCATGAAAATTTTATCTGAAATGCTGGAAGGAAAAGAATTAAGCGCGCCACCGACTCCGCGGCGCCTTTCTGAAATTATTGAGCTTAAAAAGGTTTTGAAACTCAAAAAAGAACCAATGCGCATTGAGGCCTTTGATGTTTCAAATATTTCTAGCAAAAACATTGTTGGTTCCATGGTAGTTTTTTATGGGGGGCTCCCAGCAAAAAGTGAGTATAGAAAATTTAAAGTTAGAACCCTTAAAAACAAACCCAATGATGTTGCGGCCATCTACGAGATTGTTCGGCGCCGTTATTCTAAGTCACTGGCGAGCCAGCTTTCTTTGCCCGATCTAGTTTTAGTAGATGGTGGGGTGGCCCAGGCTAATGCTGGAAAAAAAGCGCTAGTTGAGGCAAATTTGGCCAGCATTCCGATTATTGGATTAGCCAAAAAACAAGAAATAATTTGCTTTCCCAATGTGACTAAAACGCTAGCTTTGGCAAAAACTTCTTCGGCGCTAAAGCTTCTTCAGCGTATCCGGGATGAAGCCCATCGTTTTGCCATTACCTACCATCGTCAGAAGAGGGCTAGAAGCCTATACGAATCATGAAGCATTGAAACCCCCAGAAAGAGGAAGAATTTATTTTTTTGTAAGGACCATTGCAACCCCTAGAGAGGGTGGGAATTCATTTTTTTTGTAGAGAGTCCCGATTCCCATCGGGACGAACGAGAAAAATATCGAATTTCCACACTCATTCAGTAGACAACTCGGCACCCTAGTAAGCGAGAAAAATATCAAATTCTTGCACTTGTCCAATAGACACCTAATGCAGGGGGGGGGAAGGATGGCATTTATGTTGTCACGGCACAAGGTTTATGTTATGATTTTTTTATGAGGATTTTGGCGGCCTTTCTCTTAACGCTCCTGTTGTGTTCTTTTGCTGTTTTTGCTGATGATTTAACCGAGGAGCAGAAGTTAAAAGTTATCCAAAAGGAGCTTGCACAAAATAAGCAGAAGTTAGCCAAAACTAAAAAAGAGGAACAGGCAGTTTTAGGGCGCCTGGTAGTAATAAAGAAGGAATTAAGCAAAACCAAGAATAGTTTGTACCAGACCCAAAAAAAAATAAGGCAAAACGAAAGCCAAATCGGGACCTTGACCCGGGAGCTTACCCAGACCGAAAAGGAGCTGGTCAAAAAAGAGGCAAAACTTGAGGGACGCCTTAGGGAAGTTTATAAGAGCAGCGGATTAAATTACCTGCAGCTCCTTTTTACTTCTCAGTCGGTTTCTGATTTTTCGAATCGCTTTTATTTTTTTAAGAAGATAATTGATTATGATGCAAACTTGGTTCAGTCCATTCGCACCGATGCGGCAAAAGCAAAGCAAAAAAGGGCAACGCTTAAGAGCAAAACCCAAGAAATACGTGGTTTAGCCAAAGTTTTTGAAGAAAAGAAAACAGAGGTTTCACAGAAGGCGCACGAAAAAAACAAAATTTACCAATCTCTAAAGCAGAGGAGAAAAGAATACGAGGCCCGGGTAGCAGAGCTTGAAAAAAGCTCAAAAGACCTAGAAGTTCTTATTTTGAAAAAGATGGCCGCACGCCAAGGAACCAAGGTTTATGGCAGCGGTAAGATGGCGTGGCCCCTGCGTGGTCGGATAACATCACGCTTTGGCTATCGGCGCCATCCTCTTTGGGGGGGACGCAGCTTCCATACTGGCCTAGACGTTGCAGCCAAATATGGGACACCGATTAAGGCTGCTGATGCAGGTGAAGTTATTTTTTCTGGATGGTGGGATGGCTATGGGAAAGCCATTGTTATTGACCATGGCCGAAAAACAACTACGGTCTATGGCCATATGTCGAGAATTTATAAGCGAGTAGGTGATATAATTGCTAAGGGACAAACCATTGGTCTGGTGGGAAGCACCGGATACTCAACTGGTCCACACCTGCATTTTGAGGTGCGAAAAAACGGGAAACCAGTAAATCCAATATCGTATTTGTAATTTTATGAAGGGAGGAAGAAATGTTTAGTAAGTCCAATGCTTCGCACCGAGGAAAGGGACAACACTCAGCACGAGGTGTTGCTGAGGGAAGGTTTAGGGTATTGAGGAATATAGTGTTAGCGATTATGGTTGTGGTGGTGGGGGTTTCGATTTTTAGCCGCGTAACCGCTCAGGAGGGCCTAGAAAGAAAACTTGAAACTTATCTGCAGGTTCTGGATATTGTTAAAAATGATTATGTACAAAAGGATGTGGATGATCAAAAATTAGTCTATGGGTCAATTCGCGGCATGCTTTCAGCCCTCGATGATCCCTATACGCGCTTTGTTGAGCCTAAGGCCTATGAAGAAATGAAAATTAGAATGAGCGGGATCTATTCGGGAATTGGTATATACATTGGCATGAAAGACAACCAACTCACGGTTATTTCTCCCATCGAAGGTACCCCGGCCGATAAAGGTCACCTAAAAGCCGGCGATAAAATCATGACGGTTGACGGAAAAGTAACTAAGGATATGGCACTGGAAGAAGCCGTAAGCTTAATTCGCGGGCCGCGCGGCACAAAAGTGGTTTTGGGGATTTTGCGGCAGGGATGGGGTAAGCCAAAGGACGTAGGGATTGTAAGGGACAATATCAAAATCCAATGCGTTAAGACCAAACAGCTGGATGGTAACATCGCCTATATTAAGCTTAATACTTTTGAGAACTTGGCTTCTGCGCGTGAATTTGAAAAAGCCTTGCGACAAGCCCGGGATGCTAACGGCTTAATTATTGACCTGCGTGGTAATGGTGGAGGACTACTGCAAAGCGCAATTAGTATTGGAAGCATGTTTGTTGATAAGGGAGTTATTGTGCAAACCGTTGATCGAGAAGGAAGAAAAGAACAAATTGAGTCAACCGGAAGGGTTCTCTGGCGAAAACCCACCGTTGTTTTAATAAATGAGGCTTCTGCTTCTGCATCTGAGATCTTAGCTGGGGCGCTGCGTGACAATAAAAAGGCTACCCTGGTCGGCTCTAACTCCTTTGGCAAGGCTTCGGTGCAAAACGTGCGTCGTTTAAGTGATGGGTCGGCCCTATTGGTTACGATTGCAAAATACTTGACCCCCAATGGGGAAGATATTAATGAAAAGGGAATTTCGCCGGATGTTCTGGTGTTAGTTCCAACTCTGGAGGTTGAAGCCCTATTAATCTTGCCCGACCAAGAAGGAGAGGATATCCAGTTAGAGAAGGCAGTTGAGGTGTTAAACGGCATGATCAAGGGATAAATATAGTGGCAAAACTCGAAGTTTTAGATAACCTTTCGAAAATAGGTGAGATAGATAAGTCGGGGATGCTAGAAGTAGTTGCAAGTACCCCAGAGATGCTGCGTGATGCCGAGGAACGCGCCAAGCACGTTTCCCTTCCTAAAATAAAGAAGATTAAACAGGTTGTGATTGCGGGTATGGGTGGGTCGGCTATTTCCGGAAATATTATTTGTGATTTGTATGGGAATACAGCTGAATTGCCAATCTGGGTTAATCGTAATTATAGTATCCCAGGATTTGTGAATCACGAAACACTCTTTTTGGCCCTTTCTTATTCTGGCAATACCGAGGAAACGCTCCGCGCTCTTTTTGCCGCAGCTAAACGGCAAGCACAGATTGTTTGTGTTACTTCCGGTGGAAAGCTAAAAGAAATTGCACAAGAAAAAGGATACCCCCTCTTTCTAATCCCAAGTGGCTATCAACCCAGGGTAGCCTTGCCTTATCTTTTGCTTCCGGTTTTAGCGACCCTTGAAACTTTTGGCGTTATACCCTCTTTTTCTGGCGAACTTTCTCTTGCCATTTCTCTTTTAGAGAAATTAAAACTTCAATATGCTCCCCAAAAACCCCTCCGCGCTAACAGGGCAAAAGAGCTGGCCAAAAAACTGGTAGGCAAAATCCCAGTGGTTTTTGCTGTGTCTGGCACAACTGGTGCGGCAGCATTAAGGCTTAAGGCACAGCTTAATGAAAACAGCAAGGTGGCAGCCTTATTTAATCTTTTTCCAGAGCTTAATCATAACGAGATAGTGGGACTTTCACTTTTAAAGAGAGTTGAGCACAATTTTTCCCTGCTTTTTCTGCGTGATGAAAAAGATAGCGAGCGCATCAAAAAACGAATTGAAATCACAAAATCCCTGATAGGACGGCAACTGGGCGGAGTTAATGAGGTTTGGGCAGAGGGCAACTCTGCCTTGGCGAGAATATTGTCCCTGATTTATTTTGGCGATTTTTTAACCGTCTATCTGGCAATTTTGCGTGGGATTGATCCAACGCCGGTGGGTGTTATTGAGCGCTTGAAAAGGGAGCTTATGCGATGAAGGCCATCATAATTGCTGGCGGCCTTGGGACCCGTCTTCGGCCTTTGACCTGTAATACCCCCAAGCCGATTGTGCCGGTGGTAAATCGACCTTTTGTTGTGCATCAGATTGAACTTTTAGTTAAGCACGGCATAGATGAAGTTATTCTTAATCTGCATTATCTTTCCCATGAAATAAAAAAGATCTTAGGGGATGGCAGACACTGGGGTATAAAAATCCATTATTCTATTGAAGAACACCCCCTAGGAACAGCTGGGGCAGTTAAGAATGCCGAGCAGTTTTTTGATGATGGACCCATGGTTATTTTTAACGGTGATATCTTAACCGACATTAATCTTTCTAAGGTGATTGCTTTTCACCGAGAAAAAAAGGCCGCAGTCACCTTGACCTTAACCGAAGTAGAAGATCCCACACCCTTTGGCCTGATTTTAACTGACAAAAACGGTCGCGTTACAAAATTCTTGGAAAAACCAAGCTGGGATATGGTTTCGGTTAAAACAATTAATGCGGGTATTTACATTGTGGATCCCAAGATATTTAAAGAAGTCCCAGCTGGCAAACCCTATTCTTTTGAAAGAGAGCTTTATCCCTCTCTCCTAAAGCAAGGGGTCCCTATTTTTGGCTATCCCTCAGAAGCTTATTGGATTGATATTGGAAATCCCCATAAGTATAGCGAGGCCCATCAGGCTATTTTACGCGGCGAGGTAGCGGTTAAAATAATAGGGTCCAGAATTGATGGTAGATTCTGGGTTGGGGCCGATGCGCATATTGATCCAACCGTCAGAATTATCGGGCCTTCGATAATTGGCGAAAAAGCCCGTTTGGGACCTGAGACGGAAATCGTTGACTATGTAGTTATTGGAGATCGTGTTACAATTGGGGCGCATTGCACCCTGGATCATGCGATTATTTGGAAGGGTTGTAAAATAGGTAATCATGTGCATTTGTCGAGTTGTATTTTGGGGGCAAATTGCACAATTGAAGATGGGGTGGTAATTGAAAAAGGAACGGTGTTAGCAGATGGGACGCAAATCAAAAAAGGAACCAGGATGGCAGCATGATAAAAATTGTTGAGAAAAAAGATATTCAAAAAGAGATTGACGCAATTGTCAAAAAACAAACCTTTATTTTTGATTCAGACCTTGAAAAAAGTGTAAAGGCAATTGTTAAAGATGTCAAAAAAGAGGGAGACAAAGCAATTGTTTCCTACACGGCCAAATTTGACAAAAAGGAAGTTCCCGTAGAAGCCATTAAAATTTGTGAAAAGGAGATTGATAAAGCCTATAAAAAAGTTGATAAAGCCTTTTTAACTGCACTGGCTAAAGCTATCCAGAATATAGGTGCTTATCATAGCAAACAACACCCTGATGAATGGTTTGAAACGCTACCCCTGGATGTAGTTTTAGGACAGCGGGTTATAGCACTTGATAAGGTTGGGATTTATGTTCCCGGAGGATCTGCTGCTTATCCCTCGTCGGTTTTAATGGGTGCCATCCCAGCTAAAGTTGCTGGAGTCCGCGAAATTGTAATGGTTTCTCCGCCCCCGATTAACCCCCATTCCTTGGTAGCTGCTTGCGAGGTGGGGATTTCTAAAATTTATCAGGTGGGTGGGGCACAAGCCATCGCGGCACTGGCTTTTGGTACCCAAACCATACCTAGGGTGGACAAAATTGTCGGGCCTGGAAATATGTATGTAACCCTGGCCAAAAAATTAGTTTATGGGATGGTTGATATTGATGGTTTAGCTGGGCCATCCAATGTGGTTATAATTGCTGATCAGGATGCGGAACCGGAATTTTTAGCAGCTGATCTTCTTTCTCAAGTTGAGCATGGACCTGATTCCTTTGCGGCTCTTATAACTCCTTCCTCTAAGATTGCCGAAAAGACCAAAAAAGAAATCGAAAAACAGATAAAAAAGCTAGAGCGAAAAGAAGCCATTGAAAAAGCCGATATAACCATTTTTGTCGTGGAAAACATTGAAAAAGCAATTGAGATTACAAATCAAATTGCACCGGAGCATTTGGAACTTGAAATCGGTTCTCCGCAAAAGGTGCTCGAGCAAATTAAAAATGCCGGGGCAGTTTTTCTGGGACCGCATTCGCCAGTTCCGGTGGGAGATTATATTGCCGGACCTAACCATGTTTTGCCGACCGGAGGAACAGCTCGTTTTGCTTCGCCCTTGGGGGTTTATGATTTTGTCAAAACCCAGAGTATTATTGGCTACACCAAACCGGCCTTAAAAAATGTATGGAAAGACATTAAACTGCTTGCCCAAATCGAAGGCCTAGACGCCCACGCGCGGGCTATTGATGTGAGGTTTTCTTGAGCTAAGAGGGGGCTTAAGAAGAAGACGAGCTTTTGACTGTTCTCTTGAAAACGCCTCTTTTGCGAAGCCGTTCCCTTCTTCTCTTTCTTCGGCGCTTTATTTCTTGTTTGCGTAGTCGGATCATATCTTATTAATATAGCCTAAAAGGCAAGAAACGTCAACCGGTTGTTCAAGCCATTTTACGTTTTCAAATCGTTTAAACCAAGTCATCTGCCTGCGCGCAAAGTGGCGGGTGCGCTTCTTTAGCTCAATTGTCATGTTGTCCAGCGTCCAGTGTCGCTCTAGATATTTGATTACCTCTTTATAGCCTAGAGCCTGAAAAGATGGAAGATCTTTTGAGTAGCCTTTAGCCAATAATCCTTTCACTTCGTCAATTAAGCCCTTTTTAATCATTTGGTCAACGCGTTGTTCAATGCGCTTATATAATTCTTCGCGAGGCAAAGTTAAGCCAACTATATTTGTCGCCATGTCGCTATGTCGCTGTGTCGCTGTGTCTCTTAGTTTTTGTAGTTTTGAGATTGGCGTTCCTGTTAGCTCGTAAACCTCGAGGGCGCGGACGATTCGCTTTTTGTCGTTGGGATGGATTTTTTCTGCAGCAGCAGGATCGATTTTTTTTAACTTTTCATAAAGCTCACCTAAGGGTTCTTTTTCTAGCTGCTTACGAATTTCTTTATTAGCTGGTGCAATAGGAAAAGAATAACCTTCTAAGAGCGTCCAGAGATAAAGGCCAGTTCCACCGCAAATAATAGGGGTTTTGCTTCTTTCTTTGATCTCTCCAATTAGTTTGTTGGCAGCGTTAACAAAATCAGAAACGGTCCATTCTTCGTCGGGGTTTTTGATATCAATAAGATGATGGGGAATTCCCTGGCGCTCGTCTTTAGTTGGTTTGGCGGTTCCAATATCCATGCCCCGATAAACCTGCATCGAATCAGCCGAAATTATTTCTCCGCCAATTTCTTTGGCAATCTCAATTGCCGTTTTGCTTTTTCCAACTGCGGTGGGACCGAGAAGGACAATCACTCGGTTTCTTTGTCAACTTTAATGAACTTTTTTACTTTTCGAAGGGAACGCAGAGTGATGAGGGTAATAATTGTAACGGCAATCGCGCCAACGTAAAAACCCATTCCGCAGGCCATGCCAACGGCTGCTGCAACCCAGATAGAAGCTGCTGTAGTAATGCCTCTTATCGAGTCGCGGCCTTGCAAAATACAGCCTGCACCAATAAACCCAATACCAGCTACAACACCGGCGGCAATTCGGCCGGGGTCAGCAATTCCTGAAATTAAAATCATTTCAGCGGAGATAATCATAAAGAGGGCAGAGCCAACGGCTACCAAAATGTGGGTGCGCAGCCCGGCGGTCTTGGCTTCCATCTCGCGCAGCCAGCCAATTGCTCCACCTAAAATAAAAGCCGCTAGTAAGTTAATAATTACAGTTAAATCTGACATGTTTTTTAACCTTGAATACTATTTTAGCTTGATTTTTGCCAATTTGCAATTGATTATAGGTAACGGCTTAAATCTTAAATTTACCATGTTTTTTGAAGTGTTCTACCAGGCCGCCGTCGTTTAGGAGGGTTTGCATAGTTGGGGGGAGCGGTGAAGTTTCAATTTCCGTATTCTTGGTCTTGTTTTTTATGATCCCTTTGTTAAGGTTTACTTCCAGTTCATCTCCAGCGTCGATTTTATCGGTATCAGCTTCAATGGCGGGTAATCCCAGGTTATAGCAATTGCGGTAAAAAATGCGCGCAAAGGATTTGGCAATTACAGCTGCGATCCCAGCATATTTTATGGCCATGGGGGCTTGCTCGCGGGACGAACCGCAGCCAAAGTTTCGGCCCGCCACAATAAAATCACCTTTTTTGATCTTTTTATAAAGATCAGGGTCCAGGTCTTCCATTACATGCTTGGCCAGTTCGACTGGGTCCTGGATCTTAAATTTGTAGCGCCCAGAAATTATATAATCTGTATTAATATCGTCTTTGAATTTATGGGCTTTGCCGCTTAATTGCATGGCAGGCAAGAGTATATCAGAAAAATAAAGAGGGGGCAATCTAGAGAAGCTGCTTTCACCCTATGGCATACTCTGACTATCTCCTGTTTCGCAATCAAATAATCCCAGCTGAGTTACCGGTAGCATCGCATTCATCTGCCGAGCCACCGGTAGCAACGCAAGTCCCAGCAGAGTTGCCAACATCACAATCCGCCGCGGCACTTGAGCCAATGCCGCAGGCATTAATGTTTGAATTACCGGTTGAGCAAGAATCGGCGCCCCCTCCTTCACATGCCCCCATTCCAATACCGGGAGCAAAGGCTATAAGCCCCGGTTTTTTGTATTCAATAATTTGTCTTTTTTTGTCTTCAATCATTGCTTTCTCCTTGTGAATTAATTCTATGTGGATTATACCCCCCCCTCTGCTAGCTGTCAAACGCTTGTTCGATAGACAACCGAGCCACCCCAGCAATCTGAGCCAGGCACCGGCATAAAGGTATGTCGAAAAAACAAGAGGGGGCAATCCAGAGAAGCTGCTTCCACCCTATGGCATACTCTGACTATTTCCTGTTTCGCAATCAAATCCCAGCTGAGCTACCGGTAGCATCGCAGAAATCTGCCGAGCCACCTGTAGCATCGCAAGTCAGAGCGGAGTTGCCGACATTACAATCCGCCGCGGCACTGGTGCCAATGCCGCAGGCATTAATGTTTAAATTGCCAGTTGAACAAGAATCGGCGCCCCCCGCTTCACATGCCCCCATTCCAATATCGGGAGCAAAGGCTATCAGCCCCGGCTTTGTGTATTCAATAATTTGTCTTTTTTTGTCTTCAATCATTGCTTTCTCCTTGTGAATTAATTCTGAGTGGATTATACCTCCCCCCTCAGCTAGCTGTCAAGTGTGTGGTGCAAATCGAGAAAATGTGTTTGACGGGGGGAGCAAGTACCTGTGATACGGGCGACGAGGTATATTGCGGTACTGGCAGCATTGTAAATGTGGAGTAGCCAAAAAGAGGTTGCCAATCTGGCTACATCATCTTCGCGATTGAGTCTCTTACTTCTAAAACTTTGTTGTCATAATCCTCTTTCGAGTTAATGTAGATTGGCTTTCCAACGCTGAATTTGACTGGGCAGGGATGGATTATCCATGTTCCCCGGGGCATTAGATTGAAACTGCCAGAAATAGCCACCGGCACAATCGGAGCGCCGGATTTTAAGGCAGCCAACAAGCTTCCCCGCCGAAACTTCCCCAGCTTCCCGGTTTTGCTGCGGGTCCCCTCCGGAAAAATCAAAACCGATTCCCCGATTTTTAGGATTTCAATGATTTGTTTAACGGTGCGGTAAGCGCTTAATACCACTTCGCGATCCACTGAGAAATACCCAGCTTGGCGCAAATACCATCCAAAAACCGGGGTTTGGTATAACTCTTTTTTAATGGCAAAGCGAAAGCCAATCGGTAAGCAGCCCAGGACAATTAAGATATCCGCCGCACCCTGATGGTTAGCGGCAAAGATAAGGGTTTTATCTTTGGGGATATTTTCTATTCCTTGGGTTTGGGCGCTAAGGCCAGAAGAAAAAATCAAAAATTTTGCCCAAATGTGAGCAGCGGTCTGAAAAGCCTTGGTTTTTGATTTGCAAAATGGGAGGAGGATTAAGGTAAGGGTTGTTCCAATAAAGAAGCTTATAACCGTTAGTACATAGAAAAATACAGTGTGGATGACCCTGACGATGATCATATAACATAAGTATAGCAGAAAAGCCGAAAAAGTGTGCCAACAGTAGGTGTCTATTGGATGTGCAAGAATTTGATATTTTTCTCGCTCCTCCCGATGGGAATCGGGACTCGCTACAAAAAAAATAAATTCTTGCACTCTCTAGGGTAGACCACTAAGCACACTTTTTGCTAAAGAGCCCAAAAATCCTTGAGGAAAGCCCCGAATCGCGGTAAAATTGTAGTGCGTGCCTGGCACGTAAGGGAGGGGAAATGGCATTTTTTGATTTGCCTGAAATACCCAGGATTAACGAAACCAAACAAACCAATATTAACCGTGAAATGAAAAATAAGCCAGGAAAGAAATGTACCTGTATTTATTATCCTGAAGAAGCCTGCACTATTCCTCTGCTAAAATTTAGAATTTGCCACAAGTGTCCGCGGGCCCAGCCCTATATCAGCAAAAACGTTGTGGCTTCAGTTTTTGATCACATAAAAGCTTTAAGTATTACGTTAATGAATCAAATGAGAGCTCATTAGAGGGCTTTTTCTGCGGCTTTGCGCATAAGCGCAATCGGAGCTTCTTTCCCGGTCCAAATACCAAGTGCGGCTGCCCCTTGGCGAACCAACATCCCCAAACCAGAACATGTTTTGCAGCCGGATTTTTTGGCAAGCGTAATAAGTTTAGTTTGCGCCGGATTATAAACTAGGTCATAAACCAGAAGGTTTGCCGGCAATCTTATGTTTTCATCGAGGGGGTTTCTTTCTATATTTGGCTCCATCCCAATCGGAGTAGAATTTACCAGAATATCGGCTTTATCAATTGCCGTTTGAAGATCTTGGCTATTGGCCACAACTGCGCTACAATCTAGGCCAAAATATGATCCAACATAAGAGGCAAGCTCAGCTGCTTTTTCATCTAAAAGGTCGGTTAGGGTTAATGATTTCACCTTATTTTCAGCTAACATAACGCAAATAGCCCGACTGGCACCACCGGCACCGAGCACCACCACATTTTTATCTTTGGGATCAGTTTTTGCGTCTTCTTTTAAAGAATCAATAAATCCAGCTCCGTCGGTGTTATAGCCAACTAATTGCCCGTCCTGATTTTTGACGGTGTTAACGGCGCCGATAATGCGCGCTAGCTTGGTGACATCGTCGAGCAAAGGGACAATTGTTTCTTTGTGGGGAATAGTGACGTTAAATCCGGCCATGTGTAGGGCCCGCATCCCCGATAAAGCCCCGGCTAAATCCTCTGGGGCAACTTCGTACGGCAAATATTCCCAATCAAGCCCAAGTTTTTTAAAAGCAGCATTTTGCATGGCTGGGGAAACCGAATGTCCCAGGGGATAGCCAATTAATCCAACGCTTTTTTTCATATTGTGGCCAGTATAGCACAGTTGTAAAAGAGAGAAAAGTAAGATATAATTCTTAATTAACAAGGAGGGAAACTATGCCCAGAGTCTATATTATCGACGTAACTAATCGTGATGGGGTGCAAACCTCTCGGATTGGCTTGTCAAAACTTGGAAAAACTATCATCAATATGTATTTAAATGACATGGGGATTTTTCAGTCTGAATTTGGCTTTCCTTTTACTCACCATGAAACTAATTATTTGAATGCAAACCTAGAATTGGCTGAAATGGGGGTTTTGGCCCCACTCAGGCTTGAGGGCTGGTGCCGGGCGCTCAAAAAAGATGTTGATTTAGCCTTTAAGCTTTGCCCAAAGATAAAACACTTAAATCTTTCTATTTCAACTTCTCCTTTAATGCTGGAGCTCAAATTTAAGGGAAAGATGACGATTGATAGCGTCATTGATTCGATGGTGTCGGCAGTTAAGGCGGCCTACAGGCTAGGTGCCGAATCTGTGGGAGTAAATGCCGAGGATGCCTCGCGTACCGGCATTGAAGATTTGATAAAATTTGCCAAAGCTGCTAAAAAAGCTGGAGCTAAGCGGGTGAGGTATTGTGACACCCTGGGGACCGATGGGCCGCTAATTCTTTATAAGCGCATGAAAGAGCTGGCAACTAAAACCAAAATTGCCTGGGAAATGCACTGCCATAATGATTTAGGAATGGCAGTAGCTTGTTCTGTGGCTGGGGCCAAAGGGGTAATTGATGGTGGCCAGGATGCTTACATTAACACTACCATAAATGGTATGGGTGAGCGGGCGGGAAATGCTGATTTGCTTTCTGTCTTGCTGGCGCTAAAATATGCGAGCGGATTTAAGGGCAAGAAACTTTTCCCAAAGGATATTAATTTGGATAAAATCTGGGCCTTTGCCAAATACGCCTCGTATGCCTTTGATATTCCAATTCCCGTTAACCAGGTTGGGGTAGGGGCAAATGCTTTTGCCCATGAATCTGGGATCCATGCTGATGGGGCACTTAAGAATCGGCGAAACTATGAGCTCTATGACTATGAAGAGCTTGGTCGCGGAGAGCAGGAATTAGTTGAGACCGGCCGCATGATAACCGTGGGTGAATATTCGGGCATTAAAGGCTTTCGCAATGTTTATGGCACGCTTGAAGTTGAGTTCAAAAATGATAAAGAAGCAGCGAAAATACTTGAACTGGTGCGCTATGCAAACGTGAATACGCAAAAACCATTGACCAAGGAAGAATTGTTTTTTGTAGCACGTTATCCTAAGCAGGCATGCAAGATTTTAACGGTTACTCCGCCCAAATAAAAAAAGAGGAGCCCGATAATGCCTAAGCCCAAAGTTGGTATTATAACTGGCAGTAAATCTGATCTGCCGATTGTTTCCAAGGCACAGCTCATGTTAGATGAGTTTGGTATTGCATCAGATATTACCGTTGCTTCAGCTCATCGCACCCCCAAAAAAGTTGAGCAATATGCTAAGTCGGCCGAAAAGAAATATGATTTGATAATTGCGGCCGCTGGTATGGCGGCGGCACTTCCCGGGGTAGTGGCTGCGCAGACTACCCTTCCGGTGATCGGGATTCCGGTTTCCGCAAAGGCCTTATCTGGGCATGATGCTCTTTTTGCTATTGTGCAGATGCCCTCGGGGGTTCCGGTGGCAACCGTTGCCATTGACGGCGCTAAAAATGCCGCTATTTTGGCAGCACAAATTTTAGCTCTAAAATACCCCAAGCTCACTAAAAAACTTAAAGCCTTTAAAATAAAACTCTCTAAGGGTTAAATATGCTTGATATAGTTGTCGGCATAGTAATTGTCTTATTTGTCCTTCTGGGATTGCGCGAAGGCCTGGTTAAAGCTATCTTAAGTGTGGTTGCGGTTTTGGCCTCGCTTTTTCTGGCCAGCTGGTTTATTGATTTTCTCTCCCAAGGAACAGCACGCTTTAGTGAGCCGGGCAATCTTTCGGCCATCATTGCATTTCTCCTTGCTTTTGCCATCATTTATATTCTTTTGGATGTAGCGCTTTTGATCCTGTTTACCAAAATAATTTACATTAGGATTTTGGGGCCGGTAGATAAGATTTGCGGTATTTTGGTGGGGGGCTTTAAGGGAATCCTTATCTGCGGAATCGTGCTTCAGCTGATGCTTTTTATGCCCATTTCAAAAGGACTAAAACAGGACATTGTAACCAGCTATATTTCTTCTTTCTCAATCTCAGTTTATGAATGGGCCTATCCCTATGCCAAACAAATAATGCCCAAGGTTAACATTTTTATGAAAGATAATATTCTTGAAAAAATTAGGGAGCAAAGTAGTACCAAAACGGTGGATCCCGAGCCAGAAAAGACCAATCCAGAAAAAATCGAGTTCGATGTGTTTCTAGAAAACATAAAAAAACCTAATGAAATGACTAAAAATCAGCAGGAAAAAATAATCGAGCTTTTGAAAGAGCGCAAGCTTTTGCCCAATGTCCCGCAGGGTAAGCCCGGCTCGTAGCATGAAATACATTGTTTTAATCGGCGATGGGATGACGGATTACCCCTTAAAGAAACTTAAAGGTAAAACCCCACTTTCGGCCGCCAAAACCCCTAATATGGATTTCTTGGCGCAAAAGGGGATTGTAGGTTGGGTTAACAATGTTCCCCGCGGTATGCAGCCAGCATCTGATGTAGCTAACATGAGCATCTTTGGTTATGATCCCAAAAAATATTATTCTGGCCGTGGCCCGCTGGAAGCAGCAAGTTTAGGCGTCAAGCTAAAAAAGGACGAAGTTGCTTTTCGCTGCAATCTGGTATCGATTAAAAACCACAAAATGTCTGATTTTACGGCTGGGCATATTGACACAGTTTCGGCTCGCCGGATCATAGAGTTACTTGATCAAAAGTTAGGCACTAAAGAGATCAGATTTTATCCCGGGTTAAGTTATCGGCATCTCCTGGTAATTAAGTCCGGTGCCGAGCGAAGCCGATGTGCCGATGTCGCTACAACGCCGCCCCATGATATTACCGGGAAAAATATTGGCAAATATTTGCCAAAAGGCCGAGGTGCCCAACTTTTATTGCAATTAATGAACGAGAGCGAAGTTTTGCTGCATAATCTGGGGACCCAAGCCACGATGATTTGGCCGTGGGGACAAGGAAAATCTCCTACGATGCCAGCCTTCGTGAAAAAATTTGGCAAAAAAGGCGCCATCATTACCGCAGTTGATCTCCTAAAGGGTATGGGTAAGGTTTTGGGCATGGAAGTTATAAATGTTCCAGGTGCAACGGGCTACCTGGATACGGATTATGAACAAAAAGCCAGGTATGCTTTGCGCGCCCTAAAAAGAAACGATGTTGTTTTTGTGCACGTGGAAGCACCAGATGAGGCCGGCCACGAAGGAAACATCAAGCATAAGATCCAAGCTATCCAGGATTTTGATAAGTATGTGGTAGGGACTGTTCTAGAGTGGACGCAGCAACATAGCAACATAGCGACAAAGATACTGGTTCTTCCTGACCATCCAACACCGATTAGGCTTATGACCCACACGGCGGATCCGGTGCCGTTTGTGATTTACCAAAATGGAGAACGGCCCCTTCGGGCTGAGCAACAAAGATTTGCTCAGGGCGAAGCCATAAAGGCCCGTAAGGTGATAAAGGGCGTTAAGGGCTATAGCGAGAAAGAGATTAAGAAATCAAAGCTGCGGATAAAAAATGGCCACGAGCTGCTGAAATTTTTGTTTAAGTAGAACGGTGTAGGGGTGTTTCCCCGCTTAAAGATACCCTGGTTTCTGGACCAGCTCTCAACACATGTGTCAAAAATTCCGCAATATTTCCAGCATGTTCTTCTGCCTTGTTTTCGGTGGTGGTCCGGAAATAATCCATATCCCAATTACCTTGAGATTTATCGTTACTGATATCAAAGGGGTCTTGGAGCAAGAAAGCGCCGTAGGTTGCTCTTGCCAGGGTTTCAGGATGAGGAGCGGTTGATTCTAGTAAAAGTTGGGGCATTTCAAAAACGGTAAAAGGAACCTCCGTGTCAAATTCGGATACCGGCAAGAGCTCTCGCACGAGGGGAGAGAAAAGAGGGACCCTTTCAGTATTCCAGTGATCGACCTGCCGGGCGTAAGTCTGGTTGATAGCTCTAGCAACGGCGATGTTTGTTTCGGCCGCAGCTAAAGTGCTCATTACTTTTTTCTCTGGTAGGTCCATATGATAGGTGATATATCCAGGCCACTGCAAGTGTAGGGTTGCAAAATATGTTCCAGGATATTCTTTTGCCAGTTCAAAACAAACTAGTTCCAGCAAGGGGGCAATATCTTTTAGCTGTCTTAGGGCATCGAGCATGTCTTTAAATTTTCCAAGGGATTTGTCGTTTCCAACTTCTTTTTTGAGCAATTTAAGCATTCCTTTGCGTACATTATTGCCGGCAACACCGTTGTTTTGTTCAAAACCAGCATTATAAACATGCAAGAGAGATTCAATTCTTTGCGTCACCTCTCTCATAAGCGCTTGAAGCTGTTCTCCAAAATCCACATTTTCTTGGACGGTAAAATCTGCTAAAACCTGTGTTCCATCTACCATCCTTTGGCTCTGTTCTGCAATAAAATCATGGGCCGAAAGGGCATAGCCTAAAGGGGTATGAGCCGTTGGAATCTCTACCAAAACAACTTCTGGAGGGGCAAAAGTTTGAGAAAGAAGTTGAGCGGTTTTTTCCATAGGCTCAAGTGGTGCATGTTCGCCATAGAAAACAAGGACTTTCGGTGGAGTATTTCCTACCTGCTGCCTCACCTTTTCTACAAGGCGCTTTTGCATATTCAAGTGTTGAGTTCTAAGGTTGCCTACGTTTCTTAACATATCTATATATATATCGATAGGAAAAGGTGAAAATTTCAGTTGAATTTTAAAATGATTTGGAATAAGATTGAGGCATGAGGATAGCAATTATCGGAGTGGGCTTAATTGGGGGATCAATTGGCTTAGCCTTAAAGCAGCAAAATGCTGACTTGCGAGTTATTGGAATTCCGCGCAGGGAAGAAACCGTAAAAGAAGCAATTGCTGGTGGGGCAATTGATTGCGGGACGACTGATCCCAAGAAAGGTGTAGCTGATGCGGATATTGTTTTTATTTGCACACCGATCAATTTGATTATTCCAATTCTTAAAGAAATCGCCCCGGCCCTTAAGAAGGGAGCCATTGCAACTGATGTTGGAAGCTCAAAGTATGAGATTGTCTCTCAAGCTGACAAGATCATGCCCAAGGGAACCTATTTTGTAGGTGGTCACCCCATGGCTGGCAAGGAAAAGGTAAAGCTAAAAGAAGCCGAGGCCACCCTTTTTAATCAAAAGCTGTGGATACTAGCTCCCACTTCAAAAACCAGCAAAAAGGCATTAGAGAAAATTAGTGACATAGTGACACGGCTGCATAGCAACACAGTCATAATGGATCCCAAGCTGCACGATCTAGCTGTAGCTGGGATTAGCCATATGCCGCTTGCTGTGGCGGCTGCTTTAGTTGATGTCGTGGCTGCTTCCGAAGCCGGAAAAGAAGAGATGCAAAAATGTGCGGCTTCCGGCTTTCGCGATACAACCCGCATTGCCTCGGGTGACCCCATTCTTGGGGTTGATATGTTTACCACCAACAAAAAAGCCGTCCTCGCCATGATTTCTGCTTTCAAAAAATCTCTATCCAAACTTGAACGCCTCATTAAAGAAGGCGATGCAGAGAAGATTGAGAAAGAGTTGGAAAGGGTGAAGAATTTCAGAAATTCGATTTTGTAGAATTTGAGTAAATCCTAGAATTTGCTTGACAGATTTGCCTTCTTTGCGTTAACCTCTAATGGGCAGTTAACCTATGTTAACCGAGAGGTCATAGGTTAACATCAAAAATTGGCATTATTACAGCAAAAAGGTAGATAGCTTCAATCCCTGCCAAGTTGAAAGATGAAACCGTGAAAGCCGTAGAGAAATTTCTAAAAACATATTTAATTAATTTGAATGAATGAAAAAGATTGAAAAAGAGCTCGAGCGCGCAAAGCACTTCAGGAATTCGATTTTTTAGGGTAAAAATTGCAAGAAATCTCCCTCAATTAAATGGAGATATTGATTGTAAATTGCAGGCCGTAGCCAGTCGTGAGCATCAATGGGAACAAGCCTGCCTGATGGAGTGAGATGAGAATGACGAAGAATTATCTCAAGCGCTAAAGAATGCTCTGTTGCTACTTCCGTGATTCTTTGCAGGTCATTTCCACAAGTGGAGACGGGAGATTCTTTCTCCGCCTGATAAAAATCTCCAGGAACGAGCGTCATTGCATAACCTTTTACCCCTGGTTTCCTTACTGGAAGCCTGTAAGTTACTCTCCCTATAAATTCTGGACCTAAACCTATTTGGCTTGCTAATTGGATAGCCAGAAGCTCCACCTGAAAGGCAAGCTCAAAAGGACCATAATGTTTATATGCAGAAAAGTTAGGGAACTTGATTGCTACTGGAATCTGGATCCCTTCTAAATATCCAAGAAAGGCCCCATAACATTTTAAACCAGGGCCCATGATATTGCTAGAGAGGCGGTGTGATAAGCGCGCAATTTCAAAGGAAGGTATTTGTTTTGCGGGTAAAAGGTCAATTTCTTCTACTGGGGGTCTCATGGAAGTGGTTAAGAAAGGCAAGTTGCCAGGAATATGTTCAGTATAGAGAATTCCTTCCTTTACTGCTCCTGCTTTTTGCTCAACCGTTCCTAAGTGAGTTTTCCAGTTGCCTTTAAATCGTGCTATTCCGGGGGGAAATTGTGTTTTCATTTTATCTCATAGATATCTCGTTAAGATATGTGACGAATTTCACTTTTTTAAGAAAAAACTGTATAATTAATCCGATGCAATTAACAGTCTCATCCAAGAAAAACTTGAAGGGTACCCTCCACGTCCCTGGCGATAAATCAATTTCCCATCGAGCGATTATAATTGGCTCACTGGCAGCTGGCGAGACCATCGTAAATGGATTTCTACCAAGTGCGGATTGTTTGGCCACGGTGGATTGCTTGGGTAAATTGGGGATCCCGATCCAAATGTCAAATGATCCCTCGACTTCGCTCGGGACGAGCAAATGTCAAATGCTTCGCACTGAGAATAAAGACAAGGCTCAGCACGAAGTGTCAAATGAATGTAAAATTATTATAAAAGGGAAAGGACTGTCAGGGCTCACCGCATCTAAGGAAATGCTGGACGTGGGTAATTCTGGAACCACTATTCGCCTGTTGTCGGGGATTTTGGCTGGACAGCCGTTTACCACCAAAATTACTGGCGATAAATCAATTCAAAAACGGCCGATGATGAGGATCGTAAAGCCTCTGAGGGAAATGGGCGCAGAAGTAAGAGGATCCGGAGGAGAGGAAATCTATGCCCCCTTAACCATTAAAGGTGGCAAACTTAACCCCATCGAATATGAATTGCCGGTTGCATCTGCTCAAGTTAAATCCGCTATTCTTTTAGCCGGGCTTTTTGCAGGTGGCGAAACAATTGTAGTTGAGAAAAAGCAAGCCAGGGACCACACCGAGCGCATGTTGGCTTATTTCGGCGCGGATATTAAAGTAACCACTAACCAGTTAACCGTAATCAGTAAAATTATTGGGAATAGGGAGTTTGAGGGCAAGGAGATTGATGTTCCAGGCGATCTGTCGTCCGCTGCATTTTTTCTGGTGGCTGGTCTTATTGTTCCAAATTCTGAGTTATTAATTCGCAATGTTGGAGTTAATCCTACTAGAACAGGTATTATTGATGTTTTGCATAGGATGGGAGCACAGTTAGAAGTGAGCGACGAGCAGATGCTTTGCGAGGAGCCCAGAGCTAGTATCAGGGTCACAACAACACAGCAACACAGCAACGTAGAAACAAGAGGGCTCAGAGGAATAAAAATTTCCGGGGAAATTATTCCCCGCATTATTGATGAAATTCCAATTATTGCCGTGGCCGCAACTCAAGCTCAGGGTACAACCGAAATCCGTGGAGCCCGCGAGCTGCGCATCAAAGAAAGCGACCGCATAAAAACTATCTCTAGTGAGCTTAGAAAAATGGGCGAAGAGATAAAAGAGTTAGAAGATGGGATGATAATTTCCGGGTCAACCAAGCTGAAGGGCGCAAAAGTCAAAAGCTATGGCGACCATCGCATTGCCATGGCACTGGCCATTGCGGGGCTGGCTGCGTCCGGAGAAACAGTTGTTGAGGATAGCGGGTGTATGGAAACCTCGTTCCCTGGGTTTAGAGCGTTGCTAACGAGTCTTACTACTTGATCTAAGTGAGCGCGATCAAAAATCCGCATAAATCTTAGCTCAGATTCCATTTCTTTTGGAATTGCATCAAAAGGAACTGCTTGTGGATGCAGCATAAATTCTCCAGCATAGGCGAAACATTCTCCGGCGAAAATCATAAAATCAGGATCTTCCCATGGCCTCCCCACGTTATAGAGGGGAGAAATTGCCCCAATGTCGTATTTTTCTGAACAAATTTCTGCCACTTTGGCAAAGAAAGGAGCATTTTTGTGGCTATCGGGCATGTCGGGGTTTCCTGAGTCTCGAAGCCGATTAAGTACATTTCTAACAAATTCTTGCCGCTCAGAAACAGAAAGTCCGCCTCCCGCAAAAATGTCATGCAGAATTTCATGAAAGACGGTCGATGGGTTAAAACCTTTAGGAAGAGCAATGACGCGTGAGCGCTCGGGCAAGTATGCAATTCTACCTTGTAAGAAGGCATTGAGATCGCCATTCTCACTCATAGGATAAAATCCCTGCGGATATCCACGTTTACGTACCGCTGATAGTCTCCCCTCACTTGCCTTTTCTAAAAGAAAAAACAAGGCGCCCCTTTTGAAAAATTGGGGGCTTATCCCTAAACGTTGATAATCTCCCTTGGTTACGCGAACTAATGCCCCAACAAAAAGTTGGCGGCAATACCACATAACCTTTAAGGCAGGGCGTATTTTAGATTCGGGCAAGCCAGTTGCTCCACGCATGGGTAATCATGTACCTCCGTACTATATATCGGCAGCAATTAGCAGAAATTTCACTTTTTAGTGAAATTTCTGGGAGAAAGAATCGATAATAAGTGGGAACCTGTGAATAAATTCGCGGTTCCAGTAAAAAATCAACAGAATTAATTCTGTTGATTTTAGGAACGGAACCGAGACTTTAGTCTCAGGTTCGTTATGTTCGGGATGGTGATAAAACTATGAGAC
>JABMSE010000117.1 GCA_013204645.1 Candidatus Saganbacteria bacterium | reverse complement strand
GCCTTAGCCATGGTTGGCTTTCCAGTGGGAGGATTAAGATTGCCGTTGATTGAGGCAAGTGATAAGGAAAAAGAGACAGTTAGGAAAGCGTTGAGAGACTTAAAGCTAATCGCGTAGCTGGCGCGTTCATTATTTTTATGCCAAAAATACTATTGCACTCTTGTTGTGGTCCCTGTACCACATATGTTTTTAAACATTTATCTGATAATGGTTTTGCCATCAAAGGTTTTTTTTATAATCCCAACATCCGGCCCCTTGACGAATACGAGAAACGACTTTTAACCATGGAATATTATGCTAGCATAGTTGGTCTTAAGGTTATTTATGAATCTCTTGATGATGAAGCGCGTCCAGATATTTCGGCATGTCGAGATTGTTATAATTCGCGCCTAAAAAAAACCGCACAATTGGCAAAAGATTTAGGCTTTGATTGTTTTTGTACGACATTGTTGATCAGCCCTTATCAAAAGCACGATTTGTTGAAGGAAATAGGAGAGAAAGCAGGTAAAGAAGCCGGGATAAAATTTTATTATCACGATTTTCGCCAAGGCTACCGCGAAAGCCGGCAGATGGCAGCCGCCATGAAATTGTACATGCAAAAGTATTGTGGCTGTAAGGAACTGAACTAACTATGCCCAAGCTTATTGAAATGTTAAAGCAGAATAAGATGACCTTGATTGTAACCCTTCCGCAAAATTCACTGGAGCTGGCCTTAGCTGCTAAAGAGGGCGGGGCCGATGCTCTGATGGTAAATATTGCCAAGGAGCAGATTGAAGGATTTGAGCAGGAAAAGAAAAAACTAAAAGCGATTATTGCTCAGACCAAACTTCCTGTGGGGGTTAGTGCGGGTTGGGAAAAGCTTTTAGACTATGGGGAAGTAGATCAAATTATAAAATTGGGTTTTGATTTTATGAGTATGGGGCTTGAACATCTTTCTCCCGCGCTCTTGGGCAAAAAAAAGATCTCAAAGTTTTTAAGTTTAAATAGTCGCTATTCATTGGATGACATTGTGGAAATATCCAAAGGCAAATTCGATGCCTTGGAGGCTGCGGTTATTCCAACCGCTTCTTGGGGAAAGGATTTAGTGGTTTATGATTTGCAAAATTATATTTCAATTGTTATTTCAGCCGGGCTCCCGGTGATTATTCCTACCCAGCTTTCCATTAGACCATCGGAGACGGCTATTATTTGTGATATTGGGGCAAAGGGGTTATTGCTTACCCCAGTAGTTACTGGAACCAGCGTTAAACATATAAAGCAAAATACACAGGAATTTAGGGTCGCAATAGATGAGCTGGGCGAATAATTTTTTACCGCTTATTATTAGCTTGTTGCTTTTAGGTCAGTGCTGCTTTGGGCTTTCGAGTCCTCCGGAAATTACTTCGGAAGTTGATCCCACGAGTCATACTTTTTCTTTTGCTGTTTTTGGTGACAATCGTGATGGCGATGATATATTTGTTGATTTAATTAAAAAGGTTAATCAGGATGACTCTATTGCCTTTTGCCTAAGCACGGGGGATTTTGTCTCCCGCGGCCAAGAAAGCGAGTATCAAAAATATTTAAACACTATTAAGAACCTCAATGTGAAGGTTTATCACACCCCGGGCAACCATGATATGGTGAAATACGGCTATAAGTATTTTAAAAAATATTTTGGGCCTTATCATTATTCCTTTGATTATCAGAATTCCCATTTCATTGTTTTAAATAATGCTTTTGGCGAGTCCTTTACGGCAGAGCAGTTTAATTGGTTGAAAAAAGATTTGGCCAATGCCAAAAGTAAGAACATTTTTGTTTTTATGCATCGGCCCACCTTTGACCCTACTGAAATTTATGCTGGCTATGTAATGTCGGGCAAAAAAACCGTAGAAGAACTGATGTACCTCTTTGGGAAATATGGGGTTGACTATGTTTTTGCCGGACACCTGCATGGTTATGCTAGGGCCAAGAGAGATGGGGTAGTTTATGTCGTGACTGCAGGGGGTGGTGCTCCGCTTTATTTACCCAGGGCTTTCGGTGGGTTCTATCATTATGTTAAAATAACGGTTGATAAAAATAAAATAAGAGACGAGGTTGTAATGCTTTATGAGTAGAGCTAATCGAAAAAAAACATCCAAGAAGCCAGCGAGGCCTAAGAAAACCAAGGAACAAAAGGTAATGCAAGCGAAAGAGAAAGCTATTTACGAGAGGAATCGGATTGCCTTAGCTTATATGGAATTGGCTAAAGATAAGACCTTCCAAAAATTAGAAGAAGATTATAAATTGGATTTAGTTAAGGAAGTTTTGGCAATAGGCGATGAGGTGGCAAGTTGGGTGGTTGCCGAATATGGCACCAATGACCCGCGAAAAATTGCAGCTCAATTAGGGGTCAAGGTTTTTGGCGAAGACAGCACAGACAAGAAAAAGAAAACGCCATCGGAATACCGCAAGGAGAAAAAAGAAATCGTTGTCTATCGTGATTTCCACGAAAAGCTGCTGCGTGAGGTGCGATCCACCGAACTTTCAGAAAATCTCTTAAAATTTGTAGTAGCCCATGAGCTTTTTCATCATTTGGAAATTAATCGCATTGGGGAAGTGTACAAGCGCTATAAGTTTTTAGCTTGGCGACTGGGCCCCTACGCTAAAGAGAAAAATATTAGGGGTTTAAGTGATGTGGCAGCCCAGGCTTTTACCCTTTCGCTTTTAGAGCTAGATATATCGCCGCAGGTTTTTGATTACTTGACCTATATATTATATACAAATCCTTAGGTTAATATGAAAACATTTTCGCAAGGGATACATCCGCCATATTCGAAAAAAGAAACGGAAGACAAGCCTATTGTTGAGGCATCCGTTCCTTCTCGAGTTATCATCCCTCTTCATCAACATACGGGAGCCAGCTGTGACCCCCTGGTGAAAGTGGGCGATGAGGTTTACGAGGGACAGCTGATCGGCAATTCCGACAAATTTATTTCGGCTTCTGTCCATGCTTCTATTTCTGGAAAAGTTACAAAGATTAATACGTATCCGCACCCTTGTGGGGTGGATGTTTTGTCGGTGGTGATTGAGAGACAGACCGTCCAATGTCTCCGGTCCAATGCTTCCTTCGGACCGAGCAAAGAGCCTTTCTCCAGGACGAGGTCGCACCGAGGGGAAGAACAACGCTCAGCACGAGGTGTCGCGAATGTAAAGTCGTTTAGTGAAGTTGCTCCTGAAGAGATTAGAAAAATTGTGCGGGAGGCTGGCATTGTCGGACTTGGAGGAGCGGCTTTTCCAACGGCGGTTAAACTTTCTCCTCCAAAGGATAAGAAAATTGATACGATTATAATTAATGGCTGTGAGTGCGAACCCTATATTACGGCTGACCATCGCATAATGCTAGAAAGTGGCAAGGATATAATCTTGGGGGCAAAGCTTGCGGCAAAAGCAGTCGGTGCTACCCGCATAATTATTGGCGTAGAAGACAATAAGCGGGATGCCATCAAAAAACTTAAGTTGGAAATCAGGACTCAACCAGAAGAAGGTATGTATGATGGGCTAGAGGTTGTGGTTTTAGAGACTAAATATCCCCAGGGTGCCGAGAAAATGTTAATTAAGGCACTGATAAATCGGGAAGTACCCTCGCGGGGATTGCCGCTTGATGTTGGAATTGTAGTTTTAAATGTTGGAACCTGTGTTGCAATTGCGCAAGCTTTTAAGTTTGGGACACCCCTTATCAAAAGGATAGTTACTGTAACTGGGCCTGGTATTGCCGAGCCTAAAAATCTTTGCGTTAGGATTGGGACATCTTTTAGCGATGTTATTGCTCAATGTGGGGGGATGATTGACGCTGCGACCCGCATTATAATGGGTGGCCCAATGATGGGGGTTTCGCAAAGCTTGCTTGATGTTCCCGTTGTTAAAGCTACCAGTGCGATTCTGGTTTTGGGTAAAAATGACAAGCTTGTTGACGATTCTTTTCCATGCATAAAATGTGCGCGCTGTATTGAGCATTGCCCCATGTATCTTATGCCAACCAGGTTAGCGGCCCTTTCAGAAAATAGTAAATTTATGGAGTTTGACAGATTAAACGGGGCAGACTGCATTGAATGTGGTGCTTGTGCTTATGTTTGCCCCTCTCGAATTCCTATTGTACAATGGATTAAATTAGCTAAATTTAAGGTAAGGCAGATAAAATGAGTTATTTAATTTCTCCAGCGCCGCATCTTAAGGAAAAAACCAATGTTCCGCATTTAATGCGATTGGTAATTTTGGCTCTCCTGCCAGCGGCAATTGCCGGTGTTTACTTTTTTGGTTTTCGAGCGCTTTTTCTGATTATAACCTGCATGATTACTGCGGTTGCCAGCGAATTTGTGATGAATAAGTTGATGAAAAGAGAGGTTACAATCCGTGACGGTAGTGCGGCTTTAACTGGGTTGCTCCTGGCCTTATGTATTTCCCCTTCTTTACCATTTTATGCGGCGATTTTGGGTACGATTTTTGCCATCGTAGTTGGTAAACAAATTTTTGGGGGATTGGGATACAATATTTTTAATCCAGCTTTGATTGGCCGTGCTTTTTTGGCTGCGGCTTTTCCAGTTGCTATGACAAGCTGGGTAGCCCCGGGTGCTTGGCGCTCCCTCGAAGCAATTAGTTCGGCTACCCCTCTGGGGTTGATGAAATTTGGAGGGGAGATGACTTCTTATTCTGAATTGTTAATTGGAAATGTCTCGGGGTGTATTGGGGAAACCTCGGCTTTGTTGCTTCTCTTGGGTGGATTGTTTCTGGTTTGGAAAAAGGTTATCAACTGGAGAATCCCAGTTAGTTATTTAGGCAGCGTAGCAGTCTTAAGTGGTATTTTCTGGTTGATCAATCCCGCCGAATATCCGGATCCTATTTTTGCGCTCCTTTCTGGAGGATTAATGCTAGGTGCCTGGTTTATGCTAACCGATCTGGTGACGTCACCTTTTACCAGTAAAGGAATATGGATATTTGGAATTTGTGCGGGCATTTTAGTGGTAGTTATTCGCCTATTTTCCGGATTGCCCGAAGGTGTTATGTATTCGATTTTAATCATGAATGCTTTTGTGCCCTTGATTGATCGGTATACGCGGCCAAAAGTTTTTGGGACGAGAAAAAAATGAACAAAATTTTGCGCATGATCGTTGTGTTAACGGTGATTGGTATTATTTCCGGGGCTATTTTGGCATTGGTGTACACCTGGTCTTTGCCCAAAATAGTCGAGAACGAAACCAAAGCAACTGATGCAGCTATTTTTACGGTTTTACCAGATACAAAAACCTACAAAAAGGTCGTTGCTTTAGATCTTACTTATTACGATTGTTTTGATGAGAGTGGTGCCAAAGTTGGAACGGCTATTTTGTGTCAAGGAAATGGCTATCAAGGAGCTATAACCCTTATGGTGGGGGTAAATGCGGATTTTACTGAATTTACTGGCATGACGGTTTTGGATCAGGTGGAAACCCCTGGATTAGGGGCCAAAATTGGCAGCTCGGATTTTGAGCGTCAGTTTAATGGGCTCGTGACTAAGCCGCCTATCGAATACGTTACTGGGGGGGGCACAGTGCATCTTCCTAATGAAATTCAAGCTATTACGGGCGCAACCATCTCGTCGGCGGCCGTGGTAAATATTATTAATAAAACGGTAAAAGAATGGCTACAAATAAAGTAAAAAGAACATTATTTTTTGAATTCACAAAGGGTTTGTGGAATGAATCCCCGGTTTTTCGTCAACTTTTGGGGATGTGTCCGACCTTGGCAGTTACAACTAGTGCGATTAATGGTTTTTCTATGGGCTTAGCTACAACCTTTGTATTGGTTTGTTCCAGTACGATTATTTCGGCTATTCGCAAATTAATTCCCAGTCAGGTGCGCATTGCCTCCTATGTCGTAATCATTGCTACTTTTGTTACGGTGGCAGATTTATTTTTAAAAGCCAACTTTGCTGATATTTCGAAGGCTTTAGGGCCGTTTGTTCCCTTGATTGTGGTTAACTGTTTAATTTTGGGACGGGCTGAAGCCTATGCTTCCCGCCATTCACCGCTTCCAGCTTTTGTTGATGCTCTGGGCATGGGAATTGGCTTTACTTTTGCGCTTTTGGTCTTGGGGACCATTCGCCAGATTTTTGGGACGGGGACGGTTTTTGGCCTAATAAGCTTTGAACCTTGGGTGATTATGATCCTTCCCGCGGGTGCGTTTATTACCCTTGGGTTCCTCATAGCCTTAATTAATTTCCTTAAACAAAGTACCAAGAAAAAAGAACTAGCGCCGGCTTGTGAGGTAAAATAATGGAACTATTAATTATTTTTATATCTGCATCGATCGTAAACAATTTTGTCCTAAGCTATTTCTTGGGGATTTGCCCATTTTTGGGGGTTTCAAATAAACTCGAGAAGGCAGTGAGTATGGGGTTAGCTACAACCTTTGTTATGGTTTTAGCGGCTATGGTGACCTGGTTGATTAATAATTTAATCCTAATCCCTTTCAATCTTCCCTTTCTGCAATATGTTTCTTTTATTATTGTAATTGCCTCTCTGGTACAGTTTGTAGAAATGTTTATTCGAAAAACATCCCCAGCTCTTTATCGAGCCTTGGGAATATTTTTGCCTTTGATAACTACTAACTGTGCTATTTTAGGCTTAGCCCTCATGTCGGTGTTACGAGAATATAGTTTTATCCAAAGTTTGGTTTTTGGCCTGGCAGCTGGGCTTGGGTTTACGCTGGCTTTGTGTATTATGGCCGGCATTCGCGAAGAGCTGGAGCTGGCACCTATTCCAGAGCCCTTTAAAGGAGCGCCTATTACATTAATCATTGCTGGCTTACTAGCACTGGCCTTTATGGGCTTTGCAGGGTTGATAACGGGATGAATATAATTTTAATTTCGATTTTAACCATGGGTGGGTTGGGGTTGTTCTTTGCTGCAATCCTGGCGATTGCTTTTGAGAAATTAAAAGTAGAAGAAAATCCCATGGTGGAAAAGGTCCTTAACGCTCTTCCGGGTCTAAATTGTGGGGCCTGTGGTTATACCGGTTGCCACGATTTTGCTGAGAAAATTGTCGCCCAAGGAAGTCTAGATAATTTGCGCTGTCCGCCTGGTGGCTCCGCGGTTGTGGAAGACCTTTCAGAAATCTTAGGAATATCAGCTGATGAGCCAATTAAGCGGCGGGCCGTGGTCAAGTGTGGGGGGAGCACGAGCCTGGCACGAGATAGAGCAGAATATGCCGGAATCCAAACCTGTGTTGCAGCAGAACTTGTTGGCGGAGGGCCTAAGGCCTGCACTTATGGTTGCTTAGGGTTTGGGGATTGCGCCAAAGCCTGTCCTTTTGACGCACTTTATATTGGAAAAGATGGATTAGCGCATGTTGTTTTTGAAAAGTGCACGGCTTGTGGGCTTTGCGTTACGGCCTGTCCCAGAAAAATAATTGAGCTTATTCCATGTAGCAATCAAATAATTGTAAATTGTTCTTCAACTGACCGCTGCAGCCTGGTTCGAGAGGTTTGCAAGGTTGGCTGTATTGGCTGTAAAATTTGCGAAAGAACTGCTCCAGGTGTTTATGTGGTAGAGGATACCTTGGCGAGGGTAGTTTTCGAAAAAGGAGATGCTGCAGCCGAGCCGGCAATTGTAAAATGTCCTACAAAGTGTATTGTAAAACTTTAATTGTTGCTGCGTTGTTATGTTGCTGTGTCGCTGTGTCGCCGTGTTTCTATGCTACTATGTCTCATGCCATGGGGGAGGCTCCCAGCAAAAAAGCGCCCGATTTTACATTGTATGATCTAGCCGGCAAATCCCATACTTTGTCTGATTATAAGGGCAAAGTTGTTTTTTTAAATTTTTGGGCAACTTGGTGTCCTCCTTGTCGGACTGAGATGCCTGCTATGCAAAAACTATTTTTGGATTCAGATAAGAGTAAATTTGTTATGCTAGCGGTTGATATTAATCAAAAGAAAAGGGTGGTGGCCGATTTTGCCAAAACCAATGGTTATACTTTTCCGATCCTTCTGGATACAAATGGCAAAGTATCAGATAAATATCAGGTAAGCGGTATCCCGGCAACTTTCATTATTGATAAAAGTGGTAATATCGTCAATCGAATTATTGGATCGCGGCATTGGAAATGGTCGGAGTTTGTGCCTTTAATTAATAAATAATGGTGACCAATCTAGATTTTTTTATAGCTTTTGTTGCTGGGTTTTTAACCTTTTTCTCTCCTTGTTTTTTGCCGTTAGTTCCGGCTTATTTAGTATATATAACTGGGTTATCATTTGAAGAGCTAAAGGATGTCCGCTTAAAGACGGTTGTTCATTCCCTGCTTTTTATCTTAGGATTTAGTGTTGTTTTTATTTCCATGGGGGTTTTGGTGAGCTGGCTTGGCCAGTTTTTCTATAATTTCCAAAATATTTTGCGCGTCGTAGGTGGAGTATTGATTATTTTTCTTGGTATTTATTTGATGGGAATAATAAAGTTTCCCTTTCTTGACCAGGAAAGACGATTTAATTTTTCGGGAAAACCAGCAGGTTATTTTGGATCCTTTTTAGTGGGGATAGTGTTTGCCTTAGGTTGGACACCCTGTGTGGGTCCGATTTTGGGGAGCATTCTGATCTTTGCTAGTCAGAGCCAAACTTTGGGGCGTGGGGTGGGGATGTTAATTATGTATTGCTTAGGTCTTTCTATCCCGCTCTTTTTGTTTTCTCTGGCGGTTAATTTTTCGCTTTCGCTCCTAAAACACCTCCAAAAGTATCTAGGAACGATCCATTTTATCTGCGGCTTGTTCTTAGTAATTATTGGATTACTTTTAGCAACCAATTATATGCAGGCTTTAACTATTTGGTTAATTGACCTAACCGGCTTTGCCGGGATATAATAGGAAAACAAATGGGTGTATTTAAATTTTCGCAAACAAAAATCCCCGGTCTTTTGGTGATTGAACCTAAGGCCTTTCATGATGAGCGGGGATTTTTCATGGAAACCTATAATATTTCTAATTTTGATGATGCTTTGTTTCCTCAAAAATTTGTTCAAGATAACTTGAGCCAGTCAAAAAAAGGAGTGCTGCGCGGCCTTCACTATCAAAACAATCCTAGTCCTATGGGAAAATTGGTTTGTTGCGTTGCCGGAGAGATATTTGATGTGGGGGTGGACATTAGGAAGGGGTCGCCCACTTTTGGTAAATGGTTTGGGGATATTCTTTCGGATGAGAATAAGAAAATGCTCTATTTTCCGCCAGGCTTTGCCCATGGTTTTTTGAGCCTTTCTGATGATACCTTGGTTTATTATAAGTGTACGGGGACCTACAGCAAAGAAAATGAACGAGCGATTATCTACAATGATCCAGCTATTGGAATTAAATGGCCGCTTGAGAAAGTTGGTGGCCAGCCGATTTTATCTGATAAAGATAGGGAACATCCTGGCTTAAAAGAGGCTGAAATCAACCACGTTTTTTCCTAGATTTTAAAGAGGTTTCGTGCGTTTTTGGTGGTTTGTGCGGCGACTTCTTCTATTGATATCCCTTTGACTGCTGCAATTTGTTCTGCAACTTTGACTACATAGGCGGGCTCATTTCGTTTTCCGCGGAAGGCTTGTGGTGCCAGGAAAGGGCAGTCGGTTTCTATCATAATTCTGTCTAGCGGGATTTCTTTAGCAGCAGCTCTTACCTGGTGAGCCTTTGGAAAGGTTATGTTGCCGGTAAAGGAAATAAGTAGTCCCATGTCCAAAGCTTCTTTTGCAAGGTCCATATCGCCTCCAAAACAATGGAGGACCCCTTTTAATTTACCTTGATTTTCCTCGTGAATCAGGAGCATTGTATCTTTGGCAGCTTCTCTTGAATGGATTACCGCCGGAAGATCTAATTCTTGAGCCAGCCGCAAGCTTTTTCCAAACACTTCTTTTTGTTTTTCAAGCGGGGATAGTTTGTAATGGTAATCAAGCCCCATTTCCCCAACGGCAACAATTTTCTTCTCAGCGGCTAAACTTCTAATTTTATCAGCGATCTCATCTTTCCAGGTGGAGGCGTCATGGGGGTGGAGGCCGTAGGCCGTGAAAACGTAGCCAGGATATTCTTGTGCAATTTTTAGCGAATTGGCTAGGGCTTCATCATCTAAGGCAATGTTAATTATTGCCTCAAGGTTGGCTTCTTTAGCTCTTTTTATAATTTCAGGGAGGTCTATTTTAAATTCTGGGAAGGTTAGATGAGCATGGGTATCGATAAACATAGCCTAAATTATAGCATATCCCATTGGCAATCTGTGCCGGGCACCGGGGCTTAGGTGCCTGGCACACTCCGTGCCTGGCACAGCTTCACGACGAGAGTGTGGCCACTTGGCTTTAGGGGAGCCTTAGGTGCCTGGCACCTAACGTGCCTGGCACGCCTTAATTGAGACCGTCTTCGCAAAAGATATGCTATGATTTGTGGGTATAAATTACCATTTAAGAGGAACAGAATATTTTTTAGCCAGCCTTTTTAGATCTTCGTATTCCGGCGCAGCGGTTTTTAGCTCTTTTCCCAAATACCCCAGTTTTACTTTCACTTTGCCGTGTTTGGTTTTTGTTTTCTTGAACTTGCGGGAAAGCTTTTCTCTAGCTACCACGTAAATTCTAACTCCCAGGGTGGTGGTAAGGCTAAAAATCTTGTCCAGCATTTTATTTCTTTGCTCTGGCCGGCAGAGCACAACTAAATTAATGGCTTTTCTTTTCTTTTTCATTATTATCGGAGTAACGTAGGCGTCTAGGGCGCCGGCTTTCATTAATTTAGCAATTGCACGATGATAGGCCTTTGGGTTCATATCATCAATGTTAGCTTCAATTTGCAAGATAACATCTCTTTCTGCGGCAATTTCTGCCTCGCCAATAAAGACTCTTAAAAAATTAGAAAGTTTGGGGAAGGTAAGAGATCCAGCCCCATAGCCAATTTTTTGCAGCCTCATCCTTGGCAGATCACAAAAATCAGAAGCAATGGTTGAAATAATGGCAGCACCAGTTGGAGTAACTAGTTCAGCGCCTAAATTTATTCCGTAGGTAGGAATGCTTTTCAAAAGTTGGGCGGTGGCTGGGGCGGGGATGGGAAGAATTCCATGCGCATGTTTGAAAGTTCCTTTTCCGTGAGGAATTGGGGAAGCATAGACTTTTTCAATGCCTAATTTCTCAAGACAGATAGCTGTTCCAACAATATCAATAATGGCATCAACTGCGCCAACTTCATGAAAATGGATTTTGTTAATTGGTACCCCATGAACTTTAGCCTCGGCTTCAGCCAATCTTTTAAAAATCCTGACACTTAATTTTTTAACATTTTTGCTAAGCTTGCTTTTTTTGATAATGGATAGAATATCTTTTAGATGGCGGTGATGTTTGTCTTTTTTGATTTTGACGTTAACAAATGTGCCATGGATGAGGCCTCGTCTTACCTTTGTAATTTGTAATTTGTCCGCCGCAGGCGGAGTAATTTGTAGTTTGTGGAGCTCTTGCTTTAGATAGGTCAGGTCCACCCCAGCATCGAGTAGTGCGCCCAAGACCATGTTGCCAGCGATTCCCGAGGAACAATCGAAGTGGGCGATTCTCATCAGATAGTCCTTAAGATTGTGAAGGCCATCACGGCTGCTCCGAAACCGTTGTCAATATTAACCACGGCAACTCCAGGAGCGCAGGTGTTTAGCATAGAAAGCAAAGCAGACAGGCCCTTAAAATTAGCGCCGTAGCCAACGCTGGTGGGAACGGCAATGATGGGTTTGTCAATTAAGCCGCCCACGACTGAAGGGAGGGCGCCTTCCATGCCAGCAACCACAATGACCACTCGGCTTTTGTTTATTTTATCTAGGTTTTTAACGAGACGATGAACACCAGATACCCCAACGTCGTAGATCCTTTCAACGTTTAACCCTAGGAATTCGGCGCTGACACAAGATTCTTCAGCAACCGGGAGGTCGGCGGTTCCTGCGGTGATGATTGTTACTATGTTGCTATGTTGCTGTGTTGCTGTGTTGCTGTGTTTGGCGGTGATGATTTTAGCTATTTTATGATATTTAGCTTTTTTAATTACCTTTTTGACTGCTGCGTAAGCTTTTTTGTCGGCCCGCGTTGCCAATACATTGTGGCCTTTTTGATAAATGCTTTTGGCTATTTTTGCGATCTGGGCCGGAGTTTTTCCCGGACAATAGATGACTTCGGGAAAGCCTTTTCGCTTTATCCGATGATGATCAACTTTGGCAAAACCTAAGTCTTCGTAATGTTTGGGGTTCATAGTTGTTTAATTATACCATGATTTATAATTAGAATAGTTGAGGAAAACGTGAAATTTCTCCCCTAACTGATCGATAGGAGAATATGACTATGCGTTTAAGTTTACAACAGATACGACCCGATATCCGCCTAATGTTGCGCAATGAATATAGCGCGACAGAGTAGATAAATTTTGGATGTGAGGTGAGCTAATTTTATGGGATTTAGAGTGCAAAGGAGATATGTTCCAGCGGTTGTGTGCCAGGCACAGGTAACGCCTGCTAATCCGCTATTTTTTCATCGGGGGAGCTACAGAAAAAAAGATGGAGTTTTTACGCTTGCTCAGCACAGAAATTCTCAAGCGGTGTATTTTTATCCACGAACAACAATTGAGCAAGAGATAGAAGCCCGGGGTGGCCGAGATGAATATGCCTACCATGAGGGATTTAATGCTCATAAAATATTAAAAGGAATTGGATTCGTCATCAGGATGGAACTGCCCCGCTGGCGTGGTCGTTTGGGTCTACCGCGAATGGTTTCCTTAAATCAAATCATTCTCAATCAACCTGGCTTAGATATATGGCGTGTGCTTTTGTTTGCGTGGGATCATAGCGAGGGATTGGAAAATTTTCGTTCTCCAGAGTGCTTTATAAATGATGATGGTACTCCGCCAGTCTTTGGGGTTACGAGTTCATCCCTTGGGACTGTTTTGATAGCTGGAAATTGTCGGGCTTTGTTTGGGTTTAGTAGTGGTTTAGAGGGCGTTCCCATGGTTACGGTCCCGGCTCCTCTTGGGGCGCATCGCTATACCAATGTATTAAGTAGTACTGCTTCTTATATTGAAGGACGCTATGATAGCCGCGGTGTCTTAGCTTTAGCGCGACATTTTGTAAATGAGGCAGAAGAATTGGAGCATGGTTCAGTAGCCGAGAGTCGTAAGGGGCCCCGTACCAATATATTTGGTGATCCACTTTGGTAGCTATGCTATTTTAACTAGATTACCTTTCTTAATTCTTCCATCCTCGCTTTAATCTTTTTCTCAAACCCAATATCTTTGGGCTCGTAATATTTTCTTTTTGCTGTTAGATATTCCTGTGCAACATAGCCGCCTTTATGGTTGTGGGCATATTTGTAATCTTTGCCTTTCCCCAGTTTTTTCTCACCTTCATAAACTGCATTTTGCAAATGTTTGGGAACAGCTAAGGTTGGATTTTCTTTTACATCTTTTAAGGCTGCGTCGATTCCTAGATAAGCAGCATTGCTTTTGGG
>JABMSE010000116.1 GCA_013204645.1 Candidatus Saganbacteria bacterium | reverse complement strand
TGGAACATTTGATATTTCTATTTTAGAGCTGGGCGAAGGAGTTTTCGAAGTTAAATCCACCAACGGTGACACCCACTTAGGCGGCGATGATTTTGACCAGAAAATAATTATTTGGCTGGTTGACGAATTCAAAAAAGACCAGGGAATAGACATCTCAAAGGACCGCATGGCCATGCAAAGATTAAAGGAAGCAGCTGAAAAAGCCAAATGCGAACTCTCCAGCGTTATGGAAACTGAAATTAATTTACCTTTTATCACCGCAGACCAGAACGGCCCCAAGCACTTGGTCATAAAGCTAACCCGCGCAAAGCTTGAGCAGCTTGTCGGTGGCTTAGTTGAAAAGACACTAGGGCCCTGCCGCCAAGCCCTAAAAGATTCCGGCCTGGATGCCAAACAGATTGACGAAGTAATCCTGGTTGGCGGACAAACTCGGATGCCTTTGGTTCAGGAAACAGTCAAGAAATTCTTTGGCAAAGAATCCCACAAAGGCGTTAATCCAGATGAAGTTGTTGCCATTGGTGCAGCTATCCAAGGAGGCGTTTTGGCTGGCGACGTCAAAGAAATGGTGCTCTTAGATGTTACACCTCTTACCTTAGGAATTGAAACCTTAGGTGGAGTTATGACACCTTTAATTGAGAGAAACACAACCATCCCCACTTCAAAGAGTCAGGTATTCTCAACTGCAGCTGATGGACAATCATCGGTTGAAATACACATCCTCCAGGGGGAGCGACCCATGGCAGCCGATAACCGAACTCTGGGCAAATTTCATCTGGACGGAATCCCCCCTGCCCCACGCGGCATCCCCCAGGTTGAAGTAACTTTTGACATCGACGCTAACGGCATATTAAATGTTAAAGCATCTGACAAAGGCACCGGCAAGGAGCAAAAGATAACCATTACGGCTTCTTCGGGCTTGAGCAAAGAAGAAATTGATAAAATGCAAAAAGAAGCCGAAGCCCATGCTGCTGACGACAAAAAGAGGAAAGAAGAAATTGACACCCGGAACCAGGCAGATGGCTTAGCTTACACGGCCGAAAAAACCATCAAAGAAGCCGGTGATAAGATCGAAGCAGCTGACAAGGAAAAAATCGAAAAAGATATTGCCGAAGTTAGAAAAGCCCTGGAAGGAAAAGATAGCGAACTTATTAAAAAGACGTCAGAAACCTTACAAAAAGACATCTATGAAGTATCTGCCAAAATCTATAAAGCCGCAGGCCCCCAACCTGGGCAACCAGGAGCGGCAGACGCGTCCTCCGAAGCACAAAGTGGCAAGGAGGAAAAAACCGTTGACGCCGAAGCCGAAATTAAGGACGAGGATAAAGACAGCGGAAAAAATGCATAAGTAAATGCCCAAAAGCAAACGCGACTATTATGAAATACTTAGCGTTAAAAAAGACGCTTCAGCTGATGAAATAAAACGAGCCTATCGCAAATTAGCCCGTCAATATCATCCGGATGTCAATAAAAGTAACGATGCACATGACCACTTCACCGAGATAAACGAAGCCTACCAGACTTTATCTGACCCCAATAAACGCTCCCAGTATGATTACTTTGGAGCAGCAGGTGGCGCTGGGGGCTTTGATCCCAGGCAAGGATTTCAGGGCTTCGACGGTTTTGGCGAATTCAACGATCTTTTTGATGTTTTTTTTGGAAGACAAAGTGGCACGCAAAGAACACAGCAAAAGAGGGGTGCCGACCTTCGCTATGACCTTCGCATAACCCTTCCTCAAGCAGCCGAAGGTATTGAAAAAGAGCTCGAGATTGTACATTTTGCGAAATGTTCAACCTGCAAAGGATCCGGCGCAAAGCCAGGCTCAAGGCCTACCAAATGTCCAACCTGCAGCGGATCTGGGCAAGTTAGACAAAGCCAGAGAACTATTCTGGGAAGCTTTACCCAGGTGATGCCCTGTTCAACCTGTAGAGGAAGCGGAGAAGTAATATCCTCTCCTTGTTCTCATTGCAAAGGAGAAGGACGCATTAAAAAGAAAACCAAAGTATCAGTCAAAATCCCAGCTGGAATTGATAATGGGTACCGTTTGCGCATCACCGGAGCCGGAGATTTCGGAGTCAAAGGATCTCCGGCTGGTGATTTATATGTGTTTATTTATGTTGAACAGCACCCTCTCTTTAATCGTGATGGTGCCAATCTATATTTTCGCACCAAAATATCTTTTATTCAGGCAATCTTAGGCGATGAGATAACGATCCCTACCCTTGCCGGGGAAACCCTACTTAAAATCCCAAAAGGGACCCAACCCAACAGCAATTTTAAAATTAAGGGTAAGGGACTGCCTAGCTTAAACCATCGCGAGCATGGCAGTTTATACGTCCTAGTCGAAGTTGAAATCCCCAGCAAGCCAAGCAAGCAACAAGAAGAGTTGTTGCGGAAATATAATAATTCAGAATAATAGTTGGTAGTTAAAATGCATAGATTCTTCATCCCAAAAGATCAACTTCCAAATATTTTCGGAACAGACGCGCACCATATCAAAAACGTGCTGCGCAGCAAAGTTGGCGATAAACTAGAGCTGTGTGATAACACGGGAAATATTTACAACTCTAAAATCCACGAAATCAAAAGAGACGAAATTATCTGTAATATTATTTCAACCCATAAAGAAGATCAGCTGCCAGTTAAGGTTACAATTGCTCAAGGGCTGCCTAAGGCGAAAAAAATGGATTTTATTATCCAAAAAGCAGCCGAGCTGGGAGCAGATCAAATTATTCCAACCCTTTGTGAGCGCTCAATCAACCGCGCTGATAAACACAATCGCTGGCAAAAAATAGCCAAGGAAGCCGCCCAACAAAGCAAAGCTTCTAAGCTACCCACTATTCTCCCGCTCACGAAATTCTCTGATGTTTTAAAGCTAGCAGTAGATTATGATCTAGCAATTATCCCTTGGGAAGAAGAAAAGGTAACCTCCCTAAAACAAGTCCTAGCCAAAACACAGAAACATAGCAACACAGAAACAATCTTAGTCCTCATTGGTCCCGAGGGCGGCTTTTCAAAAGATGAAGTGGCCCAGGCCTGCGCCGCTGGTTTTATTACCATAAGTCTTGGAAGACAGATTTTAAGGACCGAAACCGCTGCACTAGCCCTCCTCTCAATGCTTAACTACGAATACAATCTATGAAGAAATTCGCCTTCTATACTCTGGGATGCCGAGCTAATCAATATCAGACCGACCGCCTAAAAAGCTCAATTCTACAAGCGCACAAATGCACCAATGCAGAGGTGATTCATTTCTCAAAAAAAGCTGATACTTATGTAATCAATACCTGCATGGTAACGCTGGATGCGGAGAGAAAATCTAGGCAAGCTATCCGTCGCGCTCTCCGCCAAAACCCTAAAGCTAAGATTTTCGTTGCGGGCTGCTATGCGATACTGGCTAAAAAAGAATTAGGGAAATCTTTTCCCAATATCGAGATTATGCTGGCTGATCCGCTGCAACCCAGAAGCCTTACCCAGAAACCGAATAAGAAAGTACGCAGAAATCTCATGATCCAGGATGGCTGTGAGCATTTCTGCGCCTACTGCATTGTGCCTTATGCGCGCGGAAAAGTAAGAAGCAAGCCATTGCCGCAAGTTATAGATGAGGCCCGGCAACTAGTAGCGAGCGGAGCCCGAGAAATTATTCTAACGGGGATTAACCTGGGAACTTATGGAAAAGACTTCAGTGATCTGTGTTCCATGCTCCGTGCTCTGTGTTCCCTCTCAGGCCTTTTACGCCTGCGCATAAGCTCCATTGAACCAATGTATCTTACGCAAGAGCTAATAGATGTTATTGCTAAAACCGGCAAAGTCTGCCATCACCTCCATATTCCAGTCCAAAGTGGAGACAACAACATATTGAAAGCCATGAAGCGCAACTATACCTGCCAGGATTTTATAGAGATTGTAGACTATATTAGGAGAAAAATACCGGACTGCGCAATTGCGACCGATATCATGGTGGGATTCCCCGGCGAAGGGGGAAAAGAATTTCAAAACACAATTGATTTAGTCAATCAAATCAAATTCAGCCGCATTCATGTTTTTAGCTATTCTAAAAGAGCAAAAACCTCTGCGGCAAAACTCTCAAACCAAGTTGACACAGCAACAAAGAAACACAGAAACATAATTTTACAACAATTAAGAATAAAATACATGGAAGAATTCGCCAAGCCATATCTTGGAAAAGATGTTGAGATTCTAGTGGAACAAAAAGGAGAAGGCCTAACAAATAATTTTATCCGCTGCTTCTTCGATGATCCCAAAGACTCGTCCGGTCAGCTTAAACAAATTCGGGCAAAAACCTTAAACCATTTAGGGGAAATTCAAGGCTAAAGTTTTGTAATTCGCAATTGTAATTTGTATTTTGTAATTTGTACATTGCGCAAACTACAAAGTACAATTGCAAACTACAAACTACATAAATAGAGAGGGCCCCTTTTCCTCTCTAAAGTGTCCATGTTTCCTTTATGAGAAAAAAATAAGGGCCCTGCTCTTTCTATAACTCTACACGAGTTCCCAGATTGATAGCGAAACCCTTCATAGAATATTGAACCGTGTTCTTCACACTAGCTCCGGATCGGATAACAGAATAACCGAGCTCAGCATAAGAATTTCCGCCGAGTCCGATGTCCCCCTGGATGCCATAATAAACCTGGCCTCCGTAGGATCCCATTTCCTGTCCGCTTCCATAAAGTACATAGTTTACGCCGCCTCCGACGTAAGACTCAATTCCGCCCATGACATCAGCCGGAATATTGATAAGACCATCAACAAACAACGGAATAGCTTTCTTTTCGTTATCATTGATATCCTTACCCATTGCGCCTCCCAAACCAATTCTCCAATTAACAGCGTCGCTTGCCATTCCTAACATTGGGCCAATACCTAGGCCATCGCCCATTAGGATGTCAGCACGAGCTACAATAATGGAATTACCCATAACATAACCAACTGTCCAGTCGGTAGTTACTCCCATACCAAACATGCCAGCAGATGTTACTTTTGGTGGTGGTGGTGGTGGTGGCACAGGTGGTGCTGGAGGAGGAGGAGTGGTTACCTCTTCGATTCCTTGCACTTGAAGAACAGCTTTTAGCTTCTTCAAACGAGCAATAGTCAGCTTCTTCTCTTTGTGCAGTTGCTGAACGATTTCATTGTCGCCTGCTGCTCTGTAGCGAGTGATCTTCGCATCCAAAACAGTCAGATATTTCTGTACAGCAATGTACTCTTCTGCAACAGTTCGAGCGGAAACCATGCTCACAAGTCCCACCGTAAAAGTCAATACGATTAATAATGCAATTATTCTTTTCAAATTATTTCACCTCCTTTCCTATCGCGGATTATACTCAATTAGACGCCTATTTGTCAAGCCCTTAGGGCTTAAAAGTTTATCTTTCGCCGGTAACCAATAAGAAGAGTAGCTCCCCTCTGAGAGGGGAAAGCTCCAGAGTTCAAGAAGCCGTACCCAAGCTCTCCAAATATTTTTCCGCCAAAGCCGCTGCTGTCTATCCCGTAGAAAACCTCCCCCCCAAGCGAACCCGTTTTCCAGCCCGTGGTTAAAACGACAAAATTTACTCCCACTCCCAGATAATTTTCTACCCCACTAAACCAGCCGGGGGGGTAATTTAGGATAAAATCAACACTTAAGGGCACGTATCTTCTCTGGGTATCCATACTTTGGGCAATTCCCCCTGAAATACGCAAAGAAGAGAGAGCTGGTCCCACAATATAGGATAGAGGTAACCGAATTTCAGGGAAAAAACTGGTTGAATTGGCAAAAATCCCCACCGTAGCACCAATCTCAATTTGAGAAGGCTGCCTTACAACCTCCTCCTCATAAATAACTACCTCTTCACTCCCCGCCAAAATTTCTGGGCCAACCTCAAAAGTAGCCAGCGCCTCCACCTCCAAGGTTAGCTCTTCTGCTTTAATTGTCCCTTCTTCAAGGGATAGCTCCTCACTAATCACGATTTCCTCGACTAATTCTTCCTCTAAAACTCTCGCCATTAAATAATCTAATTCTCCTTGCATCTCTTTCAGTCTATTATTGGACCTTTCAATTGCCAGCCAAAGTAATACCTTCCGCTCAAGGAAATCAATTTTCCACCTTCGTTTTTCAAGAGATTCAATTATCCCTCTGGTTTGGGCAATTTGACCTTTTAATTGCTCAATTGCTTTAGTGTTGGTCAATGCTGAAAAAGCTGTTATCGCCGCTAAAAATAGTGCTATAAAAAAAACAATTACTTTTCTCATCGCTCCAAAAGCACGGGGTTGCTCTTGCCTCCTGCCTCCCCATCTGTAATTTTGACGATATCCTTATCCACTTTGGTGAATTCCTTATAAGCCTGATTATACTGATTAACCGTAGTCCCTAAGGAGTTCCCCAACTTCTGCAGATAAGTCTCATAGGTTTCCAGATGTTTGGAAAGGTCCTTTATCTTTTTGATAATATCCTTAACATTCTCCTCCATCGTCAAAGCCTTTAATCCATGAATAACTGTTTGCAGGTAAGCGAAAAATGATGTTGGAGAAACAATAATTACATGTTTGTCAAAAGCATATTCGATCAAATCCTTAGAAGAGATTGCAACATTTCCCACCTTATAAATCAAAAGGTTATAATAAATCCCTTCAGCCGGAATAAACATAAAAGCAAAATCAGTTGTGTCTTCTCTTTGTCGAATATATTTTGAGGTTTCATCAATCCTATCCTTTAGGTCCATTCTGAACTCTTTTTCAAGCTTGACCCGGATTTCCTCCTGCGGCTCTTCCATGATTCTATTGTATTTCTCCAGCGAAAATTTTGCATCAATCGGGATGATTTTGTCCCTAAAAAATATAGCCGCATCCACCATATCACCGTTCTTAAATTTATACTGCATTTTATATTGATTGGGCGACAAAATATTAGCCAGCAGGGTTTCAAGAAAATATTCCCCCAGGATTCCTCTCTGCTTGGGGTTTTTTAAAATATTCTCCAGGCTTTGTAGTTTGCCCGAAAAATCCAAAACCTGCTTATTGGTATCGTCAAGCTTGGTTAATTTCTCGGTGACTTCTTTAATTATATTTGCGCTCTGACTAAATTGTTTTTGGATGACTTGAGAGGAATTGTTTAGCCCGGCTAATAATTGCTCGCTTATCTTAGCTAAGTTTGATTGGGTTTCCTGCCGATGTTTGCTCGAACTATCTGAAACTTCTTTTCTTAAATTTTCAACTACGTCTAGCATTAACCTTTGGGCGTGGGACTGGTCACTTTGCGGATTTTTGAGGAAAAGGACTAACCCCAATATTACCAGGAGACAAACAACAATGATTAGTAGAACAATTTCCATTACAAGCATCCCCCCTCTTCTATATTATAACCTAAACAACTGACCTGGGACAAATCGGACTATAGGGACAGTAAGAACATACCCGACTATTGGGCTGCGCAGCAAAATTTCTCTCTCTAATACCCTGGGCCACGCCCTCTATCTTTTGCCAAGTTTTTAAAATGTCCTTTTCATCTTTTGCGGCCGACCCCACTAAACCATTCTCTAGGAAATAAAGCTCGACCCGAAAGGGGAGTTTTTCATATTTTTCTTTCCAAGCCAGGGCATAGATTGCCAACTGGAGGCTATTTTTGGAACGCTTATCCGCATCCGCTTGTTTCGCAACCTCTGAAGATTTAAAATCAACGATATAGATGCTACCTTTTTCACTATCCACCCGATCAAATCTTCCGCGAAGAACAATATTGTTTCTCGTAACCGAAAAGTCCTCTTCAACCAATTTTATTTTGCGTTTTGTTTTTTTTTGTTGTCTATAGAAAAGAGCTAAGGCTTCTTTTGCGGCCTTAAGGCGTTGTTCTTCGTGTTCGCGAGAAATAAAACCCTCTTGTGACCAGTTTTCCATTAAAACTCTTATTAAATCCCTTTTACTAAACCTTCTTCTATTTAATTTTGCCGTATCATATTGCTGCACAGCCTTATGCAAAGCAGCCCCATACATAATCTGGTGACTGGGTAAAAGGGGAACATGTGAAATGTGCACATATTTATATTTAAGCGGACAGGTTAGATAATCATCAATCTGGTAAAAGCTTAAAAATAACAAGTCATCCTTGACACTTTTTTGAGGAGCTGGCACGCCTATTTCTTGTGGCGCAAAAAGTGCAATTTGTTCCTTGGGAGTTTTTCCTAAAAGCTTAATATCCGCTTTGGGCACATCCAAAGCTTCGAGCACAAAGCGCGAGACCTTTCTCCTGCGTTTTCCCCCATAATCCAGAGCCGAGGTTAGGTAAAGTTCTTCTTTGGCTCGGGTCATAGCTACATAAAAAAGCCTTCTTTCTTCCTGAAGATGGAATCCCTCTTTTACCGGCGCAAAAGCGTCGCGGCGCTCTCTAGTTGGAAATTTTTCAGCTAAAAGAGAGACCAGAAAAACCGCGCGAAATTCCAATCCCTTGGCTTTGTGCACAGTTAAAACATTCACACTGTCTTTTTCTTCATCAAAACCTACACTTTCAGGATTATCACCGGCAGTGCGCATTAAATTAAGATATTTTACAAAATAAGCCACCCGGTCAACCTCAACTACTTCACTAAATTCCTTAGTCTTTTCGAAGAAACTGGCAATGGCTTTTAGGCGTCCTTCATTTTCCTCGCTTTCTTTGGCCATTAGCTGGGAGAGATAACCGGAACGCATTAAAAAATGATACAGTACTTCACTGGTTTTTGTCTGTTTTGCATAATTTATATAATATTTTATGTCATCCCTAATCTTTTTAACCTTTGCTTTTGATTGTGAGCTCACGTCGGCTAAAATCTCAAATTCGCCTCCGTCTTCTAAATGAAAAAAGACATGGTAGAGGGTATAATTCCTCCGCTTGGCGAAGGTGTTCATTTTTTGAAGGTCTAAGGGATCAAGGCCATAAATCTGAGATGAAGCTAGCTCATAAAGGGCCACGGAATCCGCCAGATCACCAATGGATTTTAAGAATGCTATCAAAAGCTGAATCTCGTAATTAAGATAGAGACCAGAACCACCCGAAAATTGATGCGGGATCGAAAGCATATTCAGCGCCTGCCTAAATGGCTGTGCATCTCTATTTGAGCGCACCAAAATAGCAAAATCGCTGTATTTATACCCTTGCTCATGTTTTTTCAAAATGATTTGCGCAACCCAATCAGCTTCAGAGCTAACCCGGTCAAACAAATTATGCTTTACTTTTTTATCCTTAAGCCCAGATAGCGCTTTTAGTTTCTTATTAACTTTAGCGGAAACCTCAAGCCGGTCAGGATCATTGTGTTTTATCAGGCGACGAGCAGTATCAAGGATTATTTGGGTTGAGCGATAATTTTTGGTCAAAACTATCTTTTTGCAGTTTTTATAAACCTTTTCAAAATTTAGAATATTTGCGATCGCTGCTCCACGGAAGGCGTAAATTGCCTGGTCATCGTCCCCGACAACTGTCAGATTTGCCTTTCTACCAGCTAAAAGTTTTAATAACTCAAATTGAGCAGAATTTGTGTCCTGGAATTCATCTACCAGAATAAATTTATAGCGTTTCTGGAACCGCGCCAAAATCGAAGGACGCTTACGAAACAACTTTAAGGTGAGGGTGACCTGATCCGAAAAATCGACAAAGCCTTTTATTTCTTTCAGTTCCTGATATTTTTGGTATACCTTTGCCACTTCGAGCTGCTTTCGGGCCTCCTCTCTGTCCTCTGCTTTTGCTTTCTTCAGGGCAACTTTTGTTTTTTTCAAATATTGTTGAGGAGTAATATCCTCATCCTGCAAACGGCTTATAATTTTAAGCAATGCCTCAAGGTGGCGGGTGGGGTCACTTAATGATTTGTAATAATTGAGGGGAAGCTCAAAAAGGTGTTCGCGCAAAAAAAGCAACTGATCAGCATGGGAAAGCACGCGATAATCTGGGGTAAGACCCAAATCTATGGCATGGTCGCGCAAAACCCTGTCTCCAAAAGCATGGAAAGTTGAGATCAAAACATCAATGTATCCATAAGGAACTAGCTGATCAACCCTGGCTTCCATTTCGAAAGCTGCCTTATCCGTAAAAGTAAGGGCTAAAATTTCATGGGGTTTAGCCAGTTTTTTAAAAATAAGCTGAGCAATCCGTCGAATAATAACTGTGGTTTTGCCGGTTCCGGCACCAGCAATTACAAGTAGGGGACCAGTAGCGAAAGTTACAGCTTTTTTTTGTTCAGAGTTTAAGGAATTGAGGATTTCATTCACTTAATACTAACCCGATCAATGCCATCTACTTCCAAAATCTCAACTGAAACCTCTTCATTTTTTGCTGAGGGAATAGCTTTTCCAATGAAATTAGGCTGAATCGGAAGCTCCCTATGTCCGCGATCAATTAGAGCAGCGAGCTGGACCTTATTGGCCCGGCCATAATCCTTGAGACCGTCTAAAGCCGCCCGGGCGGTGCGGCCAGCAAAGATAACATCATCTACTAAAACGACGGTTTTATCAGTTACCGTAAAGGGCATCTCAGATTTACGCACTTCAATATATTTGCCTTTCCGGGTTAAGTCATCCCGATAAAGCGATACATCAATAGCGCCTACTGGAATCTTTTTTCCCTCTTGCTGTTCAATAATATCGGCTAAGCGCTTAGCTAAAGGCAGTCCCCGGTGAATAATGCCAACAATTACCACGTTTTCAATGCCTTTATTGGCCTCGATTATCTGATGCGCAATTCGTTTAAGCGCACGGTCCATTTCCACATCATTCATGACAATTTTTGCATTCAGAACTACCTTTTTTTTCTTTTTAGCCATTTCTTATCCTCCTTATTATACAAAATCTTTAACTGCCTTCAAAAGAGCCGCGACCTTCTGTGGCGTCGGGGCTTCCGCATAAACACGAATCAAAGGTTCAGTTCCCGAAGGCCGGGCCAAGACCCAACTTCCATCTTCTAAAATCAATTTTGCCCCATCAAGTTTATTGACTTCTTTAACTTTCAATCCGGCAAACTCAGTTGGCGTATTTTTTAAGAGTTTATCCATGAATTTCTCTTTATCATTGCCAGAAAATTTAAGGTTAACCCGTTCAGACAACACCACCCCTACCTTCGAGATAAGATCTTGGTAGATTTGGGAAAGCGGCTTTTTCTTTTTGGCAAGCATTTCAACTATCAAAAGATCTGCTAGGATACCGTCTTTTTCCGGAATATGCCCTTTTATCGAAAGTCCCCCACTCTCCTCCCCTCCAATAATAATATCTTTGGCAAGCATTAATTTTGCAATATGTTTAAAACCCACCGGTGTTTCATAGACAGCTATTTTGTGATGCTTAGCCACCAAATCTATGAGGTGGGTGGTGGCAACTGAGCGCACCACAGAACCGGTGTATCCTTTATTCGAAACCAAGTAATCAAAAACTAGGGCAAATACTTGGTTGGCATTTAAAAAATCGCCCCTTTCATCTACCACCCCGAAACGATCAGCATCCCCATCATTGGCAAGTCCGCAATCTGCTCTTAATTCCACTACTTTAGCTTCTAATTCTTTTAAGTTCTCACCAGTTGGCTCGGGACTTCTGCCTCCAAAAAGCACATCGCGCCCTCCATTAATAACAGCAACCTCAACGCCAAGATCTTGTAATAGCCTGTCGACATAACCCCTCCCCGCCCCATGCATTGGATCATAAACTACTTTTAGCCTAGCCTTTTTAATTAGATCTGGATCAATAAAAGATTTAATGTAATTAAAGTAGCGTTCCCTTGGTTCAAAACGTTCTACCTCACCTTTTTTGGCGGGTTTTGGTAAAACTATATCTCTATTTGAATTTTCCTGGAGTTCAGCCGTAATTTCTTCATTGGCAGGCCCAGCATAAGCGGGGATAAATTTTATACCGCAGTATTCGGCTGGATTATGGGAAGCGGTGAACATAATTGCTCCACAGGCCTTTCTGTCGACTACCTCCCAGGCCACAATTGGGGTTGGGGTATCGCGCTCAGTTAAATAGCAATTAATCCCGGCATCTTCCATGATTTTTGCCGAAGTTTGCGCAAATTTATCAGCCAGGAAGCGGGGATCGTAGCCAATTATGAGGGGTTTATCCGCTAATTTGTGGTCGATAATGTATTTAGCAATGGCTTTGGCTACTTTTTGGACGTTTTCAAAGGTAAATTCATCCGATATTATCGCCCGCCAGCCATCAGTTCCAAATTTAATCATGATATGTTATTATAGCATAACTTAAGCGGCTAATTAACTTTAGGACAATCGCAAGCGCCCATAGCTCAGCTGGATAGAGTACTTCCCTGCGAAGGAAGGGGTCGTGCGTTCGAATCGCACTAGGCGCGTTT
>JABMSE010000115.1 GCA_013204645.1 Candidatus Saganbacteria bacterium | reverse complement strand
CCCAGAAATTGACCAGAAGAAGTTAACGATCTCAAACCAACGCCCTCTTTTTTCTGCCGTATCAGCCTCATTAAGCATTTTATAAAACAAACTGTCTTTTTCCTCTAATGATTCATGCCCGCGCAAATAACCAATCGCAATATGCTGAACAAGCCTTTTATCTGCCTGATCGTCAAAAATTTTGTTTTTAAGGGCTTTGATATAGTGATCTTTCATTTTTTTGTAAATATCATCATAAACATAAGCGCCAAACAGACACCCTCCCATAAAACTTTGCCATTTTTTATCCTTAGCATCCAATTTTACTAGTTCCTCCACTTTTTTATCAGCAAAGGTCTTATCTAAATACCGGATATTTGGCAAATAATGCCCAAACCAGGTATATGCTTCCCATCCCTTATCAAAAAGCGGTTTATACTTATTTTCTCCCCAATTCTCTTCTTCTTTCTTAGTGAAACGCTTAACACGCAAAGAGAAAACAATAAATGATTCAATTGTCCGACCTAAAGTAGTATTAATTGCATACGTTAGGGCGTCACGATCAGCATCTGGGTCATTTCCTCTCTTAATAAGCATAAACATATCAGCAAAGATTTTCTTAGCTAAAATAAAATCGTCCTGACTGCTAATCGCCCGCTCGTCATCCCGGCTGCCTTCTTTAATAAGATCAGCAATATTATCAAGAACCCAGACATATTCGCCTTTAGAGTGCCCCTTATCCTCTCCCTGGGCCTGAAATGCCTCATCGATAAACCACGGTTGGTTGATATAGTCTGATGAAAATCTCAAAATCTTATCCCAAGATAGTGGTCTGCCCGCTCGCAAGCATTCCCAAAAACCACGAAGAACAGAATTGACATAGAAATATAAACCTTGTTGATTAAACTGCTTAAGATCATTAATAAATTTCTCCGGTTTTTCTTTAACTGCTGCCTGCAGCATATCTGCTAGCCCTCTTTTGTCCGGCTTGCCTTCCAACATGCCCCAATCATCTGTTCCCTTAAAATCAAGAAGATACTTAATTAAATCCACGATCTCCATACCTAATATTTGTTCTATTGTTAAGGGGGATTTATTCTCAACAAAGCTGGCTATTGCCGGAGATCGATCAGGCTCGTAGGGCTTATCTTCTTTTATTTGCGCCTTTTTTCTTGCTTCTGCATAATCAGGAGAAAAAGTCGGATTATCTTTTAGAGGTGATAACCATTTATATTGCCAATAAGCAATAAACTTAGGGCCTTTCTTGCGGTAGTATTCCGGAACATCAGTAATAAGCTCTTTCAACTTTGCATTAACGGGAAGAGACAATTGCAAACCATGATTAGATAAAACATCTTGCAACTCCAACTCATAATCAGTTTCTGCCAAAACATTAGATGCAGACTCAAGAAATCTCTCCAGCAATTCAGAATAATTATCCCAATATTTATCCAGGCAAAGCAAAAACATCCTTCTGAAAATTGGGAATTTATATTGGTCTCCAAGCAGTTTCTTTAGGGTAGATTTAGCTTTATCTGCATCAAGCTTACAGAAGGAAAGCAAGAGATCGTGTAAGATAACAGCCAACACTTCTTCAGCATCTCTGGGATTAATAATACTATCGGATTTCAGAGATTTAAACCAAATATAAGAATAATCGGAATATAAATTAGAAAATAGATGGCCTAGCTTTTTTTCGAATTTTTCCGCTGATTCCCAGTTAATCCCGGGAGGAAGATTAGTCTTCACTTCAGAAACAAACTCCACCTTGTCATTTGCTTTAAATGTAAACTCGACTAAAATCTTATCCGGCTCAATTTTTCGCAACGACAAGAAATCATTTTTAATATCAATCCCCTTAATTTGTTCTGGCGAATACTGCTTGATAAGCACACTATATTCAGAGTCTTCATATGCTATTTCGTTCTCTTTTAGATCACCTTTTCCAACGCGAGAACATTTTAAGTAGTAAAGATTGCCCCCAACTTGGATGTCGGTCCAAGTATCCTTTTGTTTATATTCCAAAGCCTTTTTTAATTGATTGGCAATATGATAAACGGCTTCATCAGAACATATTGCAGCGATTTTGTCATTTAGCTTCTTAAATGCATCCAGGATCCAATAAGAATCCCAAACCATAACAGCTTCATTCTCGCCAAAAGCCGATTTCCTCCTAGTGTCTGGACAAATTTCAGTTATAGCCTCGACGATTGCTTGTGCATAATCAGCCATATTAGCAGCATCTAAAAATTTAGCTGAAAGTTTTTCGCCTAACTCGGGAATTACAATATCATTGCCATGTGGAAAATTCATCCAGGTTTTAAGCCAGGTCCGAAAACCATATTTAGTTTTACCATCATCAGATTGATCATCTAGAGCCAGGTTTTCTTTGATAATATCAGAAGGAAGATTGTTAAGGATTTTTACGCATGACCACCAGACATAATAATTGTTGATTTTTTCGTTTTCTTGAAAATACCGAATAACATTTTCAATGATATCAATCAATTCTTTGCCATATTCTTGATGATCTGATACTTGTCCTGAAATCCATTCCAGATAATCAAATGATCTAGGGAGAAGAATTTTTCCTTTTTCATTTTTTATAAAGTTTTCTGGCTCAAAATACCCCCATTTTCTAACAACTGAAAACCACGATATGTTCTTTGTGTTTTTAAAAAAATAATCTTCATATGCTTTGTCTCGCCTGAAATATGCCAACAGCGTATCCTGGATGTCCATTGTTACAATCTTCTTTCCCATCAATGGCTCAATTATATTAATATCTTGATAATAATTATTCAATCCAACTCACTCCCGTCTTGCTTGCTTGGACGGTCAACAGGTATTGGCAGCGCAATTAATGAGTTTAACTTTTTCAGGAAGGGCAAAAATTCCTCGTATCCATCTCTCTCAGTACAATATCTGATTACTTTTACGTTGTAATGCTTTAAGTCATTTTCTATAATTTTATTTCTTGTTCTATTAATTTCTAAATCTCTTAATATCAAATAATATTTTCTATTTGTTTCTTTCACTTTAGCTATCTGATCTAGGATCTCTTTATCCTCCATGCTATAACCCAAAAAAATAACATTGTATCTCTCGAAGACTTTCTTGATAAATGCAATGAAAGCATCGTTTTTTTGATATGCATCATCATATTCATCTCGCGACAATATCCAGGTCTGTTCATTCGTTACGACACCATGCAAATAAATCAATGTCGAAGGGGTTAGATTATCAATGCTAGCTGTATTATAAAAGCACTTCGTACTTCTGTAATGCGCTATACTTTTATCAATATTTGTTTGAATAATAAAAGTATTTCCCGCCAGTTTAATTAATTCGTCGTAAACAGGGTGGTTTTTTGCGCTGCTGCATTTTTCTTCATTTCCAAATATTTCAACAATCTTACTTATGTAATCACGTAACATATTATTCTCTTTTAACAAATCCTTGCAGTATGTAATTGAGCTAATACATTGCCCTTCGTCTATGCGCTTTTTCAACTCAATTACTTCACTCTGGGTAATGTGTCTATTCTTTAAATCTTTCCTTTTGTCCCAGACATAGTCTACCATTTGTCGTGCAAATCCTGGCCATAAGGGGAAGCCCAAATGGTTTGGAATGCCGGCCCCAATAAATATGCAATAATTGTCTTTTAGTGCTTCAATAATTCTTTGCATAATTCGATCATCCTCACCCAAAACACCCCTACATCAACACATTAAAAAAATTACCCATTTCATCAACTAAAGCATGCAGTTTTATTATATTTCATCAGCTATTATATCACTAAAATTATGGCCATTGCGACCATAAAACGGTACCCCACCAAATTAAGTCGAACCTGTCCCCATTTAATTTTACCCCCCCACCACTTCCCAGTCAACGAAACGCGATGGACATTACCGCGGGAAAGCAAAGAAAAATTTGCCATGAAAACGCCAAAAAATCGCTTAAAAAGCGGGCCAAGGTAAAAAGGGGACAGGAACCAAAAGGTTCCTGTCCCCTTTTTGGGGTGCTGCTTTACCACTTTGGTGCTACACCTGGCACGATTCCTTAGGTGCCTGGCACAGATTTCTTGACAGATAGACGGTTTTAGAGCATTATATATATAGTATATATAGTCCTCAAATCATGAAAACAAGAGAAAATAGTATATTAACCCTAGCAGTCTTATTGATTTTATCCCTGTCTTTGTCAGGGCCAATTGGCTGTGGACATCAGAATCCCGCTAACCAAGGAATTGATGACGAAACCACTACCACCTCCACTACCTCCACATCCACCAGCACATCCACCAGCACATCAACCAGCACAACTAACACCTCCACTTCAACAACTCTTGCCAGTAGCACATCTTCGAGTACAAGCTCTACCTCATCTTCATCGACAACAAGTACATCAAATACAACAACCACTCCAACCACTTCCTCTTCTACCACTACCAGCTCTTCTTCAAGTTCAAGCACCACTACAACACCCACTACTAGTAGTTCAAGTAGTACATCATCATCCATTTTAACTTCAACTACGACTTCAGCATCTACAACATCTACTTCAAGCTCAACCACCTCTAGCAGCACTTCAACTTCAACTTCAACTACCACCTCAACCCCTACAACATCCAGCACCTCTACTCAACCTAGCACTACCGTAAGCTCCACTTCGACCACCACTTCCACCAGCACCAGCACTTCCACATCAACCACTACTTCCGCACCTACTACATCCAGCACTACCTCATCCAGCTCTAGCACAACTTCAAGTTCAACTACGTCAAGCAGTACCTCCACTTCTACCAGCACTAGCACAACTACAACCAGTACTAGTACGTCAACAACCAGTACCAGTACTAGTACTTCAACAACCAGCACCAGCACTTCAACAACCAGTACCAGCACTTCAACAACCAGTACCAGCACTTCAACGACCAGCACCAGTACCTCAACAACCAGTACCAGCACTTCAGCGCCCACAACCTCCACTTCTAGCAGCACTTCCACTTCTACCAGTACATCAACCAGCACCAGTACTAGCACCACAACTACTACAACCACTACGGCTACTACTACAACTACCATACAAAGCCTAAGTGGTAATTTGATTAGTTACATGATTAACATAGAAGGCGATATCCCAGATGATAACGATCTCTTATATATTGTTCCTTCTGCTTCTGAGCTATCTTCATTTGAATCAATTGTAGATAATATCCTGGCCGAGGATTTTGCCGCTGCTAACGCCATTGCAGCTGATTATGATTATGAAGTAATTGAATATACTGATACCAACAACAACCTAACCTATTACATTCTTCTAGAAGACAATCCAATTTCGCGGGGCTGGGGAACCTATGTTTTTAATTTGAATAACACCCAAGATATACTTATTGAAACCCCCCATCCTGTATTTGAACCCTATATTTGCGAAATAGGAATTGAGGTCTTTGTTAATTTGGAAGAAAAAGCTAAAGCCTATCTAATGGCCGGAACCTATAGATACGCCCTTTATCAAGACGGTTTCTATATAAGCGATGTTACACGTTCTTTTGATAATGTCTTTGAAATTGTCCATGAAAAAAATGTGAGCACAACGGCTAAATCTATTCAAATCCACGGTTTTAGCATATTAAACCATCCAGGCTATCCTGATATCATCTTAAGTAATGGTAATCCCCCACCGGCCCCCGGAAACGAGGAAGATGAATTTAATAGCATTGAAGATACTCTAGAAAACGATTATTCAACCACCGTAGGAATCTGCAATGGAGTTCTCTATAATGACCTCTCCGCCGGTATCAATAGGCAGGGGCAATATGTGAGAAACAACGGAATGGGTAATTTCTATCACTTTGAAGTCGAGGCTTACGGAGTTGGAATATGGTCTGGACCAAGACAAAATGTTATTGACGGATTAACCGACCACTACACTAACTATTAATCAAGGACAACGCTTCGGCCCGGGTTTTTGCATTCTTTTGAAACACCCCACGCACCGCTGAAGTAGTTGTAATTGCTCCAGGTTTTTTAACCCCTCGCATGGACATACAGAGATGTTCTGCCTCAATAACTATCAAAACCCCTCGGGGCTTTAACCTTTTTACCAAACAATCTGCAATCTGGCTGGTTAATCTTTCCTGGATCTGGGGACGCTTGGCAAAGGCTTCAACAACTCGCACCAATTTTGAAAGACCGGTTACTCTTCCTTTGGTAGGGATATAAACCACATGGGCTTTACCAATAAAAGGAACCAAATGATGTTCGCACATTGAATAAAATGGGATTTCTTTTACCATAACCATTTCTTCATGCTCTTCTTCGTGAAAAATACTGATTTCTTTACCAGGATCCTTATTGATCCCAGCAAAGAGCTCCGCATACATTCTTGCTACGCGCTTGGGAGTATCGGAAATTCCAGCGCGATTGGGATCTTCCCCAATTGCCTTTAGGATTTCCCGGACTGCTTTTTCGATTTTCTTCTGATTGATCATTAGAAAAGTCCCTTAATCTTGCCGTCTTCGCTAACATCCATATTTTCTGCTGCGGGATGTTTGGGAAGGCCGGGCATGGTCATTACAGCTCCAGCGTAGGCAACGACAAAACCAGCACCGGCAGAGGGTTTTAGCTCCCTTATTTTAATTCTAACCCCTTTTGGGCAACCATACAACTTTTTATCATCGGAAAGGGAATACTGGGTTTTGGCGACACAAACCGGCAGATTTGACATGCCAATCTTTTCGAGCAACTCTATATCTTTTTCTGCTTCATCACTAAAATCGACCCCATCCGCACCATAAATTTTAGTAGCAATAGCTTCCAGTTTATTTTTTATAGGAGAAGCTGCATCATATAAAAAGTGAAAATCAGATTTTTGTTTACACAAATTAATAACTGCCTTAGCCAAGGCAATTCCACCTCTTCCACCTTTTTCCCATACATTGGAGATAACACAGCCAACCCCAAATTTAGAGCAGTGGGCTTTAATTGCTTCGAGCTCCTGCTTAGAGTCATCAGCTTTTTTGTTTATTGCAATCACGACCGGAATTCCAAAAGATTTAAGGTTCTCAAGGTGTTTTTTGGCATTTTCATATCCATGCCGTTCTATGGCTTGTTTGGTTACCACCAAGATAGCAGCTGCTGGTTTTAGTTTTCCGGCTCGGCACTTAATATCAAAAAACTTTTCCGCCCCCAGATCAGTGCCAAAACCAGCTTCCGTTACAACATAACTGCTAAGTTTTAGGGCTAATTCTGTGGCTACCAAACTATTGCAGCCATGGGCAATATTAGCAAAAGGGCCGCCATGGATAAAAGCTGGTCCCCCTTCTAAGGTTTGGACTAAATTGGGCTTTAGGGCATGCCACAAGAGAAGAGCCATGGCACCCTGGGCAGCAATGTCGCTGGCATGGATTGGTTTACCCGTCTTATCATAAGCAATAATAATCTCGCCTAATCTTTTCTTCATATCTTCCACATTTTTTGACAAACACAAAATAGCCATAACTTCAGACGAAGCGGTAATATCAAACCTTCCCCGAAGAGAGCGGTCATTCATATCCATAACCCGCTTCCAGACAATTCTATTTTCATCAATATTTAATTCATTTCCCTGGTAAATATGGTTATGCAGCATGGCAGTCAAAAGATTATGCGCTGAGGTAATCATATGCATATCGCCGGTTAAATGAAGATTAATGTCATCCATGGGAATAACCTGGGAATATCCACCACCAGCCGCCCCACCCTTCATCCCCATTACTGGACCCAAGGAGGGTTCCCGAATACAAACAAATGCCTTTTTGCCTAATTTGAGCAAAGCTTCAGCTAATCCTATGGTTGTGGTGGTTTTTCCCTCCCCTTGAGGGGTGGGGCTCATAGTAGTTACCAAAATTAATTTGCCGGGCTTTTTATTTTTCAGCCTTTTTAAGGCATTGAGGCTAACTTTTGCTTTATAGGGACCATGAAACTCAAGCTCGCTTAATTTAATCCCAGCCTTTTTAGCAATTTGCGATATTTGCTGAATTTTGGCTTTCTGGGCTATTTCAATGTCGGATAACATGACTAAAATATAGCATAAATGAAGAAAGTGGGCAAATTGTAATTATTCAGTTCTTTGTGAAGCCTAAAGGGGAGAATTTATTGTTTTTTCTTAAGCGAGGACTGTTTGAGCCCGAGCGACGAATCCGCCTCAGGCGGATGAGGAGCGAAGGGCGAGTTCCGCAGCGAGAAGAAAACAATGAATTCTTCCCTTTTTTTAGGAAACCATTTCCTTATATATCTTTTGTGGGGTTAAGCCGTAAATATCAAGCAATTCAGAGCGTTTGCCTTGTTCAATAAATTTTGAAGGAAGCCCTAAACGTTTAACCGCAATAGCAATGCCTTCTTGTGACAATAATTCTAAGACAGCAGAACCAAAACCACCCTCTAGCCCTCCTTCTTCAACTGTTACCACCTGATTAGCTGACTTAACGGCCTCTAAAATCAATTTCTTATCCAGAGGCTTAACAAATCGAGCATTAATGACCATCGCCGCAACTCCATCTTTTTCCAACAATTTCGCCGCCTCAATCGACGGGTAAACCATTGAGCCAATTGCAATAATAACAACCGGCGGTTCGGCGGTCCGGTGGTCCGGCGGTCTGAAAACAACTTCTCCTTTCCCAATCTCTAGCTTTTGCAATTCATGATCAAGGAAAACCTCAGGCCCTCGTCCCCTTGGATAACGCACTGCAACTGGCCCATTACAGTTTACCGCACTAAAAAGCATATCTTGTAATTCATTCTCATCTTTGGGTGCCATTACCACCATATTGGGAATAGAACGTAAATAAGCGATATCAAAGGTTCCATGATGGGTTGGACCATCTTCTCCAACCAGCCCTCCCCGGTCCAAACAAAAAGTAACCGGTAAATTCTGCATACACACATCATGGATAATCTGATCATAGGCACGCTGAAGAAAGGTTGAATAAATTGCCACCACCGGCCTATAGCCCGAAATTGCCAGTCCGGCAGCAAAAGTAGTTGCATGTTCCTCGGCAATTCCAACATCAAAAAATCGATCAGGAAACCTTTTGGCAAATTCTTCAAGGCCAGTTCCATCCAGCATCGCAGCCGTAACTCCAATAATTCGCTTGTCTTTCTCAGCAAGTTTTACCATTGTTTTTCCGAAAACTTTAGTATAGGTTTGGCCGGCCTTACCGTTTTTTGGCTTTCCGGTCTTTATATCAAAAGGACCTGTTCCATGAAAACGGCTGGGATTTTCTTCGGCGGGAGCATAGCCTTTCCCTTTTTTAGTTATAACATGCACCATGACTGGCCCTGAAATTTCACGCGCATGGTGAAGGGTACTCATAATTAATGGTATATTGTGGCCGTCAATGGGGCCAAAATATTTAAAACCAAGCTCTTCAAAAATAACATCTACCTTAAAACTCACCACAATGTGTTTGGTGCGATCTTTTAGCTTTCGCGCCGCCTCAAAAAGCGGGGTCCCGACTTTCGGGATTCTTTTAACTAATTTCTCAACTCTATTTCTCAAATCAACGTAAACATTACTGGTTGAAACTTGGGTTAAATAATTTGACAATGCGCCAACATTTCGCGAAATAGACATTTCGTTGTCATTTAAAATCACGATCAAGTTACCCTTCATACCATCTACGTTATTAACCCCCTCAAAAGCCAACCCCCCAGAAAGTGATCCATCACCAATCACAGCCACTACCGAATAATTTTCTCCCTTTAAGTCGCGGACTTTCGCCATACCTAAGGCTGCTGAAATAGAAGTTGAAGCGTGTCCCACGGCAAAAGCATCATGCGGGCTCTCTGATGGTTTGGGAAAACCTGAAATGCCTCCCAGGGTTCTTAAAGTAGAAAATTTATCCAGGCGGCCAGTTAAAATTTTATGGGCATAGGCCTGATGACCAACATCCCATATTATTTTATCCTTGGGACTGTCAAAGCTTGCATGCAGTGCAACCGTAAGTTCAACTGCGCCTAAACTTGGGGCAACATGGCCACCAGTATTTGAAGTAACTTCAATTATCTTTTGCCTAACCTCGGATGCAACCTGTTCGAGCTGCTTTCCAGAAAGCTCTTTTAAAGTTTCGGGGAGTTTTAGTTTATCTAATAAAGTAGACATAATACATAATAAGGGTTACGATAATCGCTAGTGCCGCCCCCCCGACCACCTCAATTGGATCGTGGCCCAATATTTCTTTCAGCTTCTCAATTCTCACCTTACCAGTGGAGTAAATATCATCCACAATTTTATTTAAGATTTCAGCCTGGCGTCCGGCAGCTCGCCTAACTCCGGTTGCATCATACATAACAATTAGAGCAAAGACTAAACAAGTTGTAAAAAGAGGTGTTCCCAGGCCAAACTGAAGCGCTACCCCCAAAGTTAATGCGGTTACTGCAGCTGAGTGGGCCGACGGCATTCCTCCCGCTTCAAAAAAATGCCAGATATTCCATTTGTCTTCGTGGAAACGGTATAAAATCACCTTAATTGCCTGGGCCAGAAACCATGCCACACCCACCACCATCAACGTAAAATTAGAAAGTATCGCCTCCATTATTCCTATCATTTATAATCTCCTTTTCTTATTATTCCCTCAGCTATTTTTAAATCCTCCGGGGTAGTTATTTTAATATTGCTATAGGATCCCATTACCATTTTAACTGGGATGCCCAACTTTTCAACCAGCATGCTGTCATCTGTAACGTTAGACTTGTCTTTCTGTTGATAAGCCCTCACTATTATATCCTTTTTAAAGACCTGCGGCGTCTGCGCCGCCCAAATTTCCTCACGATTCAATGTCCCAACGACGTTGGACACCTCGTGCTGAGCGTTTTTCTTTCCCTCGGTGCAAAGCATTGGACGTCGAACTTGCTTCAGAGTATCCTTCACCGGCACGCCAACCACTACCGCGCCTTCCCTGCCAGCCTCCGCCACAGCTTTCTCTACTATCTCAACTGTTACAAATGGTCTTGCCCCATCATGAATTGCCACAATTGCGCAATCTGCTGGCAAAACCTTTAGACCATTATAAACTGAATCTTGTCTTTTTGCTCCTCCGGCAACAACTCTTTTTAACTTTGAAAATCTAAAGCTCTTTGCCGGTTCGATCTCTTCCACATTTACCACCAGAATGATCTCATCAATTGCAGCTGTCTTTTCAAAAACAGAAAGTGTCCACGCCAAAACAGGTTTGCCACCAATTTCAATAAACTGCTTGGAACGCCCCATCCGCCGGCTCTGTCCGGCAGCAACTATTATCGCAACAGTTTTCATAGATCCGTCAAGACCTTGCATCCTTTCTGCGTCACTAACACCATATCTTCAATCCTCACCCCACCCCACCCTTTAATGTAAATACCAGGCTCAATGGTTATGACCATTCCTGCTTTTAACTTCTTGCGGCTCTTCAAAGATATCCTCGGTTCCTGGTGCACCTTTTTCCCTATGCCGTGGCCAGTCGTATGTATAAAGCAATCACCGCTACATTTTTTCTCGCTGATATGGCATGTTTTGAAACAGAATCTCTTTATATATTCACGTGCCCGGCTATCAACTTCCCGGCACCAGGCTCCGGCGCGGACCGCTGAAAGCGACCTTTGGCCCGCAACCCTGACAATCTTAAATAGTTTCAGGAACTTGGGGGACATTTTCCCGACAAAAAATGTCCGGGTAATATCAGAGCAATAACCCTTATATTTCGCTCCTAAATCCACAACTACCTGCTCGCCGTTTTTGATTTTCTTTCGGGTCGGCCTGGCATGCGGAACAACTGATCTTTTACCGGAAGCTACAATAACATCAAAGGCTGGCAGAGCATTCCGCGAGCCTAGTTCGTGTTTTATCCAACTGGCTATTTCCTTCTCTGTTTGACCGGCTTTGATTCGCAAGCCAGCCATCACCTGACAGGCGATTTCAACTGCTTTAAGCTGACTGCGGTTCACGTTTTTATAAGGCCCGCAGCAGCTCTCAAGGCCAAAAGGTAGCTATCAACTCCAAAACCAGCAATCTGGCCCTGGGCCACAGGAGCGATCAGAGATTTATGGCGGAATTCCTCGCGAGCGTAAATATTAGAAAGATGAACTTCAATCGTTTTTATTTTAACGGCAGAAATAGCATCACGAATCGCTACACTTGAATGAGTATATCCTCCGGGATTGATAATAATGGCAGCAAATTTGCCCTTAGCACCTTGAATCGCATTTACAATCTCGCCTTCGACATTAGTTTGATAAGTTTCAACCCCTACCTTTAATTCCTTGCCTAAGGCCTTCAATTTCTTGTTAATTTCTTCTAAAGATGTTTTTCCATAAACATCCTTTTCCCGATCGCCCAATAGATTTAAATTAGGACCATGGATTACTAGGATTTTATTAGCCATATCTACCACCTTTTTAAAAAGTATACCACAAAAAAATCTTGGAATAAACTGAAATTCTACAGATTAGAGGGCGATAAGAAGGTAGGAGAATAAAATGCGAGTTTCATCTAGAGGAATAATGCTGGCGGGTATGTTAATGCTGGCAGGACTTACCTTTACCGGCCGGGAGTTTTGAAGACAAAAAATGATCACAAGTTTAAATCTGCAATTTTTTTAAATTATTTGCGATAAATAATTAAGAGGATATCTTATATGCTATTTAGAAAAGCAACCAAAGCACCAGTACGCTTAATTGCGGTGCATCCCTTCGGGGCCAAAACCGCTGCATTTATTCGTGCACTAAAATCTCAACCCACCCTTGATGTTGAAGTAGTAGAAAACACAAGCTTGCCTCACTTTGAATACAACTATGCCGGCTATTCTGTAAAAGGCTACAGCCACAAAAGAGCAGACGAAATTCTTAGACGCCACCTCGATTATTACCGCCAGCAACTAGGAATAGCCAAAAGAAAACAGCAATTACCAGCACTGGCCTCAGGAAGATTTCACGAATTTTCTGCACCTTTTCGGGTGGGATTAAAAGAAATTTTCGAGGTTGATCCAATAAACGCAAGCGTTGACCATCATCTCGATTGTGGCGCTCCGCGTTCCACCGCTGCCGGCTTTTGGTCATGGCTAATATTAAAAGAACATATAAGAGGAGATAGTCTCACGGTATTTGGACCACCTGCCCAAAACAGAATTCTAACCAACAATCGTTTCTCCTTTGATGTTTTTCCTGAAGATACGGAAGTACCGCCTATAACCGAAATTGAAATTGGAACTCTTTCCCAAATGGCAGATAGAGTCGTTGAAACCATGAGAAATTGTCTCGACGCAGACTTTGACCGAGAAAGAGATGACGCTTTTGCCCTCGTGGAAGACAGATTCACCTGCCGCAGAGCAAAAACAGATAATCCCTTTGCTCCTAGCAAAGAAGGCCTATGGCAAACAGCTCTCAAATGTACACTTCGGATGATCATTGATGAAAAATGGATGCGCTTCCTTGGAGTAAATTTTGGGATAAGCCATCAAGAATATAGACCACAACCAGGAGAAAGCGTTTTTGTCAGTCTGGATGGAGACGTTAACTACGATATGGCCACCTTTGCGCTTCTCTTTCTAGCCTTGCGAGGCACAGAAGGAAGTGTTAAGTTATCTGGCTTCCATGTGTGTGAACTAGAAAGTCCTTTATGCAAGTTTAATCCGTCCGACCTGGCTCCCACCATGGCAAACAATCTTATATCTACTTACACATAAATAACCCTATAGAATAAAATGCGAATTGAAGCTTTCCTCAAAGGAGCTCCTAAACCGGAATAGTGGGGGTTAAGGGATGGGCGCGTTCTCGTAGGGTGGACAAAACTATGCGACGCTGGTCAGGAGCAATGGGGCGCATCTCCCCTCGAACAACAGCTAACTCAACTCCCTCATATTGCAGGCGTTCTCTCCACAATCTTCTTCCTTTTCCTGCAGGCACATTATCAGCCCGTAAAGTAAAAGAATTAGCATCATTTACTGAAATAGGCGTTTCCTCCACCCCACTCTTTGGCAAATGCTTCCACCAATATTGTCCTTCCATCATCACCAAAGCTCGCTGGGGAGCAGTAAAGATAGCCAGCGCTGCCTCAAAAAGTTCTCGATCACCCACACACGCTCGACTTAACATTAACTGATGAACAGGATAAGGTGCTAAAACATCGACAACCTCACCAATGGGGAAATGGTTCCCAAGCCTTCCTCTAGGAACCGCTTGATAGCTTATATCTCTGGGCGCAGAAGTAGACCTACTTGCTCGCCTTAACTGGAAAGTTAGGGCTAAATTTGAAGTTAAACTAATTATATTTCCCATAGTACTAAGCACCTAAGGAACCTGAGACTGAAGTCTCGGTTCCGCCTTTTTTAAAAATCAACAGAATTAATTCTGTTG
>JABMSE010000114.1 GCA_013204645.1 Candidatus Saganbacteria bacterium | reverse complement strand
CCCCTCCCTACGCTTCGCGGTCTGGACGACCGCTCGCTTCGGCCTTCCCCACAGGTACCCGCGACCCCTTGATTCCTGGACGGAATCAAATGCCCCTTCCACCTCCCTTGGTTGAGATCGCCTGCGCAAAAGATATGCTCTGATTTAGGACCACTTGATATTACTGGCACGCCGCTTACAACAACTCCTCAAAAATGTTATAATCTAGCGATATTATGCCCAGAAAGAAGAAAAAGAAGAAACTCCCCCTTTCTAAAATAGCTTTAGTTGTTTTCTTTGCCCTCCTGGCAATTGGTGCTGGGCTTTTTTTGCAGATCATCTATCAGCTTCCCGATGTTGAAAGCATTAATTACTATGTTCCAAATGAAACCACTCTGATATTTTCAGCGGACGGCAAAATCCTAGCGCGCTTGCATCGCGAAGAAAACCGCCAAGTAGTGCCGCTTTCTCAAATCTCACCCTATTTTCAAAGAGCTATCATCGCAACCGAAGACCCCAGATTCTATAGCCATCACGGATTTGATTTTTATGGCATTATTCGTGCCAGCCTAAAAAACATAATGTATGGAAGGATTGTTGAAGGCGGCAGCACCATCACCCAACAGTTGGCCCGTAATTTGTTTTTAACCCGCAGAAAAACTATTACGCGAAAATTAGCCGAGATACTTCTGGCTCTGCAAATTGAAAGACGCTATACCAAAGAAGAAATCCTTGAGCTTTATCTAAACCAGGTCTATATGGGACACAACGCCTATGGAGTTGAGTCGGCTGCCAACCTCTACTTTGGAAAACATGCCAAAGATTTGGACCTGGCCGAATCAGCCCTCTTAGCCGGCTTAATCCGCGGTCCTTATCTTTATTCCCCTTACCGTAATTTTAAAGGCAGCAAAGCCAGGCAGGTTTTTGTGCTTAACAAACTTCTGGAGCACCGCTTAGTAGAAGAGCAAGCTGCAAAACTTGCGGCGATTAAAACCCTTGATTTCTCACCTAAAAACTTAAAACGCTATAGCAAAATTGCCCCTTATTTTATCAGCCATGTTTTAAAAGAGCTCCTGGATAAATTTGGCGAAGATAAGGTTTATCACGGAGGTCTTAGGGTTTACACCACTCTTGATACATTAATGCAAACCGTAGCCGAAGATGTAATTACTAAATTCGTGTCTCGCGAAGGGGAAACCTATAACTTTTCCCAGGCAGCCCTGGTTGCCATTGATCCCCGAACCGGCTACATAAAATCTATGGTCGGCGGGGTCGATTATTATGAAAGCAAATTTAATCGCGCCACCCAAGCTAAACGACCACCCGGATCAGCCTTTAAACCTTTTGTCTTTACGGCAGCCATGGAACAGGGCATCTCCCCAGGAACTATCCTTCAAGACACAGAAACGATTTTTGAGGTTTATCCCAATGAATGGAACCCGGAAGGGACTTGGGAACCCAAAAATTACGACAAGAAATTCAGGGGGCCGGTTACCCTTAGATATGCTCTCGAAAAATCCCTAAATATTCCAGCCGTAAAGCTTTTGGAGCGCGTTGGAATTCAATCAGCCATTGATGTTGCGCGCCGTATGGGAATAAACAGTCATCTTGAGCCGGGTCTGGCCCTAACCCTGGGGGTCTCCGAAATTCCTTTACTTGAACTAACTTCCGCTTTTGGCGTCTTTGCAAATTCAGGCATTCGCGTAGAACCTGTTTCAATAAGCAAGGTGGAGGATCGAAACGGAGTAATTATTGAAAAACATATCATAAAAGAGACTAAAGCCATTGACACCAACACAGCAGCAGTTATGATTGACCTAATGCAAGGGGTCCTAACTCGCGGCACCGGCGTGCGAGGACGAATAAGCCGCCCAGCTGCCGCCAAGACCGGAACAACTGAAGAATTTCGTGATGCTTGGTTTATCGGCTTTGTCCCCCAATTGGTTACCGGGGTATGGGTTGGAAACGATGACAATGCTTCGATGAAAGGGGTAGCCGAAGTCGCCGTTTGCCCACGCATCTGGAAAGATTATAATAAAGAGGTTCTGGCCAATGAGCCAGTTCTCCCCTTTCCGACACCTGAAGGCTTAATAAGGGTTAGGATCTGCACCTTTTCTGGCAAACTGGCTGGGCCTTTTTGCCCGGCAAAAAATGTGCGTTGGGAAACATTTTGGAAAAAAGATGTTCCCAGAGAAAAATGTGACATACATGATTTAAGCAACATAGAATTTGAGATTGAAAACCATGAAGAAACAGAAGAAGACAACTAAAAAGCTTGAGATTAAATTTGGCACCGATGGCTGGAGAGCTAAAATCGCCAAAGAATTTACTTTCCAAAATGTGCAATTAGTCACACAGGCACTGGTTGATTATTTATTCTCTAAAGGAACAGCCAAAAAGGGTATTGCTATTGGTTATGACAATCGCTTTGAATCCGAATATTTTGCTCGCACTGCCGCAGAAATTTGTTCAGGCGCCGGGATCAAAACTCATCTCACCCAAACCTCTGTAACCTCTCCTATTATTTCTTTTGCAGTAAATAATCAAAAATTAGCTGCCGGGATCATGATTACGGCTTCTCACAACCCAGCCGAATGGAATGGTTTTAAAATCAAAGAGGAATTCGGTGGTTCGTCTTTGCCCTCCACCACGCAGGCAGTCGAAGCAAATATAAAGGATAAATTAAAAATCTCTCCCAGCACGAATAACATCGAAATCTTGGACCCACGCCCCTCCTATCTTGCCAAAATCAAATCCTTAGTCGATCTAGAACGGATCAAAAAAAGCAAAATTAAAATGATTGCCGATCCTATGCACGGAAGCGCAGCTGGCCTTTTTGAAAAACTTGGATTACCCGTAATCGAAATTCATGGCCAGCGTGATCCTCTTTTTGGTGGAGTTAATCCCGAGCCACTTCCTATTAACCTTACCGACACCTTTTCAGCTGTAGCCGAAATTGCCCTCGAAAACCCATCCGATTTATCTGCCTGCGTGGTCCTCGATGGTGACGGCGACAGAGTGGCTGCCGTAGATAGTAGCGGCAAATTCATCAATACCCATAACGTCTTTGTTCTGCTGCTCCATCATTTAATCGTTAACCGCAAAATGAGCGGCGATATTGTTAAAACCTTTAACATGAGCAATTTGATAGATAAATTATGTGCTAAACATGGACGAAAACTTTTCGTTACCCCAATTGGCTTCAAACATATTGCAGAAAAGATGCTGAAAGAGGATATTCTCTTAGGTGGGGAGGAATCCGGGGGCATGGGAATCAAAGGATTTATACCGGAAAGAGATGGAATTCTCGCCGGGCTTATGTTATTTGAGCTAATGGCCTATGAGAATAAATCGCTGGGACAAATCTTAGATGAAATCATGCAGGAGCTGGGATATTTTTACTATGACCGAGCAGATATCCACACCATTCACGCAAAAAAAATTGTAAGCCAACTTGCAAAATCTAAGGCTCACAAATTCGCTGGCAAAAAAGTCGTAAAAATTGAAACGCTAGATGGTTTAAAGTTTAACTTTAAAGATGACGGGTGGATCCTCTTCCGCGCTTCGGGGACGGAACCTCTCTTAAGGATTTATGTTGAGGCTAGATCAGAGGAGGATGTAAAACAAATTTTGGGGGCTGGGGAAGAGCTGATAAAAAGCTAGCAAACTACAAATTACTCCGCCTGCGGCGAACTCGCTACAATTTAAGAAGGAAACCTGCGAATGAACTTCGCGGTTTCCTTCTTAAATTGATGAAAACTGGAAGCCGCGACGTTTAGTCGCAGGCTTCCGATAAGTACACCCTTTACCTAAGAGCCATTGTTTAACCGCGAGGTCTCACATCAGCCTATCCGGGCTCACATAATCCCCAAATTTTCCCCTTACTGCTTCTAATCTCTTTTTCTGCTCGGAAAGTGCATCAAATAGAATGTGGGGGGCATCTGGAACCTTGGTTTTATAAATATCGATAATTCTTTCTATTTTCGCCAAATTTTCAGGGATTCTCAAGGTAAATTGCTTTAGATAGGCCTCTTTTGAATATTCACTGCCCACCACTTCTTTAAACAATTTCTTGAGGTCTTCATATTTTGGAATATAACCGGTAGGAAGCTTAATTGCATCAACGTCTCCCGATGTTCGAAGCTCCATCCATTTTAGCCACACATGTTTATCCTTTACACCATTCAAATACTTCCCATCTTTATTTTTTAGAAAATAATTGACAGCAAAAATTTGCGGCGGTTTTTTCACTGAATTTCCTAGATCACAATTATTATTGATATACCTTCCCAAGGGAATAGAAAGAAAATCTATATTGGCCATGAGATTAAACTTTCTTACCCCGGCTTTTCCTAAAGTAGCCGCCGTTGTTTCTGATTCTATAGCTGCTCCCATGGTAAGAATCCCATGCTCCCATCCAAAGGCCTGTTTAACTGGAACCCAGGTATCCGAATCTCGGCCACCATAAATTATACCTGATAGCTCAACACCGTTTGGATCATCGGCCTTGGGATCACAGTTTTTTAATTCACTTAAGCAAACAGTATACCGTGCATTTTTATGGGAATGTGTGATTTCAGCGCCCTTCTCATCTTTTTTTCCAACAAACCATTCCCCAGAATAATTAGTGCCCTTTTTTGGCACAGCTCTTCCATCGCCTAACCAATAGGGCTTTTTCTCTTCCGTGATTAAGACATTTGAAAAAATTACCTCCCCAGGAGAATTAAGTGCTTCAAAGATTAAGGAGTCTCCTTTTTGGTTTACATCACGAATAATGCCAAACATTCCACGCTCCACATTAACGGCTCTGATCTTGCCATCTATATTTCTTAAGTAAGCAATATCATCACCAACGATCGTTTCTCCCTCGAGCATGGCAGTTGAAGTTTTACCACAGGCACTGGGAAAAGACCCGGAAAAGTAAGATACCCTTCCTTTTGGTCCATGCACTCCCATTAAAAACATATGTTCAGTAAGCCATCCCTCATAAGAGGCCCTTTTGATGGCGAGGCGCATTGCCAGCTTCTTAAGCCCCACTGTATTTCCAGCATATTGAGTATTAACACTAAAAACAAGATTGCCTTCCAAATCAATATATACTCGGCGTTTATCAATGTTTTTGCAGACCCCTCCCTCAAGTTCTCCAGCACTATGAACAAACTTGAAGAAGTCGGTCTTTTTTCCTAACTTCTTAAACATCTCATATCCTTGTCTGATCAGAATATCCTCACTATGCGCCACATAACAAGAATCAGTTATTTGAAGAGCCGGAATAGAAAATGGTGAGTTGGCAGGGCCCAGACAGAAGAAACCAACGAGCATTTCTTTTCCTTCCATAATATTTTTCAACAAACCGTTTATCTCTTCTGTGCCAGAAACTTTATCTACCGATTGAATGTCAGCCCCTAGTGCCACATCGGGAGGCAGCAGATATTTAGTGTTAGCTTTATCACGGGCTTGATCACCATAGCCATCAAAATGATAAGTATGGCCAGCCACAGCTAGTTTTTTTTCTTCGCCATTTTCAATGGACTTATCTCTAACATATTGAGCATCTTCAGGCGCATCGCTTCGCACAAACACCGAAGCTGGATTACAATGCTCAACATATTTTGCTACAAAATCAAGAACCTTAGGATCGTCCAAATCCACCAATTTCTTAAAATTCTTTGGCCCGCATTTCACCTTCAATAACTCCATTTTTTTATCAACCATTACTATTCCCCCCCTCTTTATTAAGATCCCGGATTAATTCGATTAATCGAGGATATCCTTTTTTATTAAAGCACATACAAATTCTAGGGAGCTCCAAATATTCTTTATTCCTTACTTCAGCCGGCAGCGGCCCACTGGGACGGATCTCCCCGGAAATTATGTCTTTGTATTTATTACTTAGTTTCTTTAAATAGCCTTCAGGAATCTTTTGATTTAAGCGGATGATCGTCATCTCACGACTATATCTTATTGAATGATAAACCCGATAAAAAGCCGTAATCTCGGCGACAGCCTCTTTAGCAGATTTAACAATCGTAAATAAATTAAAATCATTGGGAGTTACAAACCCTCCCACTAAAAGCTCTTTTTTTAAAAAATTAAACCAGGTTTTCCAATAAGTTTTTCCCGGGGACTCCACAAAGACGATCGGGCGCGGCAAACATTTCCCGGTTTGCAAAAGAGTTAAAATTTCAAACCCTTCATCATGGGTTCCAAAACCACCAGGAAAAAGAACCGTAGCATCAGATTCTTTAATAAAAGCTAGCTTCCTGGTGAAAAAATACTTAACATTAATTAATTTCTCGCCCGGGCAATAAGGGTTAGGATCAACTTCTAAGGGGAGCTTTATTTTAACCGCAAACCCGGACCTTCCAGCGCCACAGTTGCCCGCTTCCATCACTCCGCCCCCACCCCCCGTTATGACCATAAAACCACGCTTTACAATTTCCCGAGCAAACTCAACGGCAATTTTATATTCGCGGCTATCTTTTGAACTGCGATGGGAGCCGAAAATAGCAACTTTTCTAATATTGCGATAGCGCGAAAAAGAGCGAAAGATATGGCGCAGCTCCTTTAGAGTAACATTAGCCATATAAAGGTCTTGTTCATCAGCATCATCAAGATATAGCTTTACAACCGAGGTAAACAGTTGGCGAAAATACTCCCGTTTTTTGGGGGTGCTATATTTAACCGCCAATCTTTCGATCTCTTTGTCTATTTCTAATTTGCCAACTTTATAGTTTTTACTCCGAAAGATCATAAACCGCCTTTTTTATGAAGTCCGGGGCATGATCAAGCCCTTTATCGGCTAACTGTTTAAGAATGGGTGCAAGCTGCATACTATAGCGCTTACAAATGGTTTCGGGCTCCATCCCCGGCCAACCCCAAAGCGATGCGTGATATATTCCAGCCACTGTATAGTATGGATCGGCAAGGGTTGTTGGCCGCATGGTTTCAATTGGAGCATGCCCCTCCGGATTAGAAACTAAATCCACACAAACCGAACCTTTCTTTAAAAGTTTCAACATTTTACGGGTAACAAAAGGGGGTTCTTTTTTTACGTCGCGCCGATAGGGACGATTAATCGCATCAACTAAAATATCTGTCCCAGAAATATGTTTTTCCATCTCGGTAAAGTGCGTACGATTTAATATTTCAACCCTAGCCCGTTTGCGCGCAGCACAGCGAATGGCCCCCACCGCCACATTGCCATATCCCATAATCTTTACGTGAGCCGTCGCCGGGTCTTTTCCCCAAAGTTTAAAACCATATTCCATTCCGATCCTACCAGAATCCACCACCGCCTCAACTCGGCGATTGCCAAAGGCATCCTTGAGGTTCTCCATTGGAATGGCAATCAATCTTCGTTTTTTTAAGGCTTCTTCCAATTTTGGGCGGCAGCGCAGATGCAGCATGCTTACGATGATGCTGCCGGATCGCATTAGTTTAATCTCTTCAAAACTGGGTTCTTTAATACGCAATACTACGTCACAAGCATAGGCCTCTTCGCGGATTCCAATCCGAGCACCAATTTCTTCATACTCATAATCCCAAATTCTAACTCCCATGCCAGCCCCTCTTTCAACAATAATTTCATGGTTCTCGGCAATCAGAGCAAGCTCCAGTGGCCGCATAACAACCCTTTTTTCACCAAGCCGATTTTCCGCTACAATACCTATTTTCATAAACCTCTCCTTTCGCTACTCTGGGGTACTGTGAATAACCTCGAGTGCCTCGTAAGCATTGATAAATTTACCATATTTTTTCAAAATTAAAAGGGCTAATTTGATTTTGAGCCTTTTTAGCCAAGAAGAAAACTCATAGGAGTGGGTTAAAACCGATACAACAACTTCTCCGGGTTTGCTTTTTAGCTTTTTGGCATCTTTTGCAATTTTAAACAATGAATCTCGGTCAATATAAATACCCAGGGGGATTTCAAAAACAGAACTATCCCCACGTATCCGATGATCGGCATATGACATACGATAAAAATTATCGGGCGCATTACGCCAGTCAGAAACCACAAGCTCCCCATCTTTTGCATAACGACCCGGATCACAGGAAAGATCCAGATAAATTCCGTTTTGCTCAAGAATGGCAATTGTTTTGGGAGAAAAGGTCATAAACCCTCCACGAAAAGATGAGGGAGTTATACCATTTTTTCTTAAACCATAGGCCAAAAAGCTGATACTTTCGCGCATTTTATCTTCGTCAGCATAATAATAAGCACGGCCAGGATCATCTTCATGACAGTGGACTCCCACATTTCCAGAATTGGCCTCTATCTTTTTCCATTGGGCAATAAATTCTGGACGCAAGAAAAAATCACGAGCAACCGGAGAAGTATGTATAAAATGGATAAAGCGGCCAGCTAATAACTGGTGAGCGATTTTAATTTCATAACCAATCATTTTGCGCATAGCTTTCATGCGCGGAGCCCGCTCAGCAAGCGCAAGCCCAGTTTCAAAATATTGGTTCCAATCTCCGTCTATAGTTAAGATGAAATACAACATACGCCCTTATCCACGGTTTCCACCAAAAAACTCCTTGGATAATCCTCCTTAATTTGGCTAAAAATCTCTTCAGCTTCCAATTTGTGGCGTACCACACCAAAAACCGAAGGCCCAGAACCGGACATTTGCGTTTCACTACATCCCAATTTCAAAAGTTTTTCCTTAATATCCGTTACCTCTTCGTACTTTGAAACAACTGCCGGTTCCAAATCATTTTTGATTCGTTCTGAAACCGTCAAATGGATCTTATCAAACTCCTCATAAGCCCACTTAGTTGAAACAGAAAATTCTGGACAAACTAGCACAAAATAGGTTTTGGGCCATGGTTCCTGCTTGTCAACAATTTCACCCCGGCCCTCCACTAAGCAGGTGCCTCCCGTCAAACAAAAGGGCACATCCGAGCCTACTTCGGCACCCAACTTTAACAATTCAAGGAACGAGGGTCGTGTGTCGGGGGACGCTAGCTCTGCCAAGCCGTAAAGCACTGCCGCAGCATCGGCTGATCCGCCGGCCAACCCCGCAGCTATAGGAATATGCTTTTCTATGTGTATCCTCACTCCTGTGCGTTCCCTCGGACTGAGTCCGTCAGATGAGCTCCTCGGGACGAAGTCTGTGTTCTGAAACACCTCCACCGCCCTGTATACCAAATTATCCTTACCCTGGGGAACATTTGGATCATCACAAGTCACATGAATCCCAAAGGAACATAACTCCACAGTAACATAGTCACACAGCGACACAGACTGCATCACAGATTCAATGGAATGGAATCCATCCGCACGCAGCGGAAGCACCCGTAGCGAGAGGTTAATTTTTGCAAAGGCCTCAAGCTTCATTTAACGGCAAAAACCCGTACAAGATCCGCAGAATCTTCAGCCCGGTCACAAGTCTCTTCAATTGCTTCTATTAAATCATGCAGTAGTATCATAATCCCAGCATCGAGATGGCTTTTTAAAATAATTCCGGTCAATTCTTTTTTCTGCTCATCGCCTTGTTCCTCAAGCAATTCAACTTCCGTACATAATGCCAAAACATTTTTCTTGTCTTTACTCAAGGCATCGATTGCCTCCTCCAGTTTATTTACGGCTAAAAGGGCTGTTCTAACAAATTCATAAAGTTTTACCGGAATGCCATTAGGTAATGGCTTATCTAAAAACTCAAACAATCGTGCAGCTGCATTAGCATGGTCAGCAATCGAATCCATTCGTTTTACAAAATGGATTAAATCCTCCCGATCGGGAGGCAAGAGAATTCCTTCTGAGAGCCGATCTAGGATTTCACGTCGGATTAAATCAGCCTGTCTCTCCGCCGTTATGACCTCTTTGCAGGTAGCATCTTTTACCGCCATATCGCCCTTCACATAAGCCGCAAAAGCATTTTCCAGCTTATCTACCGTTTCCGCCACCTTTTCTGTGTGCTTTTTTGTAATATCCAAAACATTCTTTTCCCTTTCCATTCCTATCCAACCCAATATATTCGTCATCGTTAACCCTCCTTTTTTTATATCCTAGCAACCAGCTTAATTACAGTCATTAGTAATAGCGCCACAAAGCCTGCGGCAAAAGGCGTAATTGCCCAGGCAAAAACAATTTCTCGCACAAGTTTGATATCAAAAACATGCTTTCGCGTTGCCAAACCCACCCCGACCACCGCCCCAACAATTGAATGCGAAGTAGACACCGGAATTCCCATAACCGTATAGATATACACATTAAGGGCCGAAGCAAACTGGGCAACCAAAGTCATCATTGGAATAAAACGCGTAATCTTAAAAGCTACGGTTTCAATTACCCTATACCCCAAGGTTACAATACCTAGAACAATCGCCGAAGCCCCAATCAAAGTTGCCATAAAAGACGACGTCAACCCCGAACCAATAATTACACCAGTAGCGTTCGCCACATCATTTCCACCCCAGGAAAAAGCCAGATAAGCTGTAGCTAAAACAATCAGTATCGTCAAACCTCGATCCCGGAAACGGCTGGGAAGCAGGCGATACAAAATAAACCTGAAAGGATAATAGCAAACATAGGCAATCAGAGCTGCCCCAAAGGGAGTTGCTATCCATCCAATAAAAATGCTCAAGAGCTTATCCCAAAAAATAGGCGCGCCAACCGCTAACCCCGCCCCTCCAACGGCTCCAACTATAGAATGAGACGTGGAAACGGGAATTTTAAGAAAAGTAGCAAAAACCACCCAGAGACCGGCACCAAAACAAGCTGACAGGGCAATATAGAGTGCTAGGGTTGGATCCAGCGTGTTTAAGGGGACAATGCCCTTTCCCACAGTTTTAATAACATTCTGGCCAATTAAAAGAGCACCCAGGAATCCAAAAACAGAAACGAGGACAATACCAACTCTAAAAGAGATTTTTCCTGAGCCAATGGCTGACCCAACACAGTTTGCAGCATCGTTAGCCCCAATGCTCCAGCCAATAAATATACAAGCAACAACAGTTGCTGCAATAACAAATAACACTAGCTTTTGGTTTAGCCTTTTACTTTATTATATTTCAAAAGCAGGCGGGATTTTTTGCGGGCAGCCTTATTTTTGGGAATAATCCCTCGCAGCGCTGCTTTATCAATGGCCGAAACCGCCTTTTTAATTAAATCAGCCATATCTCCTGATTTGGAGGCAATAGCACGTTCACAAGCCTTAAAGGCTTTCTTGACTACCTCTTTTGCTTTAAGGTTGCGAACCCGTCTTTTCTTCGATGTCTTGATCCGTTTGACGCCGGATTTAGATCTTTTGCCCATCTTTTCCCTCCCTCGCCCCGTACCATACTTGTATTGGTGCGGGGTTAATGTTATCTAGGCTTGACATCATAACATAATTTAAACTATCATATCAAGGCCTTGAGTATTAATGACTGGTTTAAACATAAAAAGAAAAAAGAAACATCTTATACCCGCGAAAGACTAGATATCCCTGGCAACTTATGGGTTAAATGTTATAAGTGCAACCAAGCTATCTTTGCCCGGGATTTAGAAGAAAATCTCAAAGTCTGCCAAAAATGCGGATACCATTTCAAGCTGACGGCCGGAGAGCGCTTAAAACAATTAGTCGATAACAAGAGTTTTAAAGAAATAAATCCGCACATAAAATCAATAAACTTTCTTAATTTTACTGATTCAAAATCTTATACTAAGCGCATCGCAGCGGCAATTTTAAAATCTAGCCTCTCAGATGCTATTGTAACCGGCACCGGCAAAATCGATGGGAGTCCGGCCGCTTTGGGAATAATGGATTTCTCATTTATGGGGGGCAGTATGGGATCAGTGGTGGGAGAAAAAAT
>JABMSE010000113.1 GCA_013204645.1 Candidatus Saganbacteria bacterium | reverse complement strand
GCCGGGCATATCGGATCCCGGTTCTTGGTTGATTGCGAGCGCAGTTGAACAAGAAATCAAGGTTGAGCCAATACCCGGGCCATCTTCAGTCTTAGCTGCTTTGATTGTTTCGGGTTTGCCAACGGATAAATTTATTTTTGAAGGGTTTTTGCCGAAGAAACCTGGAAAGAAAAATAAGAGGCTAAGAGAGCTGAAAGGTCTAGACGCTACTATTATAATTTATGAGTCACCTTTCCGGGTTATTAAAACTTTAGAGGATATAGAAAAAACAATGGACAACCCGAAGGTGGCAATTTGCCGGGAACTTACCAAGAAATTTGAAGAAATTATTCGTGGAAAGGCAGGTGATGTGGCACGTAAACTAAAAGAAAAAAAGGTAAAAGGGGAGGTTGTGGTGGTGGTCTCTCAAAGATTAAGCCAAGTTGCTCAGCGGGAGAGAAATAGTAAATAAGTGGGTTCGAGTCCCACCTTGGCAGGCCGAGTAGGGTTTTCCCGAAAATTCTATATTCCAAAAAAAGGGGGTATAGAGATGTTATTTATGTCCAATGCTTCGCACCGAAGTGCTTCAGCACGAGGTGTTCGAGGTTTTCTGTCGCTTGCAAGAGTGCAAGCATTTGTTTTATTTCTTCTTTTTTCATTTGTTTTTTGTCAGGTGTCATTTGCCGAACCGGTTTTGATTTTCTATGGTGAAGAAGTAGTTGTCACTGCTTCCAGAATTCCCCAACAATTAAGTAGGTCTCCCTGGAATGTAACTGTAATAAAAGAAGGGGAGATGAGAACTTTTGGCGCAGAAAGTGTAGCCGATGTATTACGCTTTATTCCAGGGGTAGATATCTACGCAACCGGGGGAAAGGGAGCTTTAAGCACAGCTAGGATCAAGGGGGCCAATTCGTCGCAGGTCTTGGTTTTGATTAATGGTTGCAGGATAAACAGTCCCTTGTTGGGAAGCGTGGATATTGGGGATCTGCTACTAAATAATGTGGAGAAGATTGAGGTTGTAACTGCGCCCCTATCTTCGGTCTACGGATCGGATGCAATTAGCGGTGTTATTAATATCATTACCAAGCAAAAAGCAGAAGAGTTCCCGATGGGAATTTCATTATCATTAGGTAGCTACTCCGCGCAAAAAGGGGAGCTCTTTTTTGGCAATGAGGCTTTCCTTTTTACAGCACTTTACGATAAAACTAATGGTTTTAGGACTAATAGTGATTATCTTGGGCAGAACTATTCGCTTAGTAAAACGCTTAGAACCCGTGTCGGAGAAATTAGATTAGGCACTGATTATTATACGGCAAATAGGGGCGTTCCCGGCGTCCCCAATGCTGCTACTGATCCTACTTCTGCCTCAACCCCTGATAATCGGCAGCAGGATGCAAATCTTAACCTGTTTCTGGAGTATGACAAAGCCTTTTCTCAATCTAATTTATCGGCTAAGCTTTATCAATATTCTACTGACCAAAAATACCATGAATATAATTTTACAACTACTACTTTTTCGGATTCCACTTATAAAACCTCGCAAGTAGGGTTTAATCTGCAAAATGATTGGGGACTTCGTGAATCCGGAATTTTAAGTTTGGGATTTGAATGCCGGGGGGATAATGGAGAAAGTAGTAATATTGGCAATCGGAGCATTAATGATTGGGGTGCCTATATCAATAGTGAAATGAACCAGGGGCCGTTAACTCTTAGTGTGGGGGTTCGCGGTGACAGTCATTCCATTGTTGGAAGTTGTATTAATCCTAGAGTTGGGATGAGTATTAGGCCCAGCCCTGACATAAAGTTTTGGGCAAATATTGCAACTGCCTATAAAGCTCCCACTTTAAATGATCTTTATTGGAATGATCCCATCTGGTTGATGTATGGTGATGAAAATTTATCTCCCGAACAATCAGTTGGTATCCAGATTGGCATGGACAAAACGTTTTCTCCCCAAGCTGTCTTTGCTATGAGTTTATTTGCCCGGCAGGTTACTGATCAGATCCTTTGGGAATTTGATCCTAACACATTTATTTACCAAGCCAAAAACGTGGGAAGGGTTGAAGTTTCTGGTTTGGATGCCAAATATAATGTAAGTGTTGGTGACGGGTTAGATGTTTTTGCTAACACTACTTTTCAGATTGCGCTTGATAAGGAAGATACAAGTCCTGGAAATATTGGAAAAGACATTCCCTATTCTCCCCGCAGAAAAGCAAATTTAGGGATAAACTGGCGAAATCCACTTGGAAGGATTTCTGTATTGGTGAAGCATGTGGGTGAAAGCTATTTTGACGCAGGAAACACGCATAAATTGGATGCTTATACTGTGACCGATTTGAGTTATAGAAGACAATTAGGTCAGATGAATTTTTCTGCCAGGGTGGGAAACCTTTTTAATGTTTCCTATGCCGAGGCAGCAGGATGCCATCCAGTTACCTATGCTATCTTAGATTATCCAATGCCGGGTAGAAGTTTTTCTTTTGGGTTTACCCTGTACCAAAAATGAATATGGTACAGGGTTTACCATGGCCTTTGGAAACGCTATAATATGACAAGTGAGTCCCTCGTCTCCGCTCGGGACGAGAATTCGAAGTAAAAAAGGGGGAAGATATGGAAAGCAGAAAATTGAGTTTAATTGGGATTGGGATCATATTGGTTTCTGCAATTTTAGTTGGTTATTTGGTCGCAAGGCCAGGGATGTTTGCACAAAAGAAGGAAGCGCCCATTTTTTGGGGAGAAGAAATTGCTGTGCAAAATAAATCTGTCACAGTGGTTGGGCAAAAAGCAGCTGTCAGGGTAGCAAAAGTTGTGGGTACACAAAAAATGGCAAAAACAGTGCCAACCTCGCAGCCAAAAGTATTGCCCATTTTTCCACCTTCGATTTCCTATAGTGTTTTGCCAGAATACCCGGTTTCAGCTCTGCAAGAAGGATTAGCTGGAACAACTGTTCTTTCAATTTATGTTGGCTTGCAAGGAAGACCAGAAAGGATCGAAGTGAAATCATCTTCGGGCGTTTCCGAGCTAGATAAAGCAGCAACCTTGGCTGTTTCTAAATGGCAATTTTCCCCGGCAATGCAGGGGGGAACAGCAATCGCTAGCCGGTTTGAAGTTCCGGTGAAGTTTACATTAGTTAATTAGTCATTAGGAGATAACATGGCAATAGAATCCCTTGGCCGGATGGTCTTATACATTGGCATTGGATTAGTGCTGGTGGGCGGATTTTTTATCCTGCTGGCAAAAGTTCCGTGGTTTGGACGGTTGCCGGGAGATATCGTCTTTCGTCGCCAGGGCATGACAATTTTTATCCCAATCACTACCATGATCTTGGTGAGCATTGCACTGACTCTTTTGATTAATATTGTATGGCGTAAATAAATCGGAGCGTGGCCCAGCTTGGTCTAAGGCGCTACCTTGGGGTGGTAGAGATCGTGGGTTCGAATCCCGCCG
>JABMSE010000112.1 GCA_013204645.1 Candidatus Saganbacteria bacterium | reverse complement strand
TTATGGCCGTAAATTCAAATCTACTCCCATAACTCTTAATCTAAAAGAATTCAATAAAAAGGTTCTGCAATCTGAGGCTGGGCATAATCTTATTTTCAGCTTAAAGTTAAGTGCCGACGGCAAACTTAAGCCCGTTCCGGTAATTACCCATAATGTGCAAAGAAATCCTTTAACTGATGAAATAATCCATCTTGATCTGATGCATATAATCATGGATGAAATAATAAAAACCAAGGTACCTGTTGAGTTTAAAGGTATTCCTATTGGGGTAAAAGAAGAAGGTGGGGTTTTGGTTCAGGGATTGCGCGAGATTGAGCTCAAATGTTTGCCGGGCGATATTCCGGATAAGTTTGAGATAGATGTTTCCACTCTGGCAATTAATCAATCCTTGTATGTTTCCGATTTATCGGTTTCTAAGAAGGTAGAGATTTTGGCGGATAAAGCGGATATGGTTGCCACTGTTTCGCCTCCAACCAAAGAAGAAGTAGTAGCACCGCCTCCGCTAACCCCAGAAGAAGCCGCAGCTGCCGCTGCTGCTGCAGAAGGAGAAGGTGCGGTAGCCGAAGAAGGGGTCAAAGAAAAAGCACCTCCAGGTGCTGCTCCGGCTGCTGAAAAAGCAAAACCTGCCGAAGGTGAGAAAAAGGAAAAAAGGGAGAAAAAGTAGCCTCAAGGTAGCTTGTTCTCCGAAGCCCGTAGGGCATAGGAGAATGCAAGTTTTTCCCTCTAAATACCGATATATTAGGTAGGAGGGTATTATTATGGCGGAAGTCCCCGTAGGATCAGGGGGAATACATCCCGAAAGTAGGCCTATTTGGCCAACTGGTAAACCAACTGGAACCCCGGTTCAATCAGCTCAAACTGCTCAAACCATGGGTGGCGTGAGAGGTGTTCCGCCTCGCGTAACGCCGACTAAGCCAGGAGAAGTTGCTCCTACCACCCCGACTGCGCCCGGAGCACCAGCTGCTCCACCAAAACCTGCACCATCTATTACGCGGCCTCTAACGGTTGAGGATATCCGTGCCCATCTGTTAAATATGCAGATTGAACCCAATAATTTTATTACAAAATTATCTTCGCTCATGTTGCGCAATGGGCTAGAACTTTCCCGTGCAAATCTGGTTAAAATCATGAACATGTTACAAGGTACTAATAAGTCCCAGGCTATGCAGGAAGCAGCTGTTCTTCTCATAATGAAAGGGATTGACTCTCCACAGGCAGTAAATGTTCTCGGACAATATTTTGCAAAAAACCCAGGAGTAGCTTCTCAGCTCATCGCTCTACAGCAGGCAGCAGGGAATTTAACCTCTGCCTTAGGGATGGCAAAAGGTTTATTGAATGCAAATCTGGTTTCTCAATTAGGAGCGCTTCTTTCCCAATTAGATGAAACATTTAAAAGTTTAACCAAACGATCTTTTGAAAAGTCAGCTATTAGCCGGGAAAATCTGCTTACTGATGTCCGGGCACTCAAGGCACTTCTTTCAGGCGTTCAGAACAAAACCCCTAATGCAAATAGTGCCGCTGCCCAAGCTCTTTCTTCCTCGCTTATCGAGCTTCAGGGAAAATTAGACGGGGTTTTGCAAAACTTGCTTGCCCAATCCATCCTTTCACAATCTGGCAGGTCAGAAGTTAATTATCTTTATCATCAAATCCCAAACACGATGACCGATCCTCCCAAGGATCTTGAAATAGTGGTTAAGCGGGAGGGTGAGGGCAAAAACTCACCGGTTGATCCAAAAAATACCCAAGTGGTCATGTCCATGGAAACCGAGAACATGGGAAAAATGGTTGTTTCCATGATTGTAAAAAACAATAAAGTCTATGTTATTTTTGTTTATAATGAAAAGAATTACGGAAAAGAGGGTCGCAGATTAATTGCCAAGGAGTTTGGCGACTTCCAGCAAAAATTAGCAGAGCGCAATTTTATGGTTACGGGATACCAGGTAAAAGTGGATCCGGCAATGTGTAATATACGGCCTTATCTGATTCCCATGATTCCCGGGCTTGATGACTTATTAAAGAAAATTGATATTGAGGCGTAAATAAAATGGCACAAGCAAACGACAAAAAAGCTGCAGTTGCATTGCGTTATGATGTTGATCAGGATAAAGCACCGCTGGTGATTGCCACTGGACGTGGGCCTGTGGCGGATGAGATTTTACGTATTGCAGATGATAACAAAATCCCCCTCTACGAAGATCCAGAGCTGGCAAAGCTTCTTACTAAATTAGAATTAGATACGGAAATCCCACCCGAGCTTTACACCTTAGTTGCAGAGGTTCTTTTCTTTGTTTACAAACTTGACCGCATGGCGGAAAAGAGAGAACAAGTTGTGGGGAGGATGAAGGAAGAGGAAAGGAAGAAGAGAGGGATCTAATTTTTCCCGTTTGACATTGCTCCCCTTACATCATATAATAATTTCACAATGACCGACCGCATTTTAGAGATTGGTACCGCCGGGCTGGAGAGTGCCGATCAAAAAGTAAGGAAACTTATGGATAATATGGTTGGTTCTGAAGTGCCCGGCTTCAAGAAATCCGACGTAATGATTCGTGGATTTCCTCTTGAGCTTGAGGCTGCAACCCAGCGTTTATCTTCTGTGAAACCCCAGGTTGAAGGTACTTTTTATAATACTATACAGGGCGCGTTAATTAAAACTGATAGCCAGCTCGATCTTGCTTTGGGATCCTCTGGTTTTTTTGTTGTAATGGGGGATTGGGGAGAGGGTTATACTAGGGATGGGAGGTTTCAGTTGGATAAGGAGGGTAGATTGCTCTCTGTTTCCGGTAATTTCCCTGTGATGGGGCAAGCGGGACCCATTATTGTACCTCCTGGATCCTCGGTTGAGTTTACGCAGGAAGGTGAAATAAAAGTGGATGGGGTAACCGTTGATACGATTTTAGTAGTTAATCCAGAAAATCCGGAAGCATTCGAGTCTTTGAATGGAAGCATTTTTAAGCTTAGAGATCCCTATGCCGTTTTGAACGAGGTTGTAAGGCCCCGGGTTATTCAGGGCTACGTTGAGGCATCTAATGTAAATATTATTGACCAGATGATGGAAATGATTTATCTTGAGCGTATTTATACCTTGAACACGAAAATTATTCAAACCCGGGATACTGAATTGTCACGCGCCATGGAAATGGGCTCCACCAAATAATTTGGAGGTGTAAGTAAAATGTTTCAACCTTTATATGTTGCAGCTACAGGGCTTTCTGCGATGGAAGATGAGATCTTGACCATTACCAACAATTTGGCCAATGCCCAGACAATTGCTTTTAAAAAATCTCGTACTGAGATGGAGAGCCTTTTTTACATTGAAAAAAGTTTTAAGGATATGCTCTATGAATCTATGAGCGGAATGGAAGCTCCTCCAGTTAATGTTGAATATGGAACTGGAGTTCGTGTAGCTGCTACCCCGGCTGATTTTACGCAAGGTTCAATTGATATAACTTCTAATCCCTTGGATGTTGCCATTGAAGGCGATGGCTTTTTACAGTTTGGCATGCCGGACGCAACCCTAGCTTATGGTCGGGCTGGCAATTTGCACATTGACAATGATGGCAACCTCTGTGATCCAAATGGCCATTTGCTTGAACCACAAATTATTTTTCCCGAGGGTACCACCTCGGTTCTTATCCAGTCTGATGGCTTAGTTTATGCGGCGATAAATAATGAAACTAGTTATTCCGAGATCGGACAAATCGACTTAGTTCGTTTCACTAATTCCGCTGGGTTAACCACGATTGGACAGAATCTTTACCAGGAAAGTGAAGCATCCGGTGAACCATGGGTAGGTATTCCGGGAGAAGATGGGTTTGGTACCATTCGGCAATATGCTCTAGAGCAATCAAATGTTGATGTTATCTCTGAAATGATGCGCATGGTAATGGTGCAAAGAGTTTTTGATACGGTGACCAAGGCTGTGCAATCCTATGAGGGTATGCTTAGAAGCTTGGAGGCAATGAAACAGTAAGAAAAAGAAACAATGACCAAGATACAAAATATAAATAAATTACGAGTTTCAAAAATCAAATTTCAAAAATCTCCAATTTGGATGTTGGATATTGGATATCGGATATTATTTGGTTATTGTATCTTGTGTCTTGTATCTTGTATTTTATCGATTCCAGCTGCTGCCTTGGATAATCCTGAACAGAAGGTTACCAAACTCGTAGAAGGCTTGGTCATTTCCTATGATCCGAAGCTTACGGGTTTGGATATTTCCGTCACTTATCGGATGGCAGATAAGGCATTTGATATCTTGCGTGGTCTGTCTCCTAATGCTGATTTAAAAATAAAAGAAACTTATAAAGATTTTAGGCCGGTGGGCAATGTTATTTTTCCCATCGAGGTTTTTGATGGAAAGGATAAAAGCACCATTTTTATTCGAGCAAAGGTTGAGGTTTTTTTAGGTATTGTGGCGGCGGCGAAAAAAATTAAACGTGGCCAGGAGATAAAAAGAGACGATCTAGCTTTAGAAAAAAGAGATATTGCAATGTTACCGCAGAAATATTTCACTTCTTTTGATCAAGTTTCTGGCCGAGAAGCAAAAACAACCATCCCCCAAAATAGTACCGTGTTTTCTTGGATGATAAAAGAAGTTCCGCAAGCCCGGCGTGGGGATTCAGTTACGATTTTCGTAAGGGCGCCTAATTTGTTGCTGAAAACGAGCGGGATAGCCTTAATGGATGGCTATATAGGTGGCAAGATAACGGTAAGAAAAAAAGAGACAAAAAAAACCCTGGAGGGAATTCTGATTGCCCCAGGAGAAGTTGAGGTGGTGTTAAAATGATAAACGCACAAGATACAAGACACAAGATGCAAGATACAAGATACAAGGTACAAGATTCAAATAAATTGCAAATTCCAAAAAACAAATTTCAAAGGCCTTCAATTTGGATGTTGAATATTGGTTATTGGTTATTATTTGGTTTTTGTATCTTGTCTCTTGTAGCTTATTTTTCTATCTTGCCTGTGAGAGCAGATTCTGTCTGGAATGATAATAGTGCTTCACCTTACAACGCCCAAAAGGCTTACCGCGTGGGAGATATTGTAAATGTTATTATCATGGAGAACACCAGTGCTAAGAATAAAGCTAGGACTAAAACGAATGTCAGGGATGATTTGGGGCTACAGTTTGCCCATACTATTCAGCGCTTGGCTCCTATAATTGGAGCCTCCAACCAGGTAACGGGACAAGTCTCGAATAAATTTACTGGGGATGGGGAGACAACCCGCAGCAATGATGTTTCTGCTCGGGTGGCGGCCTGGGTTACAAATGTCTTTCCCAATGGTAATCTTGAAATTCGTGGACGACATAAGGTCGAGGTAAATGATGAAATGCAAGAGATTACAGTAAGCGGAATTGTTCGACCTAAAGATCTAAGTGGCGAGAATACAGTTTATTCCTATCAGGTGGCTAATGCTGAGGTTTCCGTAAGAGGGACTGGCGTGATTGCGGACACCGAGTCCCCGGGTTGGATTACTCGGCTTTTTAATTGGATCTTTTAGGAGGAAGCAAATAATGTTACAAGGCACAAATCCTTCGGACCGAGTCATGTTGGGCCAGACCTCAGGACGAGGGCACAAGGCACAAGTTATTAAGAAAATTTTGTTTTTGGGTTGTATTTTGTACTTTGTAGTTTGTCCGCCGCAGGCGGAGTATTTTGCATCTGCTCAATCCCCCTCCGTTAGAGTAAAAGATATAGCTCATGTCTTAGAAGCACGGGATAATCAGTTAATGGGATTTGGTTTGGTGGTTGGCCTAAAAAACACCGGGGACCGAAGTCAAACCGGTTTTACCCAGCAGGCCTTGACCAATTTGTTGTCCAGAATGGGAGTTGTACCCCAGTCAGTTGATTTTAAATCAAGAAATGTAGCAGCGGTTATGGTTACGGCAACCCTTCCATCTTTTGTAAAGCCAGGGCAAAAAATGGATGTTACTGTTTCGTCTATGGGGGATGCAACTTCTCTTCAAGGCGGAACCCTATTGATTACACCCCTTCAAGGGGTTAATGAGGAGGTTTATGCAGTGGCCCAGGGTAGCCTCCTAATTGGCCTGGAATCCACCACCCCTTCTATTCCATATGTTAGACATGGTCAGACCACGGTTGGCCGAATTCCGGGGGGGGCCTTGGTTGAAAAATAAGTGCCGGTTTCAATCACTAATAAGGAGTTGCTTACCATTGTTTTGGATGAGCCAGATTTTACTACGGCAAGTCGCTTGGTTTCCTCAATTAGAAGGATTGGCTTGGAAGCTTTGGCTCTCGATGCGGCTACGATTACCGTTCCAATTTCCGATGATGATGATATTGTTGAGCTTGTCTCACGTATTGAGAGTTTGACTATTGTCCCAGATGTAGTTGCCAAAATTGTGGTTAATGAGCGTACTGGAACGATTGTAATTGGTGAAAATGTGAAGATTTCTCCGGTAGCGGTCTCTTATGCGGGAATCGATGTAAGCATTGGGAATGTTTCTCTTTTTTCGGAAGGGTACACGCAAGATTCGGTTTTGGATGAAAGCTATTACCTTGCACGTTCAAATGCCCAATTAAAGAAAACCGAAGGAAAGTTAACCTTGGTTGAGGGGGGAGCAACCCTATCAACACTAGTGCGCGGGTTAAACACGATTGGGGCTACCCCCAAGGACCTAATTGCTATTTTGCAGGCCATGAAAAGAGCTGGTGCCATAAAGGCAGAACTTGAGGTGATTTAATGGTTTCGGAAATTACTGCGCTAAGCCAAATGGGATCTTCTCCTGATACCAGAAAAATGAATGAGATTATTGTGGCAGCTAGCCACGCACAAACGCAGGCTGCCCGTGAAAGCATTAAAGATGAATTCATGGTGATTTTTTATCGGGAGGTTTTTAAGCAGGCCTTTAAGACGCCTAATTTTAGTGGAGATGACAAAGATAATGATTTTTTGAGTTCGCGTTTTGGGTCTGATATGTTTGTGAATAAACTTGCTTTGGAATTGGTAAAAAGTAAGACCTTTTCGGCTGAAAATGTTTTTCCAACTTTTTCTAAAGCAGTTGAAGTCAAATGAATAAACTAAAGAAAAAAATACAGAATAAACCTTTGCCAAAATCAATTGAGGCCTATATGCCGCTGGTCCATTCCATTGCTTCTATGGTTTCGGGTAAAGGGTTGCCGCCTAATATTGAATATGATGATTTGGTTTCGGATGGAACAGTAGGGCTCATGAAGGCCTGGGAGAATTTTGACCCAAATCGTGGGGTTAAGTTTGAAACTTATGCTTCTTATCGCATTAGGGGGGAAATTCTGGATGGCTTTAAAAATTACAATCCAGTTCCTTATCGGGTTCAGGTTATGGTGAGGGATTTGGCAAAGAGGGGATTCTCCTCTATGGTAGTCTCCAAAAAGGAAAAAAAGGATGATGAACTTTTAGAGAAAAAGGAGTTAACCGAGGGCGAATTTAAACAAGCTATTAAAAGAATTAAGAAAATTGTTTCGGCTTCAGCTCTTATGTATCTTCTTTCGGTTGAGGAGATGGCAGGCATTGGGGTTGAGGCTCCGGTTCCCAGTGAATCTACCCCCGCCGCTGAATTTGAATTTGCTGAACTCAAAGATAGGATAAAGGTTATTGTTGAGGGGCTTCCTCCTCTGCAAAGAAAAGTTGCTAAACTATTTTATCATAATGGCCTGAATCAGAAAACGATTGCAAAACGACTAGATTTATCGCGCCCCAAGGTGTGCCGGGTGCTTTCAAAGGTTATAAGTGTAATTCAAGGGAAGCTTAAACATGTCTAGACCGATTGAAATGTTTGATGCGCAGTTTAATCAGCTTGAAAGGGCCATGGATATTTCCACTCGTTGGCAGGAAGTGATTTCGCATAATATCGCAAACGCAAAAACTCCAGGTTTTACGGCGCTTACTTTTGATGAGCATCTGATGCGTGCGGTAGAGAGGTCGGACAAAAAAGATGTTATTTTAGAGGACGAACTGGCAGCCCTGGCAGATAACTCTATAAAATATTCTAGTTATATCAAGCTTTTATCCAGCAAAATAAATGTCTTAAAGAATATAACCAGTCAGGGAAGGAGGTAGTTAAGGCATGGGATTAAATCAAGCTATGGATATCAGTGTTTCTGGTCTTGCTGCGCAACGTATCACGTTAGAATTAATTGCTTCAAATATAGCTAATGTTAATACTACCTACACCGTTTATGGTGGTCCTTACCGTCGTCGTATTGCAGTTTTGGGTGAAAAACCAGTTAGCTTTAACGATGAGCTCGCGATAGCCCAAAACAGGCTTGCAAGAGGTGTGGCTGGAGTAGAGGTTGTCGATGTGGTAGAGGATACAACACCCTTGCAAAAAATTTATAAACCGGGTCACCCGGATTCCGATGCTGAAGGGTTTGTGGAATTACCCAATGTGAATCTGTCAGAAGAAATGGTAGACTTAGTCTACACACAAAGGCTTTACGAGGCCAATATTACGGCTTTTAATGCGACAAAGAAAATGATGCAGGATACTTTGCAAATACCGTAAATTTTGGAAACCGCGAAGTTCATTCGCGGGAAGCTAATGAAGGTAGAATTATAAGATGGTAGAACAAATTAACCCGATTAATGCAGACTTAAGTCTAGCCCAGATTCTAGGGGATGATTTCTTAGCCCAGGCCCCAGAGGTTGCGTCTCCTAACTTGGCAGCAGAACCCACCAGCCCAATGAAACTCAGTCGTAATCCTTTTGATGATATCCTATCCAAAGCTATTGATTCATTGAATGGAATTAGTCAGTCCGAGTTTTATGCCAATCAACTTATCGATAAATATTTACACGGCCAAGCAGAATTGTCTGATGTAATGGTGGCTCAGTCTAAAATGAGTATTATGGTTCAATTAGCGGTTACCACGGTAAATTCAGCCGTGACAGCTTTTAAAGAAGTTATTCAAATGCAGATTTAAGGAGTAGAACATGGCAGAAGCAGCTCCAGCAGGTTTTGATATTCGACGCATCCTTCTTCTGGCTGGCGTCGGGTTCGTTATTGTTATTGCGCTATTGTTCTTTCTTTTTCGTGGTTGTTCCCCGTTTTCGCGCAGCCAAACCGGCTATACTGTAATTTATTCCAATCTGGAGTTGAAGGATGCGGCTAATGTAATCGCGCGTCTTAAAGAATTAGGGATTCCTTACGAGATTAAGGATGAGGGGCGGGCAGTTGCTGTTCCTAAACAGGTGGCAGATGATGCGCGTTTGGGTTTGGCGGAAAAAAATCTGCCGGCGGGTGGGGTTGTGGGATGGGAAATTTTTGATGAAACAAAGCTGGGTGCCACGGCTTTTGACCGACGTATCCAACTTATTCGTGCTATTTCCGGCGAGCTCTCACGAACCATTGGTAGTATACAAGCAGTCCAAAGTGCCCGTGTGCAGATTGTTATGCCTGAGACCCCGCTTTTTGCAGAAAACGTTGCTCCGGTTACCGCTTCCGTCTTTCTGCGCCTAATGCCGGGGACTTACATAGCTCCAGCTAAAATAAATGGCATTGTCCATCTTGTGGCTAGTAGTGTAGAAAACCTTCGGCCGCAAAATGTTACGATAGTTGATAGTACGGGCAGAATTTTAACCGCCGAACCCATGCTGGTCACTGCTGAAATTATTTCTTCAGATGAGGTGATTTCTCTTTCTGAGCTTTCGACCGCTGTTTTTGGTGCGGAAGAAATAAAAGTTGAAGTCTCTTTTGAGGCCGCCGCCCTTTCAGGCGAAGCGGCAGTTGCAAGGCCTCTCAGCGCTGAGGAAAAGATACTTCTGGTGGTAAAGGCAAAAAAGGAACTAGAAAATAATCTCTCAGGGAAATCTCAAGAAATTTTAAATCGTTTTTATCCCCCTAACAGTGCAGTTATAAAAGTAAATGTAGAGTTAGAAACTAAAGCTACCGGCCAAGGTGTGGATAAGGAGGAATTAAGCATCCAAGCTTTGTCAGCTGTAATTCTTGTCGATAATCGTGTTGATCTAACCCCACAACTAAAACAATCTACCTATAAGGCTGTGGCGGCGGCGATTGGCTATGATCGCAGTCGAGGTGACCAGATTGTATTGCAGAAGGTTCCTTTTCATCTGGCCACGCCACCCCCCGAAGTTATCCAGATAGAGGTGGAAAAAGTTCTTCCCTTAGCTGCGGAGCCCGAAAAACTTCCCCTTATTGTCTCACCCCTTATAAGAAATATAATTATTGCGTCTATTGTCTTAGTCCTAATACTTATTATTATCCTGGTTTTTAAAAGTGTAAGGAAAAAATCACGGGTTGATAAACTACCGAGAATGGAAGAAGAGGATAATGAGATGGATAAACCCGCGGTAAATCGCGCTAAGCTGTCAACGCTTTCAAATATCAAAAACGCAGCTGAGAGGAATCCTGAGCGCGTGGCAGACATGCTCAGGAAATGGTTGTCAGAGTAATGCCTTTATCTGGAAGAGAAAAGGCCACGATATTTTTGTCAATCTTAGGTACCGATACCTCGGCCCGGGTGTTGCGTTATTTGCCGGATGAGTTAGCCGATCTAATTGCTTCAGGCATTAATCACCTACCTTCTCCCTCTCCACAAGCCCTTTCGGAAGTTTTGGATGAATTTAAGGGCTTTTTGGCCCTTCCTAACGCAGGCGAAGTTCCACCTCAGCTGGAACAAAGGGAAGTGCCCCCGGCACCCCCTCCAGTGCCAAAAAAATCTTATACTATGCTGGTTTATGAGCGGCCGCAGATGATTGCTTTTCTTTTATCACTTTTTACCGAGCAACAAAAAGAAGAGGCTCTACTTTCTCTTCCGCGGGAGCGGGCCGTGGTTTCTGAGCTTCTTTCAGGACTTTATAAAAACCCTTTGCATGCTAAACTTGGAAATAAGTTGAAAGCACAATTCGCAGGGAAAATATTTTAGTTATGGCGTTAATTAAGAAAGATCAAATTGAAGATAAGGGAACGCTAGTTATAGAACGACAGGCGGTGGCTCCTCTTTTGAGGCCAGCACTTATCAAACCAAAAATAGGCAAAGCGATTTTAAAAAACGATTTGCCACGCGCCAAAAACGAAGCCCAAAAAATTATTGATGCCGCAATGAATGAAGCTTCCTCGATAAGAGAAGAGGCTAAACAGGCAGGCCGCGAAGCTGGACGATCTGAAGCTGCTTCTCAAATTGAGGAAGCCGTTGAAACACTAAATCAAGCAGTTAAGGAGCGTAAAAATATTATCAAAGATTCGGAACAAGAGATATTAAGATTGGCCATAAAAGTTGCCGAACAAGTCATTCGTTCTGAAGTATCTCTGCATCGTGATGTTTGCTTAAACATTGTTGCCGAGGCTATTTCTCGGGTTTCGGATCGAGAGCAGATAATTGTTAAAGTTAATCGCGAGGATGCAGAGTATTTAAAGCGTTATAAGGATCGTTTGGCTGGAATGTTAGATGGGGTTAAAAGTTTCTCTGTGATCGAAGACCCTAACATTGAGCCCGGTGGATGTTTAATCGAAACTAATCTCGGCTTTGTGGATGCCAAGATTTCTACTAAAATACAATCTATTGAAGAATCCCTCAATAAGATATCTTCTGAGGAAGCCACGTCCTAAAAAAAAATGGAAATTGATTTTGAAAAATATCATAAAGCAATTGAAAGAGCCGACCTAGTACGGGTTATTGGAAAAGTAGTGCAGGTGGTGGGATTGATTATTGAGGCCCAGGTGGGGGGGGTTTCGGTGGGGGATATTTGTTCTATCCGTCTTGAAAAAGAAAATCGAGAATCTTTAGCTGAGGTGGTTGGGTTTCGCGAAAAGCGTGTACTCCTTATGCCCCTTGGTTCCACTTCTGGGATTTCTCCTGGTTCACAAGTAGTAGCAGCAGGTAAGCCTCTTATGGTAAGAGTAAGCGAGGATGTTTTGGGCCGCGTCCTTAATGGTTTGGGGCAGCCAGTAGATGGTAAGGGTGCTATTTCCGGCGGAGTTGATTGTCCCTTGGATGCCGACCCCCCCGATCCGGTTAAACGTCCGCGTATAACCGAGGTTATAAGGGTTGGGATTCGCGCCATTGACGGCATGTTGACCCTAGGTCAAGGACAGCGCATTGGAATTTTTGCTGGCTCTGGGGTGGGAAAATCAACCATAATGGGAATGGTTGCTAGAAATGCTGAAGCAGACGTTAACGTGATTGCCTTGGTTGGGGAGCGGGGCAGGGAGGTTCGTGATTTTATTGAAGAATCCTTAGGAGAAGAAGGTTTGAAAAAATCGGTTGTGGTTGCAGCAACTTCTGATCAACCACCCTTGATTCGTCTGAAGGCGGCTTTTGTTGCCACAGCTATTGCAGAATACTTTCGCAATCAAAATAAGACGGTGATTTTGATGATGGACTCGGTTACTCGTTTTGCCATGGCCCAGCGCGAAATAGGGCTAGCGGCTGGGGAGCCGCCCACCACTAAAGGGTATACCCCTTCAGTTTTTGCGCTTTTGCCCAGGCTTATGGAGCGTTCTGGGACCTCTACAGTTGGTACGATTACAGCTTTTTATACCATTTTGGTTGAAGGGGATGATTTTAACGAGCCTATTTCAGACCATTCCCGCTCAATTTTAGATGGACACATTATGCTGTCGCGCGATCTTGCGGCACGCAATCATTATCCAGCTATTGATGTTCCGCCCAGTGTATCGCGGCTAATGACCAATCTTGTATCTGACGAACAGAAGCAAGCAGCCGGAAAACTAAGGGAAGTTTTAGCCCGTTATGCTGAAGCTGAAGATTTAATCAATATCGGGGCCTATGTTAAGGGGAGTAATCCCAAAATTGACTACGCACTATCAAAAATTGATCAGGTAAATACTTTCTTAAAACAAGGGACCTTTGAACAAGTTAAATTTGAGGAAACGGTCAAGCGCTTAATTGGTATCTTTTCTTAAAAGGGGACGATCATGGCAAAGCCTAAGCCGGGTAAGAAATTTGAATACGATCTTGAATCTGTGTTAAAAGTTCGAGCCATCAAAGAGAAAAAAGAACAGGAAAAATTTGCCGATAAGCAAAGGACCTATCTTAGCGAAAAAGAAGAAGAAGGCCGAATTGATACGGAAAAAAAGGGAAAAGAAGAAGACCTACGCCAAGTTTTCAGAAAAAAAAGTCCTATTTCAGACTTCACTAAGGTTTTAAGAAGAAAAGCACATCTCGAAGTCCTAAAGGATGATCTCGATAAACAGGTGGAAAAGGTAATTGAGGCAAGCAAGAAACTTGAGGAACAGCGAGCCCAATTAATTGCTTCCATGAAGGATAAGAAAATAATCGAAAAGCATCGCGAGAGAAAACTTGGGGAATTTAACAAGTTAATGTTAGATCTGGAGACGAAGTTTATGGATGAAATTGCAACCGAGCGCTTTAAACATGAGGATCGTGATTAGTTAGAGAGCTTTTTTGACTTTTCCAGCCTTCAGGCATTTAGTGCAAACGTATTCTTTCTTCTTTTTGCCTTCTACCAGGATGTTAACTTTTTGAATATTTGGGTTCCAGGTGCGCAAGGTACGCCGGTTACTATGGGACACATTATTGCCCCTTTGTGCTTTTTTTCTGCAAATAAAACATTTTTTACTCATGACATTTGTAGTATAACATAAGTGTGATAAAATGACAATTATAATGTCGGTACAGTACCTTAAGGGCGTTGGCCCTAAATTGGCAAAAATTCTTAAAAAGTTGGGAGTGGAAACTGTCGAAGATCTCATCTATTACTTCCCACGCGATTACGAGGACCGCAGTCATATAAAGCCCATTTCTGATCTTCGTCCGGCCAATTTTGAAATTGTTAAAGGGCAAATTTCACAGGTTAACCCCCAATTAACGCGTAACCGCTTCTCGGTGATAAAGGTTATACTCTCTGATCTTTCCGGTTCAATTCAGGCAGTTTGGTTTAATCAGCCCTTTTTAAGTAGGCTTTTTCGCAAGGGAATGAGGTTAATCCTGTCAGGGAGAGTGGAATATTCGGACTTTGATAAGTCCCTTCAAGTTATAGTGCGTGATTTTGAAGTTGATACCGGGGATAATATAAAAATTGTTCCTCTTTATCCCCTAACCCAAGGTTTGTATCCTAAAAAAATGAGAGGTATTATCCGGGAGGCCCTGGATAATTGCTTGGCAGACGTCGTGGATTTTCTGCCTGAAGACATTAAGCGAAAAGAAGGGCTTATCGATTTAGAAACAGCTATTAAAACCCTGCATTTTCCAAATTCCATGTCGGACATTTCCGAGGCGCGCAAAAGACTTATTTTTGATGACTTCTTTGTTTTTCAATTAGGCCTTGGTTTATGTAAGAGAAAGATTAAAAGAGAAAAGGGTATTGCCTACCAAATTGATCAAAAGAGCTTAAAATCCTTTTCAGATACTTTGCCTTTTACCCTGACATCTGCCCAAGAGCAGGTTTTAGCGGATATCTTGTCGGATATGGGAAAACCCCAACCCATGAATCGTCTGCTGCAGGGGGATGTGGGATCAGGAAAGACAATTGTGGCAACTTTGGCAGCTTTGGTTGCCGTAAATAATGGTTATCAGGTAGCTTTCATGGCGCCGACGGAAATTTTAGCCCAACAACATTACACAAAGTTAACCAAGCTACTTAAGGGCTCAAAAGTTACAACCAAACTCATGACGAGTTCTACTAAAAAACGGACAACTAGCAGCAAAAAAGATATAACTAATTTGTTTATCGGAACCCATAGACTGATACAGGAAAAAGTTAACTTTGACCGCTTGGGGTTGGTAATTATTGATGAACAACACCGCTTTGGAGTTCTGCAAAGGAAGGCATTGGTAAAAAAGGGCCTCTCTCCAGATGTTCTGGCTATAACAGCTACTCCGATTCCTCGCTCCATGGCCTTAACCCTTTATGGGGATTTTGATCGATCAGTAATTGATGAGATGCCCCCGGGTAGAACACCGATTAAGACTCATTTTGTGCCAGAAAACAGGCGCAGAAGTGCTTACGAGTTTATGCGTCAAAAAGTAGCGGAAGGACAACAAGTTTTTGTGGTCTGCCCCTTAGTTTCAGAATCGGAAAAGATCGACTTCAATCCTTCGACAGCGCTCAGGATTGATGCCGAGCAACGTCGAGGCATCAAAGCTGCTATGGACGAAGCCGCGCGCTTGCAAAAAGAAATCTTCCCCGAGTATCGGGTAGGGTTGCTGCATGGAAGATTAAAGGGTGAAGAAAAAGATCGTATAATGAAACAATTTAGCCAAGGTAAGATTCATATCCTGGTTTCAACCACGGTAATTGAAGTCGGCATTGATATCCCCAATGCTACGGTTATGGTTATTGAGCATGCCGAGCGCTTTGGGCTCGCCCAGCTTCATCAGCTGCGCGGCCGCATTGGAAGGGGATCTAAGCAATCTTTTTGTTTTTTGATTGCAAAGATAGCTTCCGAGGAGGCCAAGACTCGCGTTAAGGCGATGCTTGATTCGGTGGATGGCTTCTATCTTGCTGAAGTAGACCTTAAACTTCGCGGCCCTGGTGATTTCTATGGCACCCGCCAGAGTGGTTTGCCAAACTTTAGGGTAGCTGATATAATTAGAGACGAAAAAGTGCTTAAAGCTGCAAGGGCTGTGGCGATGGATTTAGTTGCCACAGATTTAGAATGTGCGTGTAATATCTGGGAAAGCCAAAGGAAAAAAATTAAACTCACCTAAAGGGAAAACTCGCCCCCTTTCTGATCAGGTTAAAGAAGCCCTCTTTAATATTTTGCAAAACAGGATTTGCGATTGTTATTTTCTTGACCTTTTTGCTGGCAGTGGGGCGGTTGGAATTGAAGCCTTATCGAGGGGAGCTACCCTTTCAATTTTCGTTGAATTAGACAAAAAAACCGTGCGGGTTATAAGGGAAAATCTAGAGCTCTGTTCCTTTTCTGATCGCGCAGAAGTTTATGCTTTGGATGTTTTGAGAGCTTTGCGAATATTAAAGCGAAAGGGCGCAAAATTTGATATAATATTCATTGGTGCTCCATACGACAGCCCCAATTTAGAGAAGGTTTTAGCCGAGTTGTCAGATGGTAGTTTGTTAAACGAGCGGGGCATCGTAGTCGCAGAACATCGCAGACAGCACAAGATCCAAGACCAGTATGAAAAGCTTGTAGTTTTTCGTAGTGTGAAATACGGCGAGACGGAGCTGACATTTTATGAAAGTAGCAATTTATCCCGGTAGTTTTGATCCAGTTACAAATGGCCATATTGATATAATTTCGCGGGCGGCCACCCTCTTTGATAAAGTGATCGTAGCTGTTATCAGAAACCCGGATAAAACCCCAAAATTTTCTTTAGATGATCGTGTGGATATGTTAAAAGCATCGCTCAAAAAAGACAGGAATGTAGTGGTTGATAGCTTTGATGGATTATTGGTGGATTATGCAAAGAAAAAGAAGGCGAACATAATAGTAAGGGGTCTACGGGCGGTTTCTGATTTTGATTATGAGTTTCAAATGGCACTTACTAACCGTAAAATGGCACCAAATATTGAGACCATTTTCTTTATGACAGATTATAAATATTCCTATCTTTCTTCAAGTTTTGTAAAACAAATTGCTCATTTTGGGGGGGACGTATCAGAGCTTGTTCCTCCTGCGATATGTCAAAAACTAAAAATTAAAATTTAAGGAGGGACGGTTATGGAAATTTTAGGCTTATTGGATACACTAGAATCAATGATTTTGGATGGAGCAAAAATCCCACTTACCAAGAAGGTTGTAATTAATGAAGATAGAATTTTAGCGGTTATAGATAAGATGCGTTTGGTTATTCAGGGAGGAGGAGGTTTTGCCAAGGATGCCATTGTGAGTAACGCGAGTTCTTCGCCAGAGATAGGGCAGGGAGCCACGCCAGCCCGTGGGTCGGCTAGCTCAAGGGACGTTACTGATAGTTCGTCCGGGGATTCAAAAGCCGTAGAAGTCCTTCAGCAGGCCTATCAAATGGCAAAGGAAATACGTGACGGTGCGGATAAGTATGCAGATGAAATTTTATCAAACCTTGAGGCTACTTCAACGCGGATCTTGCGTACCATAAAGGCTGGGCGTGACCGTTTGGCCAAAACACCGGGTTCGGAGGGAAATAAATGAGCCGAGCAGATAAAAGATCCAACAAACAGATCCGACCAATAAAAATCACCCGTAATTATTTGAAATACCCTGAAGGCTCGGTTTTAATTGAAATGGGAAATACCAAAGTGATTTGTACTGCTTCCGTCGTAGAGAACGTTCCAAATCATAGGAAGGGAAGTGGTTTGGGTTGGGTGACAGCAGAATATGCCATGATCCCCCGTGCTACAGTTAACCGCAGTAATCGTGAACACAGTCATGGCAAGGCACGGGGACGCACCCATGAGATTCAGCGTTTGATCGGTCGATCCCTGCGTGCTATTTTTGACATGAAAAAACTTGGAGAGCGTAGCATTTATGTTGACGCAGATGTAATTCAGGCAGATGGGGGAACCCGCACTGCGGCGATTACAGGTTCTTTTGTGGCACTTTGTGACGCGGTTTCTTACTTATTAAAAGCTGGAATCATCAATGAAAACCCAATTCGTGAAAATAGTGCCGCAATTAGTGTTGGAATTGTGGGTGGGGTTTGCATGGTGGATTTACCCTATGTGGAAGATGTTGTCGCCGAGGTGGATATGAATGTGGTGATGACTGAATCAGGCAAATTTGTTGAGGTGCAGGGAACAGCTGAGGGCGAGCCTTTTTCTAGGAAACATTTAGATGAAATGCTTGATCTAGCAAGTCTGGGTATTAATAAGTTGATTAAGAAGCAAAAAGAGGTTTTGAGTAAATGAAAGGCATAATTCTGGCGGGGGGTACGGGTTCGCGCCTGCATCCTTTGACCAAAGTAACCAATAAACATCTTCTTCCGGTAGGAAGAAAACCGATGATTTTTCACTCAATTGAAAAGATGCTCCAGATTGGAATAGAAGATATTATGATTGTAACCGGAGTTGAGCATATGGGCGACATTGTTGCCCTTTTAGGCAGTGGCAAAGATTTTAAGTGTCGATTTACCTATAAGGTTCAGGATGAAGCCGGTGGTATTGCGCAAGCTCTGGGACTGGCTAGGAATTTTGCAGGAAATGATCAAATTGCCGTGCTTTTAGGAGATAATATATTTGAAGATAACCTTAAATCCTTTGTAGATGCTTTTATTAAACAAAAAACCGGAGCACGAGTTTTGGTCAAAGAGGTCTCTGATCCACAAAGATTTGGCGTGGTTGAGTTATCTGACGGTAAAATTGTCTCCATTGAGGAAAAACCCAAAAAACCTAAAAGCAAGTTTGTTGTTACGGGGATCTACTTCTATGACAATTGTGTTTTTGATGTTATTTCAAAGCTTAAGCCTTCGGCTCGGGGGGAACTTGAAATTTCCGATGTTAATCGTTGCTATATGAAGAAGGGGCTCTTGACCTATGATCTTTTAAGCGGTTGGTGGACAGATGCTGGAACCTTTGAATCATTGGAGCGGGCAACCTTGCTGGCTGAAGGAAGGGTTAAGCTGTGAAGCTTCTTGTTACTGGTGGTGCCGGATTTATTGGCAGCAATTTTATCCACTATATTCTTTCTAACTATCCCGAAGATGAAATACTCAATTTTGACAATTTAACCTATGCCGGCAATCTTTCTAATCTTTCCGACCTAGAAAAGGAGCCACGCTATAGGTTTTTTAAGGGTGACATTTCTGATTCAGGTGCCGTTGACAAAGCCTTGAGTTTGTTGCCTAAAATCGATGCCATCGTCAATTTTGCTGCTGAAACGCATGTTGACCGCTCAATTGTATCTGCGGGCTCTTTTGTGCAAACGGATGTTTTTGGCACGCATATATTGCTTGAGGCTGTTAAAAAGAATAATATTGGCCGTTATATCCACATCTCAACCGATGAAGTGTATGGTAGCATTGAAAAAGGCTCTTTCACAGAGGAATCGAATTTGTCTCCCAATTCCCCTTATTCAGCCTCCAAGGCAGGAGGAGATCTCCTGGTTCGTGCTTATTTTAAGACCTACAATTTACCAGCCATTATCACCCGTTCTTCTAATAATTATGGGCCTTTACAGTATCCCGAAAAGATCATCCCCCTCTTTATAACTAATGCCTTGCAGGATAAGAAATTGCCTTTGTAGGGCGATGGTAAAAACGTGCGGGATTGGCTGTATGTTATGGATAATTGTGAGGCCATTGATTTAGTTTTACGAAAAGGGGTGGTAGGGGAGATCTATAATATCGGAGCAGACAACGAAGAAGAAAATATAGCTATAACCCGAATGATTTTAGATGAACTGGGTAAGCCGAAAGATTTAATAAAATATGTTAAGGATCGCCTAGGCCACGATAGAAGATATGCGCTTGATTGTTCGAAAATAAAAAAATTGGGCTGGGCACCCACAACGCAACTCAAGGAGGGCCTTTCCCAAACAATTCGCTGGTATTATAACAACCAGGAGTGGTGGAAGAAGCTTGTTTTGGCATAGGGGTCAACACAAATGAATGATTGCCTGGCAATTTGTATCCCAACCTATAACCGTGCTACACATCTCAGAGGTTGCCTAGAACATCTATTACCTTTGGTTGCAAAACAAAATCTAGCCATCTATGTTTCAGATAATGCCTCAAGTGATGAAACCCCCAAGGTTGTTTCCGAGTTTCAGACACGTTATAACAACATTAGATATTTTAGAAATAATGAAAACCTGGGGACGGATGCTAATTTTGCCAAGGTTTTAAAATTATCCCACGCGAAATATTCCTGGTTATTATGTGATGATAATCGGCTTACCCCAGATGCCATTTTAAAAATGCTTGCCATCCTTGACGAGAAAGATTATGCCTTAGTAGTGGTGAATGGAGGAAAACTCAAAGGGAAGATGGAGGAGGTTTCTGGTCGTGTACAAGACCATTCCTCCTCACTTATTTTTACCGACCAAAATAGATTGCTAGCTGAGATCGGGTGGCACATGACCTGGGCCAGCTGTCTGGTATTCAGCCATAAAATGATTAAAGAGGCCGAGTTTGATAAATATTATGACACCAACTTCTTGCAGCATTCAGTAATTTTTAATTATTTAGCTGGCAGAGAATTTAAGGTTTTATGGCTACCTGATGCGTTGGTTTATAATGTGGATTATGAAATGCCATTATGGTTTCCGAGCGTCTTTGACATCTGGATTACAAGATGGTCTCGGGCGATTAACGATTTGCCGGCAAGTTATACCCCTCGGGCAAAAGCTCGGTGCCTACTTGATCATGGAGTAAAAAGCCGATTATTCAGCCTGTTTTATTTTGTTGGTTTTCGTCTCTTAAACTATTATAATTTTAAGCTTTATCTCAAACACCGGCCTTCTTTTCCTAAGGTGACAAACTTAAATAATACTTTATTGTTATTGATTGCACTTTTGCCCATCCCTTTTTTCGCAGCGCAATATTTCAGGCGTCACTTAGCTAGTTTGTATGAGCTCATTAACTCGATTAAGTTTTGGGGTAAATAAAATGACGCAAAGCGCAACCAAAAGGATCGCAAAGAATTTTTCCTGGCTTTTTGTGGGAAGTGTGATCTCGGGTACGCTCAATTTTCTTCTCATAATTTATTTGGCACGGACTCTTCACGTTGCAGTTTACGGCACTTACTCTTTTGTTCAGGCCTTTCTTATTTATTTGGTTTTGCTGGTTGATTCAGGCCTTTCGCTATTTGGCACCCGTGAGATTGCAAAGGAAAAAAGCCAAGCAGCTACCGTACTCGTTAATATTCTCGCCGTCCGATTGATTATTGCCTGCCTGGTGTATTTTATTTGCTTCTTTATTATATTGCTCATCCCGATGGACCTCTACCTCCGCTGGTTATTTTTGATAACCTTTCTGGCTGTATTTTATCGGGCATTGAATACAGAGTGGGTCTTTCAGGGAATTGAAAAGATGGAATACATGGCAGTGGCAAGAGTGGTTTTTTCAGCGTTATCCTTTGCTCTAGTTGTGTTTTTGGTGAGAGGGCCGCAAGATCTACTCATTGCTCCAGCCGTCCAGTTCATCGTCGGTATTCTTGTTTCCCTTTGCCTGGTGGCACTGCTTTTTAGACGTTTACTTATAACGAACCTTAAAGCCATTACACCTAAGACCTGGTTTGAGATTTATAAAAAAGCCATACCTTTAGGGGCGTCTATTATTCTAATTCAGATCTACGGCAGTCTAGATATAATTATGCTGGGTATAATCCACAATCAAGAAGTCGTGGGCTATTATAATGCAGCTTATCAACTTTTTAATATCTTAGTTGGTATATTTGCCCTCTGGCAAGCAACTGTCTTGCCAACTGCCATAGCTAAGATCAACACTGATCTTGGCAGAGCCAAATTATTCATTGATAAATACTTGCGTTTAACCCTATTAGTCGTCATCCCAGCTGTAGCGGCCGTATTTATTGCTGCTCCTTCCCTTATTGTGCTCCTCTATGGCCCGGAATATTTACCGGGGGCAACAGCTTTGCGTTTTCTAGTTTGGAATCTCATAGTAATTGCGATAGGAAGCATTTACAGTATAACCATCTTGATAGCGGCCGGCAGATATAAAATGTTTTTATGGGCTGGAGCAATAGGAGCAGGGGTTAACATCTTTTTTAATTTTGTATTGATCCCTCCCTTTAGTTTTGTTGGAGCAGCAATTGCCACCATCATTGCCGAGATTTCTGCTGCTTCCTTTTCTATTTTTTGGGCCCGGCGCATACTTAAACCGAGCTTTTGGCCAAATTTTATTCGTCCTTTAGCCCTAACTTTCGTTGCTTTCGTAGCATCCCTTTTGTTTTTACCTTTGTTAAATAATCTTTCTGGCCTGATCAAACCGTTGATTGTTATGTTTATTTTCTTGACAATATATGGTGGATCTATGCTATTGGTTGAAAGAAAATTCATTTTTAACTTTATTTATGAGGTAGTCGGAAAATGCCCAACCCCCCCCGCGTAGCAATAATTATTCTTAACTGGAATGGTGAGGCTGATAGCCAAGAATGTTTGAGCTCATTGGGAAAATTACAGTATGATAACTACCACATAATTGTCGTTGATAATGGGTCAAATGATGGTTCAGGAGACAGACTAAAGGAAAAATTCCCTGAGATAAAACTGATCAAAAACCATGAGAATATAGGTTTTGCAGCGGGAAATAATGTTGGCATTGAGGCCGCCTTAAATGATGGTGTAGAAATGATTCTGCTGTTAAACAACGATACCGTAGTTGCCTCTGATTTTTTAGCCAATTTAGTGGATACACTTAAAGACGATGATCAAATTGGCGTCGTTTCCCCTAAAATTCTATCATATCAGGACAAAGCAAAAATCTGGTTTGGCGGAGGAGCCTTTCTTCCTGTCATTAGAAAGCCCTTCCACCAGTATTACCAAGAAGATGATGTTGGCCAAATCAACAAAATAGCAGAAACTGAATGGGTCTCAGGTTGTTGCATGCTTGTTGGCTTTAAGGTTTTCAAAAAAATAGGGCTACTTGACCCAGATTATTTCAATAATTATGAGGATGTTGATTTTTGCCTGCGAGCCACAAAGGCCGGCTACAAAATAGCGGTTGTTCCCCAAGCAAAAATTTACCATAAATTTGCCGCTTCCATGGGAGGAAAGTTTTCACCTTTCTATACTTATTTTAGAACTCGAAACAATCTTTTGTTTTTTAAAAAGACGCATCAAGGGCTTGCCCTCATATTGAATTTTATGATTTTTCCAATCTATTCTATTATTGGATCGCTGGCAGCTGGAAACTTGGCAAGTATTAAGGCCACCTACTTTGCACTTTTCGATTTTTTAAGGGGAAAGTATGGTATGGGGTCAGCTGGGAAGTTTGAAAAATGAATAGGAAAACTTTAATTTGGTTTTTGCTTATTCTCATTTTCGCATCAGCTCTTCGCTTTTATAATCCTATTTTTAGGAGCTTATGGGGGGATGAAACCCATAGTTTTTATTTGGCCCAGGAGGTAAGTTCCGATCCGATAGGTCTAGCCACCCTTAATCTAATAAAAGATTCGCACCTGCCAGTTTATTTCATTTTATTATCAGCTTGGACAAAACTTTTTGGGGTAGGGGAGTATATCTTGCGCTTATTATCAATTTTAATTGGCTTATCAAGTATAATCGCTTTCTTTTTCTTTGCCCGAAAGATCTTTGACGATAAAACCGCGTTGGTCAGCATGCTTTTACTTGCAATATCTCCCTTGGCCTTAATGCATTCACAGGAAATCCGAATGTATGGGCTCCTCCTGCTTTTGTCAATCCTTTCAAGCTTTTATTTTTGGAATTTAGTATCGGGTAAACGAAATCTATTGGTCTCGACCGCTTATTTTGTGGCTTCATTTCTACTGGTCATGACCCATATTTATGGATCCCTTATCATTGCCGCACAATTTATTTACTTAGTATTTTCTCTCTGGCAAGAAAAAAAGACATCTACATTTCTTCACATTTTAACTCTGCAAATTTTAGTCGGGGCGTTGGCACTCCCAGCTTATATTGCGATGTTATTCGTAAATTTTTCTGCAGTGATTTCTGGTACTTCCGATATGGCTTTTTCGGTTTTCCCCTGGTATTTAAAGCTCCCCCTGGTTTTTTTCGTTCTATCCTTGGGGGAAACAGTTGCTCCGTGGAATTTGATGATCGTTCTCCCAGCTGCCATAGTGTTTGGCTTTCTCTTTTTATGGAACCTCAAACGGCTTCCGGATAAAAGGATCGTTTATTTGTTGATCTTGTGTCTTTTTCCCATTCTCTTTTCGGTATTGTTCCTTGCGCCAACGATGCCGAAGTTTTTGATAATAACTTTGCCTTTTTATCTGCTTTTAATAGGCTATTCGATTGTTCGAGTTAAAAAGGTCAGTTTGAGATGTGGAGTCATTTTAGTGATTATATTGCTACAGGCTTATTCCATCCATAACTATTTTAATTTGGTTAGTTATCATAATTCTAACCAGATAGAGCCATGGAGAGATGTGGCCACCTCAATTAAGGAGCAATATCGAAAAGGCGATAGCATACTTTCTAGCAACCATTTTGTGGTTTATCGGCTGCTGAATTATTATTTGAACATAACCGGACATGTCAATGCCCCCATATTTGATCTTGAGGAAGTAAAAATTAACCTGGCAGATGAAAAGCCAGAAAGAATATGGTTTGTAACTAATATTCATGATGACCGGGCTTTTCCTCCGGGTTATATTGATAGAATCAAAGCCGCTTTGGAAGAAAACTACACGCTCAAAAACGAACAAAAATATATTCCTTACGAGGAAACACTGGTTTCCAAATTGCCAATTAAAAGGCATCAGCCTGGTTCGTATCGGGTAAGGGTGAGGCTGTATAAAAAAATAAGGTAAGAATTTATTGTTTTTTCGCAGCGAGGACTGTTTGAGCCCGAGCGAGGAACAAAGTGAGGAGCGAAGGGCGAGTTCCGCAGCGAGAAGAAAACAATAAATTCTTACCTTTTTCCGGATTGCCTTTAATTTACTTTGCAAAGCCACATAGTATGGTAAAATAAAGGTACTAAACATAGGGGCTACTATGAAATTAATCAGTATTGTCACACCTTGTTATAACGAAGAAGCTAATATTGAGGAAATATACCAGCAAGTAAAACAGGTTTTGGCTAACCAACCTTACAATTATGAACATATTTTTATTGATAATGCTTCTTCTGACCGCAGCCTAGAGATATTGAAACAAATTGCGAAAAAGGATAAAAATGTCAAGATTATTGTTAACACCCGTAATTTTGGCCATATCCGATCCCCTTTTTACGCTTTACTGCAAGCCAAAGGAGACGCAGCTATTTCTTTGTCTTCTGATTTTCAAGATCCGCCAGCAATGATCGTTGATTTCATAAAAAAATGGGAAGAGGGCTTTAAAATCGTTGTGGGAGTAAAAAAACAAAGTCACGAATTTCTATTGATGTTTTCGGTGCGCAAGCTTTTCTACCGTCTGATTGGAGGACTTTCGGAAATAAGACTCATTTCTGGTTTTACTGGTTTTGGGTTGTATGATAAAAGCGTAATTGATATTTTAAAAGAAACGGATGATCCTTACCCTTATTTCCGCGGATTGATTTCAGATGTTGGATTTAATATTGCCGAGATTGAATATATTCAACCCAAACGGAAGAGGGGACGGACAAAAAACAATTTTTACACTTTATATGATATGGCCATGCTGGGTATCACCAACCATTCAAGGGTACCTTTGCGGTTAGCCACCATGCTGGGTTTTGGCCTTTCGGTAATTTGTATTTTGATTGCCCTCGGCTATTTTATTTATAAATTGATGTTTTGGGAAAGGTTTTCGGTTGGTATTGCCCCATTGGTTATTGGTTTCTTTTTCTTTGCTTCGGTCCAGCTTTTCTTTATAGGAATTCTCGGCGAATACATCGGTTCAATCCACACCCAGGTGCTCAGGCGCCCTCTGGTTATTGAAAAGGAAAGAATTAATTTCTAGGGCTCATGAAAAGATTCTACACCAAGCATCGTGATAAAATCTGGTATTTGCTGGTTGGCTTATGGAACACGCTTTTTGGCTATCTTGTTTTTGTTGCCCTCTATTTTCTCTTGGCCAAAAAGATTAATTATATGATTTTGGTCGTTATCAGTAATATTTTGGCAATCACCAACGCTTATATTGGCTATAAGATCTTTGTTTTCAGGACTAGGGGCAATTATTTGAAAGAGTATCTGCGTTTTTATGTCATTTATGGGGGGGCGATTGCCTTAAACCTTATTCTCTTACCCGTTTTAGTAGAATTTTTTGCTGTTACTCCGATTGTTGGTCAAGGGATAGTGATGATTGTAATTGTGGTAGGCACCTATTTTGGCCACAAACATTTTTCATTCCGTGTCAGCAAGAGAAACCTTAATATCTAACCCTTTTATCTCTGCGCAAGAAATTGGCGGCGAGGAACCAATATTTTCTTATTCCTAGCCCCACATAAAAAACGAAACTTAATATTTTAGGGTAACGCTTATAATAATATTTTTTGTAGAAATACCAAGCGCTCTTGTGATATTCAATTATGCCGCGATAGCTTTCCCTTTTAGTTGTTTCTCCCTTAGCATGGGTAACTTCTGTGTCGGCAATATACCAAATTTCATAGCCAGCGTTATGGATGCGAAAACACCAATCTACATCATCACAATAGAGGAAAAAGTTTTCATCCATCAAACCTACTTTATCAATTACTGATTTTTTCACCATTAAACAGGATGCCATAAGGTGTTGAACCTGATGGGTTTTACTGTAATCTGAAGAATGATAGTATTTTCGTGTTATAGGATTATTGGGAAACAGCTTGTGAAAATTTAAGGTTACAAAGAGCATGACTAGTGGGTTTGGGAAGCTTTTACCAGACAATTGTATTGATCCATCCAAGTTTACTATTTTGCACCCAGCTGCCCCGGCTTTTACGTGTTGCTCCATAAACTTAAGCAGCGAATCAATGGCTCCCGGGGAGATATTAATATCCGGATTAAGGAGTAGAATATAGTCACCATTACTTAATTTAATCCCTTGATTGACAGCGGGGGGGAAACCCCGGTTTTTGGAATTGGCAATAATATTTACTGCTGGGTAGCTGGATTTTATGGCTGAAATGCTGTTATCTTTCGAATTGTTGTCCACAACGATTGTTTCAAAATCTTTTTCTTGGGTATTTCTGTAGATTGATTTAAGGAGATTGAGGGTTAATTCCTTGTCGTTATAATTTACGATTATAATGCTAAGCTTCATTTTTATTTTTAATCACCAGCAAATTGCCAACTAAAAGTAGCACAATGGGCATAAATTGCAAAATATTGCGAACCGCCGGGGTAACATAGAAAAGCCAATCAAACATAGTTTGCTCTAAGACAAAATAATAAGCCATTAATCCAAATAAGTTTAAAAGAACCAGTGCTAGTAAGCTTAGATTGAAGTTGTTTTTGAGTTTCTTGAAATTGAAAATGAGCAAAAGAATTAGGAGGAACCAAACAATACTGAAGTTTCCCCGGACAAACAAGTAATCTGTGAAAACTAAAAGCAGCGGCCATACTCTTGTGAAATCTAGGGTAGGGGCATAGCGCAGCGCCTCGTGGGAAGAGAAGAATATCTTATAAGTCATAAAAGCTGTGCCCAAAAGAGCTAAAGCAATGGTTGTGATACGGATGGATTTTATTCCCTTTACTTCTTTAAATTTACCCATAAAAATTGTGGCAGCAAAGACGATAAAGGTCATAAATAGGTAAAAGTAAGCCTCGTTTTTGATAGTAGCTGTACTAAGTAAAAATAAAGCAGCTAAGAGCAAATAATTTATTTTGGGCCTATTAAAAAAGAGAAAGAGAAGCGATATCCCCGCAAAATAATAAGTAGCTAAGGGGAAATCCGCATAGGCGGTACTGGCATGATAGATTAAAAAAGGAAGGCTGGCGAGCATAGCCGTTGCCAGTAAACTAAAAAAGCGAGTTTGCTTGCGCGAAACCGTAAAGTAAAATATTACTAGCAAAGATAAATAATATAAGGGATAGAAAATTTTACCTAGTAGATCATTCCAGTCATTTAAGCACATAAAAACCCAGGTTTGATTAAGACAGTTATATAAGGGGTGGCCAGTTTGAGCGGTGTTTTTGACAATCGAGGTTTTCTCAATAAAAAACATTTTCCCCCGCCAGGAATAGTTACTCCAAGCATCACAGGTAACTACTGGCTTGATTAGGGTAGACGAGAAAACAAAAAAGACTTCAAAGCAGATAAACAAGATTAGGGCTATTTCAATCCAATTCAATCCGCCTTCGTCCCGATGTTTCGTGGGGACTTCGGCGGACTTTCGCACAGTGAAAGCGCTAGATAGACCTGGGGGGGTAAGTCTGGGAAGCTTCAGCCTATTGAGTTTAAACTCTAGCGAAAAGAGGCTATTTTTATAACCAAAGTACAGCCCGATAACTATTAAGGGAATCCAGGGTAGGGTCAAGAAAAGTAGGGAAAAGGCAATTTTTAGCTGAGAAAGCAAGAGCATCTCTAAAACTAAAAGCATCATCCCAGCTAAGAAGCCAAAAGCTAGCCGCTCAAAAATATTAATGTCTTTTTTGTGGTTTAAAAAGAGATTAACAAAAGATAGCCCCAGAACGGTCGGAAAGACGGTGGCGCCAATTAGTTTTAAAATTACCACTTTATTCTTTGCCTTTCTTTAGCAAAAGAATGCTGATAAAAAATGATGAGAAGACTATCTGCAAGCCAATAATTACTAAAGTCAAAGCAAACAAAGATGTACGCACCTCAGCTAGCGCCCCCATACCAGCTCCCAACCACTTGATCAAGATATAAAGATTTATAATAAACCCAATTAAGAAGATTATGCCGCCAGTGTAAATTCCACGCTCAAGGCTAAAATATTTGGTGAAAGCCGTAATAAAATCATCTGGGAAACCAGCCCCTTCAATGTAAGCATAGCATTTGGCAAAAAGCCCGATACTAATTATTTGGGTGCCTAAAATGGCTAAAGCACTGCCCAAAACCATAAAGTGGATGTCCAAACTGAACTTCCCAAAACGAAAAGGGCCGGGCAAAATGGTGAGCAATAGGAATAAGCCAATGACAAGTAGTATAATCCCAGGAACGATAAATAAATAAGTTGGGCTATTCACTAACATAAAACGTAGATGGCGCCATCCGTCGTGAAAAGTCCTGAGTTTAGACTCACCTTCTCGAGGATAATAATTAATTGGGACTTCAACTATTTGGAGGCGTTCTCTTCGGGCATTATCAATCATTTCAGAGGCAAATTCCATACCCCCTGATTGAAGTTTCATTTTATTAAAGGCATCTTTGGTCAGGCCGCGCATGCCGCAATTTGGATCCGAAATACCGGTTCTAAAAAACAAGTTCAAGAGAGCGGCCAGGAAGGGGGTCCCAAAGTATTGGTGGAGGATGGGCATAGCCCCTGGCATAACTTTTCCTTTTAGGCGTGAACCCATCACAACGTCTGCCCCTTTTTTTAATTTATCGATAAAGGGTTTTAGCTTTGAAAAATCATAGGTATTATCTGAGTCACCCATAATTAAATATTTGCCGCATGCTTCCTCGAATCCCTTTTTGTACGCATTCCCGTATCCTTTTTGGGGTTCATAAACCACTTTTGCACCTAAAGATTTGGCAATTTCAACTGATTTATCATTTGATCCATTGTCAACCACAACGATTTCACCGGTAAGTCCGGTGGTTTTGATGCCTTCCTTAGCGGATCTTATACAAGCAGCAATGGTTGCTTCTTCATTTAAGCAGGGCATTACAATGGAGAGATCAATATTTGGTTGATTCATTTATTCCTCCGTTTTTTTAAAATATACCCTTGGTTGGAATATTGTTTATACAAGGAAAAATCTTTATTTTCGGCTAATACTTCTTTTGCTGGTTCAGCATATCGATAAGCAATAATGAAATCAGGAGATTGCGCGAAAAAATCGAGCGGATATAAGTAAAAGGTAGTTTGGCCGCGAGAATAATCGGAAAGCGCTCCGGAATAAAGGGTTTTAACGGTAGCTCTTTGAGGAATATTTTCTTGGCAGAACATCAAAAAATTATAGAAATCGGTTCCCACTAGCGCTGCCCTTTTTTCCGACAAGGATTTAAAATTATACACAGCAAAATCTAATTTAAGTTGATTATACTGATTGACAAGATTATTAAGTGTTAGCAATACCCAAAAGGCAATGGATGTCAAGATTACAATTTTGCCGCAATTATGCCATGAAAAAGCAAGACTTTTGCTCTTAAAGAGATGATATAGGAAGGAAAACAAACCTAACAAAATAATAATGATATAGATATAAATTTTAAGTGGTTTTCCAAAGATCCGACTGGTTTGCATATTATTTATGGAATACCCTTCAATAATCCTTCCTTTGGGACCCCCAAATTCTTGCCAGGCTGAAAGTATCCTAGTAAAGAAATTGCCTTTAACTAGAACAGCCTGGGCAAAGCGGATATTCTCCTGGCCTTTCTCCGGGTAGAGAATAAGTTTGGTTATCCAGCCGAGCCAGAGCGGATTTTGTCTTGGGAGATCAAAGTAATACTTATGCTGCCCGGGTTTAGCTCGAAAAGCAATGCTTTTGGATAAATTAAATGTCCGACTAAAGGAATTGGTCCATAGAATTTTTACATTATCTTTTGACTTCATGTTTAGGCTTAAAATTAGGGTATCATACTCAATTGAATCAATCATCACTTGGGGGGAATCAAAATAGGAAGTCTCTTTCATTGGCTTAAAAGGGACATTTATTTCCTGGCAAAAACCCGGGAACTGAAAGGCAAACAATATTAGCAACGTAGCAAGTAATCTTACCATCAACCATATTATACATAATTTAAGCCGCGACAACCACCATGAAAAAAGGGGGGGGGCTGACAAGCTGTGCCAGGCACAGAACCGCTCGCGGTGACATCTTTTGACATATCTTGACATAGAAGAAAACAACTTGACAACACTCCATATAATGGTATAATTTAGCTCACCATGGAAATTAGAGAGAATGAGATCTATACATCCGAAGAAACAAAGGCCCTCCTAAAGATTTCGCAATCCACTTTTCTGCGCCTAATCAAAAAGGGTGTTTTGCATGCCTATAAGGTGGGTGGTCAGTACCGTATTTTAGGCAAGGAAATACTCCATTTGGTTAGCCCAAACTTAGAGCAAAAAGTAACTGATGCTTATTTGGGGGTTCGCGAAAAGGTGAAACAGCGTTTGGAGAAAATAAGTGACTAGGAGGTTTATGATGCTTCGTATTACAACGGTGATTGTTTTTTTGAGCTTCTTATTACAGATTTTTGCGCCTTGCATAGCCGCTTCCCAGCTCAGTCTCTCTCCCGTTAGCACACCTGTTAAAAATGTACCTATCATATCGGTTCCTCAAGGAACTTCTGCCAATGCTGTTCCGCAGGTCGCGATTTCCGAAAATTATATCCTTGGTCCAGGCGATCAAATGGAAGCCCATCTAATTGTTGCTAATAACGCCCTGATCCTTGATTATACATTGCTGATTAATCCTCAAGGTGAGATTTATTTCCCAAACATTGGCGAAATTATGCTTGCGGGTTTAAGCTTAAAGGATGCCAAGGCTGTGATCCTTAAACAAATAAAGGCCAAGTACAAAGAAAGCCTTAATTTTTCTTTGCTGCTAGTGATTCCTAAAAGAATCAACGTTTATGTCACCGGACAGATAGATGATCCGGGGTTATATGAGGTTTATGACGGAACCAGGATAGCGGATATATTAAAACAAGTTGGAATGGCCAAGGGTGGATCTGACCTTAATGATTTTGTTTATCTTAAGAGAAAATCAGCTGATGGTACGTACCACAACTTTAAATTGGTCTTATATGAAGTTTTTCTGGAAAATGATGCCCGCCAGAATGTGAGGCTGGAATACGGTGATATTATTTCTGTGCCGGCCATTAGATCCTATGTGTATGTTTACGGAGAAGTAGGGAATTCAGGAACCTATGGCTACGTCCCAGGACAGACCCTTTCTGATTACATCAATATTGCTGGGGGACCCTCTACCAGGGCAAACTTAGCCAGAGTTTCAGTCACGCGTTATATAGAAGGGGCATCTCCAAAAAGTTCTTACATAGATGCATCTAAAATCCTCTACAAAGGCCTATCTCAAAACGATATTGGAATTTTAGCTGGCGATGTCATAAATGTTCCAGGAAAGTTCTTTTATTTTTCAGATTTTGGAAGCCTCGCAGCTATGATTTTTACCGGGATTGCGCTTTATAATACTCTAGTAACTAGATAATGGAGGATAAATTATGGATGATGAAATAAATTTACGTGAATATCTTGGTGTGATCAAAAAATACTGGTTGGTTATTCTCTTGATTACTCTGGGCCTTACGGTTGCGGCTTTTCTTTACACCCTTAGGCAGGCTTCTCTTTATGAGGCAAAGACAACCATCCTTTTCAAATCCGGTGGAGGCAACTCTTTATCCGGCTTCGCGAGTTTGGCCGGGTTAGCTGGAATAAATTTACCTTCTGGAGGCAGCAATTTAGGTGATCTTACTGAATTATTGCAGAGCAAAGCTGTTGCTAATCGAGTTTTAAACGATTTGCAATTAAGGGATAGGGTCAAAGGTTGGGATAAGCCCCACCTTAGCGAGCATGATTTGTCTGGCGCGGTGCAGGGCATGCTTAAAAAACCAAAATCCAATGGCAACCTGGTAGAAGTCAAGGTTTGGGCGCCGGATCCAAAACTAGCTGCGGATGTTTCTAATGCCTATATTAAAGCCTTATCTGACTATTGGAATAAATCAAATTATACTCAAGCGCGTAAAAAAAAGGAATATATTGAAAGCCAGTTTCCCCGCATAGAAAAGGAATTAAAAAATGCTGAGCAAAAATATAAAAATTTTACACTGTTAATTCCCTTTTCCCCGGGTGAGGTGAACTCTTTATCTAGCGTCCAGGGGATTGAGGTGGCCAGGTTGGCTAGGGAACTTGAAATCCAAAACTCGGTTTATATAATGCTCCGGAAAGAGTATGAAGCGGTGAAACTCGAGGAATCCAAAGAAATCCCACCTTTTTCCATAATCGATATGGCTGTTGCACCCCAAAAGCCGGTTAAACCAAGAGTAAAATTGAATTTGCTAATTGGATTGTTTCTTGGGTTTTTCTCTGGTGTTTTCGTAGCATTCTTTTTGGATTATTGGCATAAAACTGAGAAAAGAATAAAAAATTAAATCTATCCACTGCGTTTTTTTGTAAATCTTACAGCCATTTTGGATAGTAAGGAGGAGTTGATTCGATGAAAAAAGCTTTTATAACCGGGATTGGGGGACAAGATGGATCATATTTAGCCGAGCTTTTGCTTTCCAAGGGGTATGAAGTTCATGGAACTTTAAGAAGGTCAAGCGTATTTACAACCGAGCGCATAGACCATGTCTTTGATCAACTAAAAACCTATTATAGCGATTTAACTGACTCTTCTAGCCTTAACCGACTTTTAGAAAAAATTGAGCCGGATGAAATATATAATTTAGCCGCGCAATCGCATGTGGCAGTATCTTTTGAGGTTCCGGAGTATACTGCAGAAGTTGATGGAATTGGAACCCTTAGGATTTTAGATGCTATTCGCGAAACTAAGCTAAAAGCTAAATTCTATCAAGCCTCCACCAGTGAAATCTTTGGAGGCATCCCAGAAACTGCCCCCCAGAACGAAAAAACAGCGTTTGCCCCCCGCAGTCCTTATGGTGCCGCAAAACTGTATGCTTATTGGATTACGGCAAATTATCGTGAGGCCTACAAACTTTTTGCTTGTAACGGAATACTCTTTAACCACGAATCCGAAAGAAGAGGTAAAACCTTTGTAACCCGCAAAGTGACTACTGCAGTAGCTAAGATCAAGCATGGACAGCAGGAGAAGTTGGTATTGGGGAACTTAGATGCAAAAAGAGATTGGGGTTATGCCCCGGAGTTTGTCGAGGCTATGTGGTTAATGCTTCAGCAAGATAAGCCTGAAGATTATGTTATTGCTACAGGGGAAACGCACACCATTCGCGAACTCTGTGAGTATGCTTTTTCAATCATAGGCATTAATCTAGCATGGAAAGGCAAAGGTTTAAATGAAAAAGGGATTGATCAAAAAAGCGGTGAAATCTTGGTTGAGCTCGATTCCCGCTACCTCCGACCCACCGAAGTATGTGTGTTAGTCGGAGATGCCAGCAAAGCCAAAAATAATCTGGGATGGTCTCCCAAAACCAAGTTTCCGGATCTAATTAGGAAAATGGTAGAATTCGACCTAAAAACTCTTAGCAAGAGATAATTTCAATAATCCAAGGAGAGAAATATGACTTTTTGGGAAGATAAAAGAGTAACGGTTACCGGTGGGGCTGGTTTTCTTGGTTCCTATGTAATAGAAAAATTAAGAGAGCGTGGGTGTCGAAATGTTTTTGTTCCTCTAATTGAAGATTACAACCTCACTGAAATGTATGCAGTAAAGAGAATGTATCTGGAATCGAAACCCGATATTGTTATACATCTTGCAGCCGTGGTAGGGGGAATTGGAGCAAATCGTGCTAATCCGGGAAGATTTTTTTACGAGAATATGATGATGGGCATTCAATTAATAGAGCAGGGGCGAATTTTTGGAGTTGAAAAATTCGTGGCCCTGGGAACCATCTGTGCTTATCCTAAATTTACCCCGGTTCCTTTTAGAGAAGAATTTCTATGGAACGGTTACCCCGAAGAAACCAATGCCCCCTATGGATTGGCCAAAAAAATGCTCCTGGTACAATCCCAAGCTTATCGAGCCCAGTATGGATTCAACAGTATTTTTCTCCTACCAGTTAATCTATATGGCCCACGCGATAATTTCAACCCCCAAAGCTCACATGTAATTCCCGCCTTGATTAAAAAGTGTGTTGAAGCTAAAAGAAAGGGGGACAAAAAAATTGTTGCCTGGGGAACAGGAAAATCCTCCCGCGAATTCCTTTATGTGGAAGATGCAGCGGAGGGAATTCTTTTAGCGGCAGAAAAATATAACAAATCAGAGCCAGTGAACTTAGGTGCGGGGTTTGAAATAAAAATTAAGGAATTGGCGAATTTAATTGTAAAAACAACCGGTTATAAGGGGGAGATAAGCTGGGACACTTCAAAACCAGATGGTCAACCTAGACGCTGCCTTGATACCAATAAGGCCAAGAAAGAGTTTGGATTCACATCCAAAACAAATTTTGAAGAAGGATTAAAGAAAACTGTTAAGTGGTATGAACAAACACGCAAAAAATAATAAAGAAATATTAGTTGTTGCTGCTGAGCCTTATTTAAATGATCAATTATTTAATGCCCAGGATGCAAAATTAAATCGAGATAATTGCCTAGCGCCTGGAATTGAATTGAGAGATGCCTTGAGAGAAAAGGGCATCAGTCTTAAAACAGTTGATCTGGGCAATCTAGATAACGCGCAGTGGATAATCTTTCAAGATACATTCCCCAACAACCCATATTTAAAGGAGTGCCTAGCCAAGAAATTAAATCACAAAATGGTATTGATGCTATGGGAACCACCAGCTGTTTTAGATATTGCTCTTAATAAGCAATTCCATTCTTTTTTTAGGTATGTATTAACCTGGAATGACGATCTGGTTGATAACGAACGGTATTTTAAGCTCCACTGGCCTCAACCCCCTTATGAAGATCCAGTTGATGTTATCCCTTTTGCCAAGAAAAAACTCCTTGTCTCAATTTCGGCAAACAAATTTTCCTATCACTCACAGGAGCTCTACTCCGAAAGGGTTAAGGCTATCAATTATTTTAATAGAGCTATTCCCGATGATTTTGATTTTTATGGCGTCGGTTGGGAAAGTAATCAGTTAATTTTCTCAAAACACCCTGTCAGATTACTTAGAAACCTAATTAGACATTATAAACATCCAAACCATAATACTTATCGGGGCCGTGTTAAAGATAAGATTCAAAAACTATCCCACTATAAATTTTCTATTTGTTACGAAAACATGCACAACATTAAGGGATGGGTTTCGGAAAAGATTTTTGACTCTTTTAAAGCTTCCTGCATCCCCATTTATTGGGGTGCTAGTAACATCAATGATTTCGTACCTGCTGATTGTTTTATCGATATGCGTGGCCGTTCCTATGATGATTTATTGGCGAGATTAGTCTCTTTTAAGCAAGATGAGCATGCTGCTTGTGTCATGGCTATAAAGGAATTTATGGCCAGCAAAAAATACGAGAAATTTAGCATTGCTAACTATATAGATACCCTTTTGACATTGCTCCTCCATAAAAAGGGAAGTAGGCATGAATAAAAATCAATTCGACGCCTTTGTTTTAGTTGTGGGAAGAATTGCTTCCATGCTGGTAGCATTTGTCATCGTACGCGTTTTAACCACCATACTCTTACCCGCTGAGATCGGACGCATGGCAATTTTCATGACCATCTTGGGATTTTTTGGCCTCTTTATGATTAGCCCGATAGGAAACTACGTTAACCGACAGATTATCGGCTGGGAAAAAAAGGGATTACTAAAAATAAATCTGATCTATTATATTATTTATGTTTTTTTGGTTGCACTTTTTGCACTTTTTGTATTATTTTTGCTAAAATTATTTATTCCGCTTGCTGAAGGGGCTACGAACCTTTGGTTTGCTACCATTATTTTCTTAGGGATATTTGTTGCTGCCCTCTTTTCTTCTTTTATAGGATATATTAATCTCTTCAAGCGACGTTTTACCTTTGTAATCCTAAGCAATCTAGCCGGCTGGATAGGTATATTATCTTCTGCGCTCCTTACCCTAGCTTTTGCTAGGACAGCAGAGTTCTGGATGCTAGGCGGTTTTATTGCCCAATTTATTATTGCTGTGGCAGCATTATATATTCTCTTTAAGATTAGCCGCCAATCAGAGGTACCCGAAGAAACAAAAATAAATTTCTCTTTCGCCAAGTTTCGAGGTGCCTTAAACTTTTCGCTGCCCCTATCTTTAGCCGTACTTTTCTATTGGGTACAAACTCAAGGTTATCGTTTTATCCTTCAATATAAATTTGGGCTAGAAACCTTAGGTATATTTTTTATCAATCTCAACATAGGGATGCAATTAACCGTGGCTTTTGAAACCCTCTTTAACCAGTTCTACCATCCTATTTATTATAACAATATTAGTTCTCCAGAGGTTGATAAACGGGTTGCTGCTTGGAATGCTTTGGGGGGGGCCTTTTTACCTGCCCTCCTAATGATGCTTGTTTTTATTGGCTGCAGCAGCATATTCTTATCCAGAATTTTAGTTGCTTCTCTTTACTGGCCTTTTAGCTATTTAATCTTTTTTGGTGCGCTGGTAGAAGCCTTACGCATTATTTCGTCGGTTTATTCTTTGGCCGCACATGCTGAATATAAAACCAAATCTCTTATCCTACCCGGTCTGATTTCAGCAGTCGTGGTGGTTGGACTCATCTATTACTTGCCCGGCTGGAATCTATACGTAGGGGTAGCATCAGCCCTAGTTTTAGGCGGCTTGATTGGTCTGGTTGTTTTGCGCGCAGAAATAAAAAAGATCGTACCCATAAAATTCCCTTTACAAAGAACCCTTAAAGCCTCTTTATTTTGTTTGCCGATGCTTCTAGTTTTTGTATTTTATTTTGCCATGAGCCTTAGGGCTTATTATTGGAATTTTGTTTTTCTTTTTATTTTAGGAGCATATTTTATGCTAGGGCAATATCTGTTTGCTCGAAAATGGCTAAAGGAGTCTCTTTAATGAACAAGGGAGCGTTGCTATGAGGAAAGAGGAAAAAGTCTGTGTCTTGGGTGCTAAGGGGATGTTAGGCTCAGCCATTTTACGATTACTGACTAAGGAGGGTTATAAAGACATTATTGCTGTGGATATAGACGAAATAGACCTTCGCATAAAAGAAAGTGTAGAGCATTTTTTTAAAAAGGAAAATCCTGCCTATGTTCTTCTCGCCGCCGCCCGGGTAGGGGGGATAAAAGCCAACCAAGATTACCCAGCGGATTTCTTATATGACAATCTCATGATACAAAATAATGTTTTATACCAAGCTCTACAGTCTAAAGTTAAGAAGGTATGTGTTCTGGGAAGTTCATGTATTTATCCAAAAGAGTGTCCCCAACCTATGAAAGAAGAATATCTGATGACCGGATTACTGGAACCAACTAATGAGGGTTATGCTCTAGCAAAGATAGCCGGCTTAAAATTAGCCAAATACCTTAATTTCCAATACGGCCTAAAAAGCATTTGTCCGATGCCCTGCAATTTATATGGCCCCAATGACCATTTTGACCTGGCTAAAAGTCACGTTCTATCGGCCCTGGTAAAACGCTTTGTGGATGCCGTCGACGAACAAAAAAATCAAATTACACTTTGGGGGACAGGGGTTGCGCGACGTGAGTTTATGCACGTTGATGATCTTGCCCGAGCCCTTCTTTTTTTAATGGATAAGCTTAACTCCAGCGATATTATAAATGTGGGGTGGGGAAGGGATATTTCTATTAAGGAACTGGCAGAACTCATTGCTCAAAAAACCGGGTTCAGGGGAGAGATTTTATGGGACAAATCAAAACCAGATGGAATGCTCAAAAAATGTCTGGATATTTCTAAAATCAGCAGCATGGGCTTTGCTCCCCAGATATCCTTAAGTCAAGGATTAGATGAAATGATAAGCCTCTATCGCCAGAAAAAAGAGGAGGCGAAAAAAGGATGATCCCCTTAATGAAAACCACTTTTTTAAATGAGGAGGAAACAAGAAAAGCGTTGGCAGAGTTCATATTGCAATCCTCCCGTTTCAGCATGGGTACGCAGTGTTCACAATTTGAGAAAGCCTTCTCTAAGTTTCAAGAGCGCGATGAAGCTATTTTGGTCAATAGTGGAGGCAGTGCTAATTTGGCGCTGTTGCAGTCGCTAAAGAACATAGGGCGACTAAAGGATGGAGATAAAATTGGCTTTTCAGCGCTGACTTGGTCAACTAACGTTATGCCAATCATCCAATTAGGGCTTTCGCCAATACCCATTGATTGTGATCTGCGTACATTAAATGTCATGTCTGGTAACCTAGAAAAAACTTTGGAATCGGAAAGATTGCAAGCTGTGTTCATCACTAATGCATTAGGGTTTGCCGGTGATCTAGAAAAGATAAGAGAAATCTGCAGGCAGCGGGGGATAATTTTACTGGAAGACAACTGCGAGTCACTGGGAACGGAATTGCCATCTGGTAAAGCAGGTAATTTCGGGCTGGCAGCAACTTTTTCCTTTTTTGTAGCCCACCATATGTCCTCTATTGAGGGAGGAATGGTCTGCACTGATGACCCTGAACTTTCCGAAATGCTTCGCATTGTTCGAGCAAACGGTTGGGACCGCAACCTTTCTCCTTCCCAACAAGCAAAATGGAGAAAGAAATTTGGAATCAGAAGTGATTTTGAAGCGAAATATGCTTTTTACGATTTAGGCTTTAATTTTCGGCCAACAGAGATTACGGGTTTTTTAGGCCGTTATCAACTACAGTTTATAGAAAAGAATATTGCAAAACGAGAAGCTAATTATAAATTCTTGGCCAGCATTGCAAGAGATAATCCAAATCTAGTCGAACTAGATTCGGCCCACCTTTCCCGGCTTTCTAGTTTTGCTTTCCCGGTTATTTGTAAAACTCCAGAGCTAAAAGAGAAATATTGCATGCGATTTTCAAAAGCTGGCGTGGAAATTCGTCCCATGATTGCAGGGAACCTACAGCGGCAACCCTTCTTTCCTAAATACGTTAAAAGGCATTTTAATCTGCCAGGAGCAGATTTTATTCATGATTGTGGTTTTTACTTTGGAAACTATCCTGAGCTAAGTCAAGCAGAGCTGAAATTACTGGGTAATTGTTTAAAGAAAGATTAAAGTTAACTATCCAAAATGGCAAAAAAAATAAAATTATTATATCTTGATCTGGTTTATGATTATAATTCAAAAGATTTTGGGTTAGGTTATGGATACTACAATAACCATTTGTCATTATCAAGAATGGACGACATTGATTATTTGCATTTCGATATATGTGATTTCGGAAATCTGGATAAAAGAGCCAGGAACAACGAGCAGATAATTAATATTGTAGAAAAAGAAAAACCAGATATAATGCTTTACGGTGACTTTGACGGACTGGTATCCAATGAGACTCTTCTTTACATTAAATACAAAACTGCCACCACAACCCTTCACTGGTTTTGCGATGATCAGTGGCGCTTTGATTCCTTTTCTAAAGACTACTGTTTTAATTTTGATTATTGTATAACCACTGATCACTCTGCCATTAAGAAATACAAAAAAATTGGTTACAACAATATTATCCTCTCCCAATTTGCTGCTAACCAACACGTTTATAAGAAAATGGATATTCCCCGCAGCTTGGATGTTTCATTTGTTGGCCAGCCGCATGGTGTCCGCCGGGACATCATTAAGGCAGTGATTGAAAAAGGAATAAATATTTCAACCTTTGGGAATGGCTGGAAGACCACTTTACTCAAGAAAAAATGGAACCGTCTGATGAAGAAAGTTTTCTTAGATATCCTAAAATTCGATACCGGAATGATAAGCCATGATATGATGCTTGCGGTATTTAACAAAAGTAAAATCAATTTAAACCTCTCGCAAAATTCCCACGGAATAAGATCGCAGATGAAGGGGCGCCATTTTGAAGTCCCCGCCTGCGGTGCGTTCCTCTTAAGCAGCCACGATGCTGATCTTGAACACTATTATGAACTAGGTAAGGAAATAGAAACATTTGATACGATAGAAGAAATGATCGACAAGATCAAATATTACCTTTCCCATGATGAAGAAAGGGAAAAGATCGCCAGGGCCGGATACGAAAGAACCATGCGCGAACATACCTGGGACAAAAGATACAGCGATATATTTTCAAAGATCAAACTGAAAAATGGGAGGGTTATTATATGAAAGTAGTTATACTTTGCGGTGGTCAAGGTACGCGATTAAAGGAAGAAACCGAATATCGTCCCAAACCTTTGGTGCCGGTTGGAGGGATGCCTATTTTATGGCATATCATGAAGACCTATTCCCATTTTGGACACAAAGATTTCATTCTTTGTCTGGGATATAAAGGAGACATGATAAAAGATTATTTTTTAAAGTTTGAAGAATTATCTAATGATTTCACTTTGAGTCTGCGCTCTAAATCTGAACGTATTATTCATCACAGCAAAGCTAATCTTGAAGACTGGAATATTACTTTTATAAATACCGGCCAAAAGGCCATGACCGGAAGCAGAGTTGCCCAAGTTAAGCCATATATTGGAAATGACAAGGAATTTTTGCTCACCTATGGGGATGGAGTAGCTAATATTGATATTAATGCTCTTATAGCCTTTCATCGTTCTCATGGCAAAATTGCAACCATGACCGGAGTGCGACCACCTTCCAGGTTTGGCGAACTTTCAGTCCACGACACCCTGGTAACCACTTTTAACGAAAAACCTTCAGTATCGGAAGGATTTATAAACGGTGGTTTTTTTGTGTTTAAACGCGAGCTTTTTGATTATCTCTCTGTTGATGAAGATTGTACTCTAGAACGAGAGCCCTTGGAAACACTGGTCAAAAAGCAGCAAATGGCTATGTATCCTTTGGACAATTATTGGCACTGCATGGATACCTACCGCGACTTCTTACTACTTAATGAGCTTTGGAACGCGGGCAAAGCTCCATGGAAGGTTTGGGCTTAATGAATAAGTTTTGGAAAAACAAAAGAGTTTTTATAACCGGCCATACAGGCTTTAAGGGTTCATGGCTTAGCCTGTGGCTTTATTTATTAGGAGCGAAGGTTGCGGGCTACGCTCTCGTTCCGCATACTAAGCCAAATTTATATAACCTTTGTCAGATTGATCAGCTTGTAAATTCCACTATAGCTGATATAAGGGATAAAAAAGCGTTAAGTCAAGCAATTATAAAAGCTCGGCCCGAAATCATTATCCATATGGCAGCACAGCCAATTGTGCGTGATTCCTATAAAATTCCAGTCGAAACCTATTCTACCAATGTAATGGGAACAGTTAATCTGTTAGAGATAGCAAGACAGCAAGGAAGGGTCAAGGCCATACTTAACGTTACAACCGATAAGGTTTATGAAAATAGGGAGCAGAGGAGAGGTTATCGTGAAGATGAGCCTTTGGGGGGATATGATCCATATTCGAGCAGCAAAGCTTGCTCTGAAATAGTAACCACTGCTTATCGTTGTTCATATGGCATGAATGTAGCTTCGGCCCGGGCCGGAAATGTAATTGGCGGTGGTGATTGGGCCAATGACCGATTAGTACCAGACTTTGTTAGGGCTATTTTGAAGGGACGAAAAATTCGGGTGCGAAACCCCAAAGCAGTTAGGCCCTGGCAGCATGTTTTAGAGCCACTTTCTGGCTACTTAATGCTGGCCGAAAGGCTTTACAAGCATGGTTTACAATATGCTGGTGCTTGGAATTTTGGTCCGAATAATCAGGATGCAAGGACAGTGGAATGGGTTGTTAATAAACTCTGTAAAAAGTGGGGAAACACAGCCTCCTTTGAAATCGCTAAGGGGAATCATCCTCATGAGACCACGTATCTAAGTTTGGACTCGTCAAAGGCCAGAAAAGTTCTGGGATGGGAACCAAAATGGAATATTAACCAAACCTTAGATGAAATTGTTGAATGGACAAAAGCTTATAAGGAGAAGAAAAATTTGAGAAACACCTGTTTTGCCCAAATAAAAAACTATGAAAAAACAAGATAAAATAAAAATCATTTTCCTGGGAACCAATGGTTGGTATGACACAGCTACCGGCAACACTATCTGCATTCTAATTGAAACGGCCAATGAATACGTGGTGCTCGATGCTGGCAACGGAATTTATAAGCTTGATCAATATATCAAAAGCAATAAGCCAATTTATCTGTTTTTAAGCCATTTTCATCTTGATCATATAATTGGTTTGCACATTTTGGCAAAGTTTAGATTTCCTCAAGGACTCAATATTTGTATTCGTAAAGGTAGCAAAAAGATATTAAAAACGATTGTAAATAAAGATTTCACCTTGGCCTTAAACAAGCTACCATTTAAAACGCGCATTATTGAAATAGCTGGTAGAAACAAACACCTTCCTTTCATGGAAAACGCTCTCGTGCTCAGGCATCCTGTACCTTGTCTGGGTTTTCGTTTGCGGTTTGGCAACAAGATTCTTGCTTATGTTCCAGATACAGGTCCGTGTCCAAACGCAGCTAAATTAGCTAAGAATGCAAATCTATTAATTGCCGAGTGTGCCATGAAAGTAGGGATACAAGAAGAAGGATGGCCACATCTTGATCCAACTACAGCAGCTAAAATCGCCAAAAAAGCTAAAGCCGATCGCCTATTACTGGTTCATTTTGATGCAGCAATTTACCAAACCTTAAAAGAAAGGAATACAGCAGAAAAACAAGCCAAACGAATTCACAAAAATACTCGGGCAGTCCGAGATAATTATATGGAGGTATTATGATGAAAAGGAATCGCTTCAATAAATTGTTCATTTTTGAGATGGCTAACAACCACATGGGAGATGTTGAACACGGATTAAAAGTAATCAATGAGATAAAAGATGTCTGTGCTGGATTCGATTTTAAATTCGCTTTTAAGTTCCAATATCGTCAACTTGATACATTCATCCACCCGGAGTTTAAAGATCGAAAGGACATTAAATATGTTAAACGTTTCAGCGAGACCAAGCTTTCTCGAGCTGATTTTTTACGCTTAAAAGAGGAGGTTATTAAGGCCGGATTTGTTGCTGTTTGTACTCCATTTGATGAGGCCTCGGTTGATCTGATTGAAAAGCATAATTTTGATATTATTAAAATCGCTAGTTGTTCTTTTTCCGATTGGCCACTTTTAGAACGGATTGCCAAAACCAATAAGCCAATCATTGCTTCAACTGCAGGGGCCTCCTTGGAAGATATTGACAAGGTAGTGTCATTTTTTAAGCATCGAGACAAAATGTTTGCACTGATGCATTGTGTAGCCGCTTACCCAACGCCTAATGAAAGCCTTGAACTTAATCAGATTAGCTTATTTAAAGAACGCTATCCCGATGTTGCTATTGGCTATTCAACCCACGAGAATCCTGATAATTTTGCTGCGGCTAAAATGGCAATTGCTAAAGGGGCCAGCATTCTTGAAAGACATGTTGCTGTCCCAACTGATAAATATAAAATCAACGCCTATTCCAGTACCCCAGCTCAAGTAAAGGAATGGTTAAAGAGCGCCAAGCAAGCCTACGAAATGTGTGGAGTAGAGAACAAGAGATTAGAATTCCCCGCTGCCGAAACTGCTAGTTTAAAAGCACTAAGGCGAGGGATTTTTGCAAAGAGAGCCCTAAAAAAAGGTGAACACATTACTTTAGCTGATACCTTTCTGGCTATTCCAACCATTGACAATCAGATTACAGCTAATGATTTTTCAAAATATATTGAGTTCACGGCCAAGGAGGACATCGCAGCTAATAAACCAGTACTCTTTTGTTCGGTTAGTCGAACCGATAATCGCGAAAAGATCTATAGCATTGTTAAGCAGGTCAAGAAAGTTCTGCAGGATGGTCAGGTAAATGTTCCAGGGATGCTTGATCTTGAAATATCTCACCATTATGGGGTTGATCGTTTCAGCGAAGTAGGTTGTACTTTAATTAATTTTATTAATCGGGAATACTGCAAAAAGTTGATTGTCTTGGTACCAGGACAAAGCCATCCAGAACAATATCACCATAAAAAAGAGGAAACCTTCCATGTCTTACATGGCGATGTTGAGTTTGTGATGGATGGAAAGAAGAGCAGAGGTAACCCTGGGGATATTGTGGTTGTAGAAAGGGGCACCAAACACATTTTTAGCAGTAAAACCGGGGCGATAATTGAGGAAATTTCATCCACCCATCATAGGGATGATTCATTCTACACCGATCCCGAAATTGCAAAAAATAAGCAGCGTAAAACAGCCATATCTTATTGGCTGGATGCTTAAGGAGGGACTAGGTGAAAACCATTGCTTGGGACGTAGACGACGTCCTAAATGATTTAATGCTGACCTGGTTTAAAGAGAAATGGCAACCGGACCATCCGGCCTGTAAAATAAACTATGAGAATATCAGTGAAAATCCTCCAAACAGGCTGTTAAATACTGATATAGAAGAATATTCGCGATCTTTGGATGAGTTCCGATTATCGGGAAAGTATGAGCAGATGGCTCCTATAAAAGAAGTATTGGGATGGTTCAGAGAAAATGGGAATAATTTCCGCCATATTGCCCTGACAGCGGTTCCGCTTAGCGCGGCTCATCTTTCAGCCCAGTGGGTGATAAGGAATTTTGGCCCTTGGATCAGGACATTCCACTTTGTTCCTTCAAAGAGAGCCGGAGAGCAAATACCGCAATATGATAATGATAAGGGTGATTACTTGAAATGGATACAAAAAGTTGATCTGTTGGTAGAAGACAATTCGGATAATGTATCATTGGCTAAAAATGCAGGGGTAAAAGGCATTGTAATACCAAGGCCATGGAATAAAAATAAAATGACGCTCAAAGAGGCCTTAGCAGGGATTTCTTAATGATGAAATTATCAGATTATGTTATTAACTTTATTACTGAACTTAAAGTAAAGCACGTTTTTATGCTGCCTGGCGGAGGCTGTATGCACCTGGTCGATTCCATAGGCACCAACAAGAAGATAGAGTTTATTGGGTGCCTTCATGAACAGGCAGCAGTGATCGCTGCGGACGGTTATGCCCAATACAATGGCAATATTGCAGCGGCGCTTGTTACCACCGGTCCTGGCGCTACCAATACAATAACAGGAGTAGCTGCCGCTTGGATCGATTCCACGCCATTGTTGCTCTTATCCGGCCAGACCAAACGAAAAGACCTGCTTTCCGGGACAGGCGTTCGCCAGATAGGCATCCAGGAAGTGGATATCGTTTCACTGGTCAAGCCGATCACTAAATACGCTGTTACAGTGCTTGAACCTGAAAATATCCGCTACCATCTGGAAAAAGCTGTTTATCTTGCTAATAGCGGACGTCCCGGACCTGTATGGATAGACATTCCGTTAGATGTGCAGGCAGCAATAATTGATAAGAATAAATTAAAAGGATTTACTCCTTCAAAAGAAAAGCGAAAAAACAACAATTTTCATTCTTTGACAGAAGATATCATATCTCTTTTTAACAATGCCCAGCGTCCTGTGATCCTGGCGGGTAGGGGCATACGTCTGGCCGGAGCAAATGATGCATTTTTAAAAGTTATTGAAACATTAAAAATACCCGTGTTGTCGACCTGGAGATTTATGGATATTTTACCTGAAGACAGCGATCTCTATTTTGGCAGGCCAGGATCTATTGCTTCAAGGGCTGCTAATTTCGTCCAACAAAATGCTGATCTTATATTAGTTATTGGTGCTCGTCTGGACCGTCCCCAGGTAGGGCATAGTTATGAAAACTTTGCGCGCGGTGCCAGGAAAGTTATTGTAGATATTGATGAAAATGAGATCAGAAAAATTAAAACGAAAATTGATATCCCATTGATATGTGACGCTAAAGCATTTTTAGAGGAATTCATCAGTAAATTGGCCCTTGTAAAACCAAAAGACAGGTCAGCCTGGATAGCAAAATGCAGGGAATGGAAAACAAAATATCCCGTGATACTCAAGGAATATTTAAAGCCGGCGAAATACGTGAACACATATGCCCTGGTCGAAACGCTTTCAGAGTTGCTCACCGCAGATGATGTGCTTGTGCCGGAAAGCTCGGGAAGCGCTGCTGAAATAACTCCACAGGCCTTTAAGGTTAAAAAAGGGCAACGGGTCCTTAATTCGCCCGGTTTGGGCTCAATGGGCTTTGGCCTTCCGCAAAGTATAGGTGCTTGTCTTGCCAGCGGTAAAAAAAGAACAGTTTGTCTTATTGGCGATGGAGGCCTCCAGCACAACATTCAGGAGCTGGAAACGTTAAAGAGGCTGAATATCCCGATAAAACTTTTTGTTCTTAATAATTACGGCTACGCAGCCATCAGGAATACGCATAAGCGATTTTTTGATGGACGCCTGGTCTGTTGTGACCCTTCAAGCGGATTAACTCTGCCAGACACCATAAAGATCGCCTCTGCCTATAGGATTAAAACAGCAAAGATCTCGCACCAGAATAATTTACGAGAAGATGTTCTTAATGTTCTTAAGATGGAAGGCCCGGTTGTTTGTGAAGTAATGATCGATCCTGACCTGCAAATGGCCCCAAGGCTGTCATCAATGAAACTTTCTGATGGTTCAATGGTATCAAAACCTCTGGAAGACCTGTGGCCTTTCTTAGATGAGCAAGAACTGAAGAATAATATGGCAATCTCCAAAGAAAATATAGATTAATCTGTGAGGTTAATTAGAATCGCATGAAAAAACAAGAAAAATGCAGAGTTTGCGGCAATGTTTTTTTTAAAGGGCCTTTGCTGCAATTTGACAATATGCCCAAAGCCGCCCAGTTTCTACCAGAGAAAGGCAATCTCAAAAACGAGCACGGAGAAAGTCTCACTATCTACCAATGCTCTGGTTGTGGGCTAGTACAATTAAGCAGTCCTCCAGTTCCTTATTATAAAGACGTTATACGCGCAGCAGCTTTTTCCGATGAAATGAAAAGCTTTCGCGTTGGGCAATTTAGAGAATTTGTGGATAAATATTCACTCAAAGGCAAAAAGGTTCTGGAAATAGGCTGTGGTCGCGGAGAATATCTTTCTATTATGCAGCAAGCAGGTGCCGATGCCTACGGCCTGGAACATTTAGAAGAATCCGTGGAACTCTGCAAAAAGGAGGGGTTAAATGTCTCAAAAGGGTTTATTGATAGTGGTACTTACCAGCTAAAAAGGGCACCATTTGCTGCTTTTTTCATTATGAATTATTTTGAACATTTACCTGATCCAAATTCAGCGCTTAGAGGAATCCGCGATAATTTAGCCGATGAAGCGGTAGGGTTAGTTGAGGTACCTAATTTTGATATGATCGTTGAAAAAAAACTTTTTTCCGAATTTATTTCTGATCATCTATTTTATTTTACTAAAGATACATTGACTACGGCCTTAAAACTTAATGGTTTTGAGATTATTGAATGCAATGCGGTATGGCATGACTACATTCTTTCTTTCGTTGTTAGGAAAGGACCTTTTGCTCATTCCTCGGTGGTGGACTCGCTCAAAGCAACTAAAAAATTGGACCTCTCACATTTTCATGATTACCAGATTAAGATTACGAATGAAATCCAAGAATATCTTTGCCGTTTTAGCAATAAAAATGTCGCTATCTGGGGTGCAGGGCATCAAGCGCTAGCAATTATTGCTTTGGCCAATCTAGCGGGTAAGATCAAATATGTGGTTGATTCGGCAACATTTAAGCAGGGAAAATACACGCCAGCCACACATATCCCTATAGTTTCTCCCGAAACACTAAAAAAAGAACCGGTTGATGCCGTCATTGTTATGGCAGCCAGTTACTCTGATGAAGTGACGAAGATCATACGGCAAAATTATGATCCAAATATTAAGATTGCTATATTGAGAGATTTTGGGCTGGAAATAAGGGAATAAACTACTGATCTACTGATAAGGAGGCAATTATTATGTCAAGTCTGCAAGAAAAGGTGAGATCAAGCGAAAAAGAGAAGAGAAACCTGCTTAAAAATGAAAAGCCGCATGTTTACCAGAAGATCATGAAATTTGAAGAAAAGATTAAAAATGGAGAAAGTATAGCTATTCTTCAATTTCAATATGATTATAAATGCAATTTTGCCTGCCAGCATTGTGATATAACCAGATTAAGAGGAAAGGATCCGAACAGATTTTTTACCCCTGAAAGCGTGAAAGAGCTTGCACGGCAAGCAGACGAAATGGGTCTTGCACATATAGTGATCACTGGCGGTGAACCATTGGTATTTCCGGATTTTGATGATATTGTCGCAGCCATAGATCCTGCCAAATTTTACATAACTTCTGATACCAATGGATGGAATTTAGATGAAAAAAGGGCAAAACACCTCAAAGAAATAGGGGTAGATAAGGTCCAGCTGAGTTTTGACAGTCTTTCCGTGGAAGATCATGACGCGTTCAGGCGCAAACCAGGATCACATGAAAGGTGCTTAAGAGCTATTGATGCGGCACAGAAAGCAGGTCTGAACATTATTATTCAGACCGTCGTGACAAAACAAAGGATCAGATCACAGGAATTTGTTGATTTTCTGACGTTTCTTAATGGCAAAGGAGTAGGGGTATTTGTTACCTATGCCAAACCTGTAGGAGAATGGGAAGGTAATTATGATGTACTTATTAACAAAGATGACATGGATTATTTAAGGGGGCTGGAGAGCAAATATAATGTGTTTACCCATTTGACCCCGTCTTATGGCCTTGACCTGGGGTGTATAGCGGTCAAAAGGATGGTTTCGATCACTAAATATGGTGACGTATTGCCGTGCCCTTATATCCATGTTTCTTTAGGGAACTTTTTTGAAGAACCCCTGAAAGATATCATTGACAGGGGCTTAAATATCAAGTTTTTTGGCAAATATTGTGACACCTGTTTTATTGCTGAAGATAGAGAATTTATCGAAGAATATGAGGCCAAAAAAGTATATGGAAAGCCTTTGCCAGTGCCCTATAACGAAGTATTTACCAAGGAAGATTTTATCAAACGGGAGGAAAGACAACTTTATCGACCATGAATCCACTTACTGATGACTTGAACCATATAATAAAACACACCCAGGGCCTTTGGGAAGATCTGCGGGGAAAGCGCTTGTTTATTACTGGTGGAACTGGTTTTTTTGGCTGTTGGCTCCTGGAAAGTTTTGCCTGGGCAAATAAAAATTTAAATCTTAACGCCTCCGCCGTGGTTCTAACCAGAAACCCTAACGCATTCGTAAAAAAGGTGCCACACCTGGCATCTAATCCAGCCATCCAGTTTCATGTCGGAGACATTAGGGATTTTGATTTCCCCCCTGGAGAGTTTTCCTACATCATTCATGCTGCTGCTACCTCAGCTAGAGCTACCTTTAATAGTGAAGATCCTTTGACTAAATTTGATACAGTGGTTGCTGGAACCCGGCATATCCTAGATTTTGCCGTTAAGTGCGGGGCGAAAAACTTTCTTCTAACCAGTTCCGGGGCCGTTTACGGTAAACAGCCAGCTAATATGACTCATACCCTGGAAGACTATTGCGGAGCACCTGACCCAACTAATCCGGGCTCTGCTTGGGGAGAAAGCAAACGAGCTGCAGAATTTCTCTGTTCATATTATTCAAGCAAGTATGGTCTTAAGACTAAGATTGCTCGCTGTTTTGTCTTTGTTGGTCCCTATCTACCCTTAGATATTCATTATGCCATTGGAAACTTTATCCGGGATGGATTGGAAGGCGGACCTATTAAGGTGAATGGTGATGGAACTCCTTATCGATCTTATCTTTACGCGGCTGATTTGGCTATCTGGTTATGGACGATCCTTTTAAAAGGAAAATCATGTCGCGCCTATAACGTTGGCGCAGACGATGCTATCACTATTTCCGATTTAGCGAAAGTTGTAGCCAAGGTTTTTAAAAAACCAATGGAAATTAAAATTGCTAAGCAACCCCTTTCCCAACAACCACCTTCTCGGTATGTTCCCGCAGTTGGGCGCGTTTTAGCTGAACTTAATTTAAAACAAACCATTGGCTTAAAGGACGCGATTTACCGCACTGTTTTATGGAATGCCCATACTTTACCAACGAAAGGAGATTTATGCAAAGAGATGAATTAAGAAAAAAAATATTAAAGGATGTGAAAAGATTTCATCTGCTCAAAAAGGAACCTAAGTTTGTTCCTGGACAGAGCAAGGTTAACTATGCTGGCCGCGTATATGATGAAAAAGAGTTGATAAATCTGGTTGATTCAGCGCTTGATTTTTGGCTAACTACTGGAAGGTTTGCCGCAGAATTTGAGAAAAGACTGGCTAAATTTATTGGGGTTAAATATTGCAGCCTTACTAATTCAGGCTCGTCAGCCAATCTTTTAGCAATCACAGCGCTAACCTCTCCTAAGCTGGGTAAAAGAAGGCTAAAAAAAGGCGATGAGGTAATAACAGTTGCAGCTGGTTTCCCAACAACAATTGCACCAATCATCCAAAATGGGTGCATCCCCGTTTTTGTTGACGTTACGCTACCTTCCTATAACGTTGATTGTAAACAACTGGAAAAAGCCGTAAGCAAAAAAACCAAAGCGGTTATCTTAGCACACACACTGGGAAACCCTTTTGATATTGATAAAGTAAAAAAAATATGCAAAAAACATAATCTTTGGTTGATAGAAGATAACTGTGACTCCTTGGGCTCAAAATACCAGGGAAAATATACGGGTACTTTTGGCCATTTGGCTACTTGCAGCTTCTATCCTCCCCACCATATGACCATGGGAGAGGGTGGTGCGGTTCTAACTAATGATATCAAATTAAAGCGAATTGTTGAATCCTTCCGCGATTGGGGTAGGGATTGCTGGTGTCCGAGCGGCAAAGACGATACCTGCAAAAAGCGCTTTAAATGGCAGCTGGGAGAGCTCCCCTTTGGCTATGACCATAAGTACATTTATTCACACTTTGGCTTCAACTTAAAGGTTACGGACATGCAAGCAGCAATTGGCTGCGCGCAGCTTGATAAGCTACCTGGCTTTATTTCTGCCAGAAAGAAGAACTACAAAACTATAAGGAAAGCATTAGATAAGTATTCAGATAAGTTTATTTTCTGTGACGCAACTCCCGGTTCGGATCCAAGCTGGTTTGGCTTTCTCTTAACCGTAAAACCAGATGCCGGATTCAGTCGCGAGGAAATCGTAAATTTTTTAGAAGGACATAAAATTCAAACTCGGATGCTTTTTGCCGGGAATATGCTGCGGCATCCGGCCTTTGATGGAATGCGAAAGGCAAAAAAAGGGTACCGGATTTCTGGGGAGCTTACTAACACGGATTTAATTATGAATAATACTTTTTGGATTGGAGTTTATCCTGGGATGACGGATGATAAAGTCAAATATATGACGGAGAAAATCAAGGAGTTTGTAGGGAATGTCAAAGCCTAAGGTTTCTGTTTGTATACCAGTGTACAATACCGAAAAATATATAGGGGAATCAGTTAATTCGATCCTAAACCAAAGCTATAAGGATTTTGAGTTTGTTATTGTAGACAATTGCTCAACCGATGCGACTTTTGAAATCCTTGAATCCATAAAAGATCCAAGGATCAAGCTATATAGGAATGATAAAAACATTGGAAGTCCGCAAAACTGGAACCGATGCCTTGAATTGGCTACAAGTGAATATATAGCACTCTATCATGCCGATGATATTTATTCCCCAACAATTTTGGAAGAAGAAGTTAAGCTAATGGATAAACATCACGAAGTCGGGGTGGTTTTTGCCTTTGTTGAATACCTCAATCAGTCGGGGCGTCACTATGACGATCCAAAGCTGCCAGATATTTTTGACGAAATCAATATTTACGATTTTAACACCACCTTAAATCTTATGATGAAGCATGCCTGCTTCTTTGTGTGTCCAACGGCCATGTTTAGAAAAGACATAATTGATTCAGTCGGCGGGTTTGATTATCGGGGGTATAAATTCACCTTTGATTTAGACATGTGGCTTAGGATTGCAGAAAAAAGCAAAATTGGCCTCATCAATAAGAACCTAATAAAGTATCGCCTCCATGCTACTCAGAATTCTCTAAATTTCTTGCCGGTCATTCACCTAGAACATTATAAAACAATTGATAAATATATAAAGTTGGCAAACTTTCGCAATTGGTTCAACCGTAATTTCTTTATTTACACTAAAGCCAAGTTAAGCAAACAAGAGGCCTGCTATCTGGGTTGGCGAAAGAAAATGCGGGATATTTTGTCCGGGGCAAAATCAAAATGAAAAGCAAAAAGATATTGATGATTTGCCCAAGATTTTACCCCTTTCTGGGAGGGGTGGAAAAGCACGTGCATGAAATTGCCAAAATCTTGGCCAAAACCAATGAGCTTATTATCGTAACGGAAAACAATGAAGAGAACTCACTTTCTGAAAAAGAAAAAGTAGACGGTTTTACTATCCTTCGCATGAAACGCTCGAGTAAAAGGTATCCTAATATAATGGATAAATATTGGTTTTTTGCGACGCATTTTAAATTGCTGCTTGCAGCAGATATAATTCACTTTCATGATTTTGGGTCACTTTATTACTGGTACCTACCATTTAGGTTTATTCTTTTCTGGAAAGAGTACTACATGACATTTCATGGTTGGGAAGGTCAGTGTCCTCCACGCAAAAAAATAATCTTAATTAGGAAGCTGTGCCAATATTTAACCCGAGGTAATATTTGCGCGGGTGAATTTATTGTTAAATGGTATGGGACCCGGGCAAACATAGTAACTTATGGGGGAATTGACGAATCAATTTTATTCCGACAAGAATCCGCTCCCAAAAAAGAGGGCGCCGTATTTATTGGTAGACTGAATTTTGACACCGGTATTAAAGAAATAATTGAAGCGCTGGTTATTTTAAGAGATGAATTTGGAAAGCGGCTTCCCTTAATCATTTGTGCGGACGGTCCCTTAATGCCTCAGATTAAAAAGCGGGTAGAGGAGACTGGTTTAGAAGTTGAGTTTAAAGGGTTTGTAAAGGATCCCTTTTTAATCGCTAGGCAATTTAAGTATGCCTTTGTAACCGGTTATTTAGGTATATTAGAAGCCATGGCGCAGAAGAGTCTAGTTTTTGCAATCTATGATAATGCTATGAAGAAGGATTACTTAGAATTAATCCCCCATTCTCAAGAGATGCTTGAAATAGCTGGAAATTCCAGCTCTTTGGCCGAAAAAGTTAATTTCCATCTAACCCATCCAAGTGCGGATAAGATGATAGAAACAGCTTATTCTTTTGTTAAAAATCGTTCCATAAAAAACCTGGTTTTAGAATATCAGAATCTCTGGTCCAAAGCAGACGGGGTAGGGCAAAACCAACCATGATATTTATTTGTGAACCAAATTGCTCAGGGTTTGAGCATGCCGAAGTAAATTCGGCTTTGCTCTATGTTGTAGCATCTGCGTTTCCCCAGGAAAAGATATTTTTTGCTGCTGAGAAGGAACATTTAAAGCATGTGACTTCTAAGCTAAAGCAATTCAAAGTTTTAAACCTTACCGGCATAACCATTAATATTCCCCCTCGCTACTCTCCTGATTTTGTAAAAATGATTCCCTCTCTTTTTCAAACCATAAAGATTTTTAATCTGGCTTCCAAGCTCAAGAGTAAAAAAATATTATTTTGCTCAACCACCAGCCCCGGGTTAATCTCGATTAAAATACTGCAGAGAATCTATAAAAATATTAGATGTATTGTAATGCCGCACTCGATCCTTGAATTAACCTTGCGAATCCCCAAAAGATGGTATTTGATTTACCCGCTACTCTTTTGGTTTCGCCATGTCTTCCTAGTAGGCAACAGCGATAAAATTAGCTATTTAGTGCTAGGCGAATTTATCAAGAAGCAACTACAACTTGATTTCCCTAACCTAAATACTAAGATCTGCTCTATTGATACTCCTTACAATTTTTGCCCAACCCCTACCTTTACTCCCCCCAAGAGCAACGTCCGTTTTGCTTTCTTAGGGGTGGGAACTGTATCTAAGGGTATTGATTTGTTTTTTCGACTAGCTGCCGACTGTGAGAAGGCAAGAGTAAAATCCCCCCCCCAATTTACTCTTATCGGTCATCTAAAGGACAAAATCCCGGCTGCCTTATATTCAAATACAAGTATAACCATTAGCAGAAAAATATTGAGCCGGGCTGAATTTGCCCAACGCATTAGTGAAATTCATTATACCCTTTACTTGTACAAATCCTATCGCTTATCTACTAGTGGCGCACTCTTTGATGCTTTCTCATATGTAAAACCCATTATCGCTCTTCGTAACCCCGTATTTGACTACTATTTTAGCGTCCTGGGAGATATTGGCTATTTATGTGAATCCTACGAAGAGATCAAAAATAAAGTACTGGAAATAGTCAACACTTCCCCCCACGAACGCTATCGGACCCAATGCAATAATATTCTTAAAGGCCGAGAAAAGTTAGGTTATCCTAATTTGGCCCGTAAATTTAAATATATTTGGGAGGAAACCTAAAAAATTAGGAGGGATTAAGAAAGTGTTTAAAGAAATCAAAAAATGTCGAATATGTGGGAATGAAAATTTGGAGCCAATACTTGACCTTGGAACCCAAAAGTTAACGGGGGTGTTTCCAAAAAGCAGTGAGCAATCTCTTACGGCAGGCCCCTTAGAGCTAGTGAAATGCTCCGAAAACAATGGGAAAAACTGCGGTTTGGTCCAACTAAGGCATTCATTTGACAACACCGAGATGTATGGAGAAAACTATGGTTATCGTTCTGGTCTTAATCAGTCTATGGTGTTGCATTTACACAATAAAGTCAAAAAGATACTCGGGCTTGTTTCTCTTGATTCCCAAGATATGATAATCGATATTGGTAGCAATGACAGTACTCTTTTGCAAGCCTATCCCGAAAGAGGGCAGCTTACGGTCGGAATTGATCCCACCGGAATCAAATTCAAGAAATATTATCCCGAACACATCCAACTCATTCCTGAGTTTTTCTCTGCCGCTACGGTTGAAAATAAATTTGGCAAAAAAAAGGCCAAAATAATAACATCTATCGCTATGTTCTATGATCTAGAATCCCCAATGGATTTTGTTAGCCAAATCCACCAAACTCTAGCCAAAGACGGAATATGGACCTTTGAGCAAAGTTATTTGCCTACCATGTTGGAGGTAAATGCTTATGATACAGTGTGTCATGAGCATCTGGAATATTATCGCTTAAAGCAAATTAAGTGGATGATGGATAGGGTTGGCTTTAAAATAATTGACTTGGAATTGAACCCCATTAATGGAGGAAGTTTTTCGTTAACCGTAGCTAAAGTTGATTCGCCTTACCAGGAAATCACCGACAAGGTTGATGCGGTTATGCATAAAGAAGAAAAAATGGGCTTAGGCAGCTTAAAACCTTATCGTGAATTTGAAAAGCGGGTAGAAGAACACCGTAACCAATTAATAGAATTTATTCGCAAGGCGAAAAAACAAAACAAGACCATTTTTGGCTATGGAGCCTCTACAAAAGGGAATGTTATTTTGCAATTCTGCAACCTATCTTCGGCTGACATACCTTTCATTGCTGAAGTTAATGAAAACAAGTTTGGCTGCTATACCCCGGGAACACTTATCCCCATCATATCAGAGCGAGAAGCAAGGGCGATGAAACCCGATTACTTTATGGTCCTACCTTGGCATTTTAGAGATGGAATCATTAAAAGGGAAAAGGAATATATGCAAAAGGGAGGGAATCTTTTCTTCCCTTTACCAATCCCCGAGGTTATAAGTAAATGAAAAAAGCAGTTATAATAGGCTGTAAGGGACAGGATGGCAGACTCCTCTATGAATTCCTGAGAGAAAAGAAATACAGCTTAGTAGGATTGGATATCAATTATAGCCTGAGTACTCGTCCTTCAAAGAAGTATTTTGTTGATATTTCGGATGCCAGTCAAGTATTGAAATTTCTTAACTCTTTTAAGCCAGATGAAATTTACTACCTGGCAGCCTATCACCATTCCTCCCAAGACTCCCCAGAAGATAATCTTTTGTTATTTAAACGAAGCTTTAACACCAATACCATCAGCTTAATTTACTTCCTGGAGGGTATGCGGCGCTATGCACCAAAGGCTAGACTATTTTATGCGGCTTCCTCTAGGATTTTTGGGGAAAGCGCCACTGGTTTAAAAAATGAAAAATCAGAAATAAATCCAGAATGCGTTTACGGGATCACAAAGGCAAGCGGCTATTATGTTTGCCGTTTTTATCGCAAAAAACATGCGATCTTCGCTTCGACCGGGATTCTTTTTAATCATGAGTCCCACTTGCGCGACGATAAATTTGTAAGCAAAAAAATAATAAAGGCCGTTGCAAAAATTAAACGAAAAAAACAAAAAAAACTAATTCTTGGAAACCTTCAGGCCGAAGTAGACTGGGGATATGCTCCCGACTATGTAAGGGCTATGTATAAAACCTTACAGATCAAGCATGCGGATGATTTTGTTATAGCCACTGGTAAAAAACATAGGGTGGTCGATTTTGTCAAAATTGCCTTCGCTTATGCCGGTTTAGATTGGAGAGACTATGTCGAAACAAAGCCAACCATTATAGGCAAAAAAAGAAAGCCATTGGTTGGTAATCCTCGAAAAATAAAAAAATTAACTGGCTGGGTACCCTCGGTTAATTTTAGGCAAATGATAGAGCTATTACTAAAGAAAGAGGGAGTTAAGAGAGCAGGGTGATGAACAAAATTATAAAAAGGCTGCCTTATGGTGTTAGGTCTTTTGGGAAATACATATTGGAGCTCCCTGCCCGAACTAGGAGAAAATGGGATTACTTTTTTGCTGAAAAGATACCCAAAGAAGAAATTGTCAATAAATTGAGAAGTTTGGGGGGGAAAGGGGGATCCACCTTATTTGTTCATAGTTCTTTGGAGCGGTTAGGATTTGTTAGAGGTGAGGCAAACACAGTTATCGATGCTATTTTAGAAGTATTGGGTCCTGATGGTACCTTGGTAATACCGGTTTTTAGCTGGTTTCCTCCCGTATTGAGGGATTATGTTACTGACAAGCCACCAGTTTTTGATTGCAAAAGGAGCCCTTCGGGATTAGGAAAGATAAGTGAAACCTTTAGGCGTCGGCCCGGTGTTTTGCGAAGTTGTCATCCCACCCATTCGGTTTGTGCTTATGGTCCACAAGCTAAATTCCTGGTCAGCGAACATATAAACTCAAAAACACCATTTGACGCCTTTTCGCCTTATCAAAAGTTATTAGCGTTAAACGCTGACATCCTTTGTTTGGGGGTTTCAACTCAGTTCATAACTTTTTATCATGTCTATGAAGATCTGAATCCGCATTTCCCCCTTAAAGTTTACAGTGATAAACCAATAAGAATCGGCATTAACGATGCTAAGGGAAAATACCAGATTATCACAACTTATTGCCACCGCGAAGATTTGGCAAAAACAAGGATTGATCACGATCGAAGGGTTGCAAGAAGAGTAAAAAAATATTTCCAAAAAGAGGGCATATTGAAAGAAATCAAAGTAGGGGAACGATGGTCTTATCTTTTAAATACTAATGAAGTAGTTAAGACACTTGATGCAATGTTGAAAGAAGGGCAAACCATCTATGCGGGATAAAACAGCTAGAAAGCGTTTCTATACCCCGGATGGATTTTTTGTTACTGAACGGGTTGCCAAAAATAATCCACCACTACCAGATCAACCATTAATTCCAAGAGACGCAAGAGGACTTTTCTTGTTTCGAGTTGACGCAGATATTTTTTTAGAGGAAGGGCACAAGCTCTTTCTTGAGAGTGCCAGGAAATACGGGATAAAAAGCAGCTGGTTTGTAAATATTGAGGGATATAAAGAGTCACCTAATGCAATCAAAGAACTTGTTGCCGACCCCTTGGTAGAAGTTCAATCCCATGCTTTTAAACATCAAGTATACAACAGCCAAAAAGAAAATCTTGTTAACCTAAAGAAAGCTGAAGATTATATTGAAAAATTTGTCCAAAGGAGGGTAAAGGGTGTGGTTGCTCCTTATGGAGAATGGAACCAAAATTTCCAAAAGGCTTTAGAGGAATTGGGCTATTCTTATAGCTCTGAGTTTTCTTTGGCATTTGACTGTGCACCCTTTTACCCTGTAATTAATGGGAAAGTCTCTTCTGTTTTACAGATCCCGATTCACCCCGTCTGCACCGGATCGTTTATTTACAGCAGACTTGCCGTTGATACTGTCTGTGCCTATTTTGAGAACCATATCAGAGCTAGATATGCCAACCACCTACCCATAATCCTTTATGGTCATCCAAATGACGATGATATTTCCTATAACCGAAAGGTGCTAGATTGCATCTTTTCTTGTATTGCTTCTTTAGACGGCATTAAATCTATGAACTTTTCTGAATATTTCAAATGGTGGACAAAGGAGAGAGCGACGGCTCAGCCCAAACCTTTAGTTAAGCCCCCCAATATTTCCTCCACCAAGGTTCCCCAATATTCTCGACTTAAGAAAGTAAAATACCATCTAACTTCACACCTTGCTGAATTAAAACAGCATATAAAGGACCGAAAAAAATGACCACTTCTACAAAAGAACTAGCCATCTTAGCTTCCTCATATAAACCCATAACTGGTGGTGCCGAAGTGTATGTGGATAATCTAGCTAAGATCGCGGGCAAACACGGCTATTACCCAACCGTTTTTCAGCTTGCCACAGATAATAAGAGTGCCGAAATTATTCATTTGCCAAAAATAGCCTTTCTGTCTAAGCCGCTAAATTTTAGCCTTATGCTTTTTAGACATGTATTTAAGCTTTTGAAACAAAAGGCGATCATTGTAAGCTATCCTGAATATTTTTTCCCCGTCTTCTGGCACCGCAATGTTATTGTTATTTCTCACGGAGCCATCTGGACAGACAAGAAAGGAATAAAGAGAAAATTGGTTAGGGCTATTTCAAAGATTGTTTCTAAGTTTTCACCAAAATATGTTGTCAATGATACCTTTGTGCCACGGGAATTAGGCATAGATATTAAACCTGGGACAAGGTTTTTTGAAGAAATCAGACCTGGCATCTGGTTTATCCCAAACTGTGTTGATTGCGAAAAATTTAAACCAGTTGAGCCAGACCAGGAGCTTAAAAAGGAAAACCTAATCTTGGTCCCCCGAAACTTGACCTATGGGCGGGGAATTGATCTGGCAGTGCGAGCATTTGCCTTATTTTGCAAAAAACACCCTGAAACCAGGCTGGGTCTAGTGGGAAGCAGAAGTCATCTGGGATCGAGCCAAGATAAATACGTGGCTCTATTGCTAAAATTGATTGATGATTTAGGCTTATCAGAGAAGGTCCTATTTTTGGGACATCTTGAAAACGATGCCATGCCAAAGGTTTACTCCTCTTCGATTATGACCGTGATTCCTACCCGCCACCGGGAGGGGACCTCTCTAGCTGCGCTTGAAAGCATGGCATGTAAAACACCCACCATTTCAACCAACATTGAGGGGTTATTAGATCTTCCTACCTATAAGTGTGAGGTACAAGAAAAGTCTATTGCCATTGCAATGGAATTTGTTTTCCAAGAGAGAGAAAACTTAGGCCAGGAACAATTTGAGGAAGTCCGCCAAACATTTAACATTGTGAATTGGGAAAATGCCTGGATAAAGGTAATCGAAAATGCTTAAGAAACATCTAACCCTACAAAACATTTTGCTGTTCACCATTTTATTGATGCCACTGGATATTTTTCAGTATACCTTTTTTAACTTACGCCCCTGGAATATTATTTGTTTTATAGGCATTTTCTTTTTAATATTAAACAAATTAATGAAACGAGAACCAATCAATACTCCCTTAGGCTGGGTATTCTTTTTGTTTTTAATGACTTATATTTTATCCATATTCAATTCAAGTAATGTCACTTATAGTATTCTCCAGTTACTAAAGCTAATATTGATAGATGTTTTATTATATATCCTGGTAGTAAACGTAGTCCATACAAGCAATTTCTTGCTAAAGGCTTATAAGATCTTGTTTTTAGCTGGACTCATAGTAGGGGCTTTTGGAATAATTCAGATGATTGCCATCTGGTTTTTCGGAATAAATCTTATGTGGTGGAACTTTAACTTAGCCGGCCCTCCTGCCTGGTTTACAGAAAGAACTTGGTATGGTAATTATTTGGTTTTTGTTTTCTCGGCTTTTATCGCCCTCTATCCGCGATTAAAAGAAAGGTCTCTTTGGTTCTCTAGGTTCATTCTTCTCTTTCTCATTTCTTGCATACTACTTTCAAATTCCAGAGCAGCTTTGGTGACCCTTGTTTTATTAATTGTAATTAATGAGCTTTTTGTAAATTTCAAGAAACCGATTAGATTATTAGTCAAAAGTTCGGCCGCGCTCATAGCCTTGGCGTTTGCCTTCTTTTTTCTGCGCGAATATTGGGAAAGGATTTTTATGCAAGAAAATGTTTTTGCGCGACTATTCCTGTCTAGTAATGCTGATCGGATCCCCATTGTTGAGGTAGCGATAAAATCGATAGCTAACCATCCATTTATTGGCAACGGCATAGGTACCTGGGGCGATGCCATAGGAATGGGTATGCGTTGGCCTGCTACCTTTAACATATTTTTAACCATTTTATATGACGCGGGTATTTTGGGCTTGCTAGTTTTTATGCTCATGCTGCTTACTTTTTTGTTTTATTGCTACAGAGAGCTCCAATACCAAAAAGGGAAGGTTAAAAATCAGTTGCTATTGCGTGCAACCTTTTATATGGTTGTTTGCGTTCTATTGTTATCTCAATTCCATCCTTTCTATCTTTCTGGTTATGCGTGGCTCGGTATTTCTCTAGGTGTTGCGACCATAGCAATAATGAGAAGGGACAGAAAAACCAAGGAAAACCATGTTTAAATATTTATTAGCCCTAAGAAATTTATATTTTTCACAAAACCCATTTATTCAGAGATTAGACTTTATGCTTAGGATGATCATCTCAAGAGCCATTCGATTAAGAATAAATTATGGCTATCTTATAAACTCCAAAAATGTTTCTCAAGCGCTAAAAGAGACAGAAAAGGTGTTGATCCTAGCTTTTTACGGCATAGGAGATTCCCTTATGTTAACTCCTGCCATCCGAGCCCTAAAACAATTTAAACCCGATCTTAGGATAACCATTATTACAAAAAAAGAATTTAGAGATCTCTTTTGTGATAATCCTTACATAGATGAGGTTATTACAATAGAAAAAAACAATTTTCTAAGGGAGGCAAAGAAACTAAGGGCTCAAAAATTCGATCTTTTCCTTATGTTTATATCTTGTTTTGAGTATTATCTCTTTGGAAAAATGCTCCATCCCCGCTATAGAGCAGGGTATCTTTCTTCTTATCACGAGGTTGAGGCTATTGGTTTTAAACCAGTTAATACTAAAAACCCCTACACCAATGCAGTAAAAAGGAATTTAAGGGTCATCGAAGCACTAACCAAGGAAAAACTAGTTGACGACAAGAAAAACCAGGAACTGAACTATTTTATCCAACCAGACCCCATCACCTCAGAAACGGCAAAAAAAATAAAAGACCTAAAAGACAAAAATATCCGTCTAATTGGAATTAATCCTAATAAAACAGCAACCTGGAAGGGCCTTGGGATATGGCCGCTAGAAAACTTTGCTATCGTGGCCAACAAACTACTAGAAAACGACCATTTGGCTATTGTGCTCTTTGGCTCAAAGCCGGAACAAGCACATGTGGCAAAACTAGTTGCGCTCATAGACAAAAAAGAAAAAGTGATCAACCTTGCTGGCAAAACAACGCTTAATGAGGCAGCCCATATTTTAAGAGAATGCTCACTTTTTATTACGACTGATTCCGGATTAATGCATCTGGCGCTAGCTCTTAATATTCCCGTAATTTCTCTTTTTGGTTTTTCTGATCCGGACAGCTTTTCTTCTTCCCCAGATAACATTGTGTTATGGGGAAAGGCCCCGTGTTCCCCTTGTGTTAAAAATCATTTTGATCCAATTACCAATTATCCGCCGTCTTGTGCTACCCCTTGGAAGTGCATGGAACTGATCAAACCAGATCAAGTGTTAAAAATAAGCCAGGAGATTTTGAAGTGAAATTTAGAGAAAAAGCAGGGACTTTCTTTGCCAATCATTCTCTTTTAATTCTTTTATTTATTACTATCATTGTGCGCTTCTTATTTCTCTGGCATTTTTCCCCCATTGCCCAGCAATTATGGTTTGACTCTGACCAGGGAATTTATAATGGTATAGCCCTTAGTCTCTCTCAATTTAGTGGTTTTAGGATAGGGGGGGTGCCTACCGCTTTTGTTCCTCCTCTTTATCCATTTGTTCTCGCCATAGTTTATTTCCTATTTAAACCAAATTACTATATGGCACTAATTATATTTCAGCTCATTTTAAGTTTGGGCACCGTATACTTGATTTATGAACTGGGCCAAATTATTTTTAAGAGCCGACAAATAGGACTGCTGGCTGGCTATCTAGTGGTAGCCAACTTCAGTTACAATTTTGTTGCCTGTTTTGCCTGGATGGAAACCTTGTATATATTTATGCTTGTCTTATTCTTCTACTATCTTTGCTCCCAAATTGGCAAGATAAAAACTTTTAACCTAAAATGGGATTTGATCTTAGGCACCTTATTTGGCTTAATTATTTTATGCAGATCGGTTTTTTTGGCTTATCTAGCCGCTTTCATTATAGGATTGTTATATCTTTGTAAAAACTTTTATGTCGCCATCAGTCAATATCTAATCATTCTGGCCGTAGCCTGTCTTATTTTTATGCCCTGGATTGTGCGCAATTACATTGTTTTTGAAAGATTTATTCCAGTCAATGCAGAGATGGGATACGTATTCTATTCGGGCAATAAAAATCTCTATAGCTCTAACCAGGACAAAAAGCTAAACACTTTAATTCACACCAAAGAATTTGCCCAAGCTGACGGTCAACTAGCAAAAGAAGGGGTAAAGGGTATTTTTTCTCAGCCCGCGAAACTATTAAATAATTTTGCCAGCAAAAGTTTTTCTTTCTGGGGACCGTTGGGGGGCAACATTTCTTTGCGGCATCAGATAGCAAAAACATTAATTTACCTCTTTGTCTTTCTTCCCTCAATCATATATTTCATCTATTGTTTGTTATTTAAGGGGAAACGTGAATATGTTTTCTTCCTTTTGTTACTGATAGTTTTTGGATTGGTATATCCCTGCTTCATGGTGGACGATGCTCTAAGATACCGTTTACCCCTGGAGATACTTTTTTCAATCTTTGGAGCAGCCTTTTATTATAATTTATTTAGGGTGGTCCTAAAACGATGAAATCACGAACCCCTATCCAAAAAACCGTAGATTTTATAACTTTTCCCCTACGAGCACTTACTCTTTTTTACGATGATAGGTGGCAGTTATCTTCTTTGGCCAGTGAGAGATATGATTATGTGGCAGGGGAGGTTAAGGGATATTGTTTAGATGTGGGTTGTGGCACGAATAGATTTATAAAAGAATTCCTTGAGGGGCAAGGAAAAGGGATTGATCTTTTTCTTTATGCGGGGATGCCACAAGAGTGCTTGGTGCGTGATTTAACTGTATTTCCCTATGAAAATGCCTCTTTTCAAACAGTAACTTTTATCGCCAACATCAATCATATCCCAAAAGAGGAAAGGGATCAAGAATTATTAGAAGCCTATCGGGTACTTAAAAACAAGGGAAATATTATTGTTACCATGGGAAATCCCTTAATCGAGATATTGGCTCATAAAGTTGTACACCTTTATGATAGAATATTTAAGACGAACTATGATCTGGATGGGGA
>JABMSE010000111.1 GCA_013204645.1 Candidatus Saganbacteria bacterium | reverse complement strand
TTTAAGTTAGATGCTTCTGGGCCTTTATTATCCGAGGCAACGATCCATTCAGAGTGTTCATCTTCGGAAGGAATGTAATCTGGGTCATCATCGTGTTCGCTGATAGTTTCCAGCTCGCCAGCCAGTTCTTTGTATTCTTGATTGAGTCGGTATATTTCGGAAGAAAGTTGGATATTTAATGCCTGGAGACTCTTATTGTCAGGGGAAGTATCAAAAAGTTTTTGAATGTCAGCTTGCGAATCAGAATAGATTTTAAATAGAGCAGCCCTTTCCTGGGTGGTCATGGGGGCGCGAAGGGTTAGGGTTTGTTTCCCCTTATCGTAGCTATATTTTTTAGGGCAGCTGCTGTTGATTGAGATAATAAAAACGTCTAATGCTGGATTGTGTGAAAGCAATATTTTGTCTTCATGCCTTAGAATGGAGCGGAAATCACCTAGGTGGTCTCGGGTGACTTGGATACTATCAAAAATCAGCCAGAGCTCTTTTTCAGGAATAGCATTCCTTTCATCTACACTAAACAATCTTCTAAGCTTTTTAAGATAGATCATTTTCTGGGTGTCATTGACGATTTTTTCTGCCAAAGCTTTTTGTACCGCTTCGCTTCCACCGCTTTGGGCTTCTTCCAAGAGAAAGGAGAGGGCCAGCATTTCTTGCAGCGCTTCTACTTTTTCTGGATAAAGATAAGCCTTAACTTCTAAGACTTGCATAGCGGGAAGTCCGGCAATCTGGAATTGTGAGATAGCTGGTGGTGCAACGGTTTCCTGCATAGCTTTCCAGATAGTTTTCCAGCAACTCCAATAAAGTCCCGTTAAACTATCTTTGATTTTTTCTGGAGGAGCATATTGGGTGGCCAGCTTTTGCATTTGGAAGTGAATTCTCTGCATAGTGGGAAGACATCTATCGTAGAGTGCTGTAAAATCTTGCTGTTTTTCTTCCGGGATTTTTTCTAGCATCTCGGCGTTGGCTGGACGCACAAATCGGCCATCGGTTATCATGACGCCATATTCTTCCAGGTACCAATTAAGCAGGGTCAAGTCCTCTAATTCATCTAGGGTTAATCCGCCTTTGTGATCAAGCTTATAGGTAATGGCTTTTTTGATTTTAGCTACTCCATCCTTATAAGCAATGTGTTCTTCTCGGCTCAAAAAGGATAGATCTAAGTCTTCTAGGGTTAAAGCCAGGGCCCTTAAGGCTTCACATTCATCCGAGGTAAAGGTTTCTCCCTGGCGAAGCGCCTTGCGGGTGAGTTCTTCTTCTGTATCGCTTAAACCATTATCTTTATATTCTAGAACGGCAGAAATTACTGGACGTTCAAAGGAATTAAGGGCAACTCCGCCTTTGATTTCATAATCTCCGGGGGTAGTAGCAGTGATCAAACCACCCATACTCTGGTAATCCAGAGCGTCAACTACGACTCCTTCTAAACTGGTATGGGCTGCACCAGTGGTTGGCACTTTTCCATGTAAAGCCAAGTTAATCAAGCCAGGTCCGCATTTGGCGGGAAATTTACCAAGGTGATATTTGTGAAGTGTTCCTCCCCACTCATGTTCGAGGGAGGTGGGAGAGCTAGGAGGTACAGGAACTGACTCAAAAATTAATACTCCGTCTGCTTCCAGCATGTAATAATAACCTTCTTGCTTTGGAAGATTAGCCAAGGATCGTTGTTTAAAGGAAACAATAGCTTCGGGGTCATCATCAGATACTTCTAAGAAATGATGCAAGGAACTTGAGTGAAAAGCTTGAAGCCCTCGCGTGGCGTCTGCTGCTAGTTCTCCCATATAGCGAGGGTTAAAACTTATGGTTTGAGCTTTTTTGTCAAACTGTTCGGCTGCTAGCGGAGATGAAAAAGCCCGTTTATTTTCAATTTTTGTTAATTCACTTTCAAGCTTTTGCGATAATTCAAGACGGGCGAGATCAGGATCTTCAGAAACATTTGATAATGTTTCAAAGATCTTTTTAGCGCTCTTTTGGGGTACGGTCGCAGCAATTAGCTGGCCGATTCGATTCATATCCTCAAAGGAAATAGTTTCTTTCCCTTGTTCGTTGGCCCAAGCGTTATAAGTGAATTGTTCGCGGTAGAAAGTAACAATCAGGTTACGAAGCGCGCTTTGCAAGGTGGTATTGGGGACATTTTTCTCGTTTTCACAAAGTTCTTGGATTTTCTCTGAAACTCTTTCCACGCGCCAGTAATTATCAGTTCCGATTGCTCTTTTAGCTTGTTTCTTGGCGGCTTCGTCATCCATTCCTTGTTGACCAAATAAGCCCAATGCCCAGTTGTATTTTGCGTAAATTCCAAGGGTTTCTTCTGAAATATTGCGAGTTTGATAGAGCGCATCAAATTTTTTAAAAAGAAGTTGTAAAGAAACTTTTTGCCTGCGGCTTAGGATTTGGGTAAAGAAGCTAACAATAGCCATACGGCCGGGAATAGCTTCGCCGGTGGGTTTGTCTTTTAGAATATTATCTGAAACGTATGTGGCTTGCCCGTATATATATCTGGCAATATCAGGGTTATTGATGTTTTCAAAATTATCCCCATTGCCGTTTTGTTCGGTGACAAGATGAGGGATAATATCCGGATCGTAAAATCCCTCGGCGCGCTTGCTGATTTCATCCGGCTTCTCATCGTAAATTCTTCCAAGTTCATTTAGCGTAGTTAATATTGGATCAATAAGCTCAGCAACTTTTTCGTCCTTGTATTTTTTAGAAAGCTCAGAGCGTTTTGCTTTGAGTCTTTGTAAGAGTTCTGTGCGTAATTCTTCGCACCTTTCGCCTACCCCGGGTAGCCATTTGTATTGTTCCTGATAGGAAATAAGCGTGCTATATATTTTAATGTAAGTGGAGACAATATTTCGCGATTCGCCTTCTATTTCTAATTTATCTTTGTCCTTTTTGCTCTTTCCTTTTTTCTTTTCTAGTTTAAGGTAGGTTTCTAGTTTGTTTTCGGCATAAGTTATTTCCGTGCTTTCCATAAGCGGGAGTGAAGAAAGTGTTCCTTGATAGCTAATTAGGCCCTCAAGTAACCGTTCAATCTCACCTTCCGAGTAATCAAATAATTGTTGGCATCTTTCTCTAAATGCAGCAACTTCTAGGTCATCTTCTTGGGTAAAGGTCTGAAGACATTGTTGAGATAGAAGTCTTAGGCTGGTCATCTCCCGCAGGAGCTCTTTAGATATCTCCAGGATGATTTGGTCCCGGATTTTTTTCGGAGTCTCGGGGCTTTTATCCACAGCTTGAAGTTCTTGCATTGAGGTAGTAATTTTTTGAACTGAATCGTCAATGCGATCTTCATATTCCTGGCGCCGTGGCTGATAGAGCGAAAGATCAGAGAACAAATAACTGTAAGCATTTAGAATTGTTTGTTCATCCGGATTTCCTGAAACATCTTTGGTGATCGGTAGATAGCCATTAAGGCGCAGCAGAATTTGCAAGGAACTTACATATCCTCTGGCATCGGTTAGGGATTCGTTAAAATCTGGTTCTCCTCCAATCCGGGAGGCAACCTTTTTTACTTCTAGCCCTCTTTGAGGATGATCCGATATCCAATAGACCATAAAATCTTCCACCCGCATACCGCTTTTATCAGTGGTATAGCGGGCAGTGATCGTTCCGCTATTAAGGTCGTCAAGGCTGCTTAATCCAGCAACCCGCAGGGTTAAATTTTGCTTGGCTTGCTCTAAGGGGTCAAGCTCTCTTTCCATCTGCGAGAGAGGGCTGCGGCCAAGGGCTAGGGCATGCGGGAATTTAACCCTATATCTGTCCCCAGTGGGGTTATTAACTTGATGTACGCGGGATCGGTCAGTGATGCCAAATCTTGCCATCATGCTTTCAACAGTTTCTGGCTTCTTGGTACCAGGAAAAAACCAAACTTCTGTGACCCTATATCCAAGCCCACTTTCATGTACGGACTTTAATTCTTCATAGGTTAGGGTTCTTCCTAGCGTTTCTGTTGGAGCAGTAAGATAAGTGGTTGAAGGAGCAAGAACAGAGCTGGGATCAATCTCTGCGGTTGCCAGCGGATCTGGGTTGGCATTGCTGCAAACGTCGTTTTCCCAGGGATTGGTAGGTAAAATAGGTGCGGAATCGTCTTTGCATTGCGAGCCTTCCAAATACCAGGAAGGAAAGCCAATATCTTGATGTGTTCCAACTCTCTCGGTCATGATTTATTTCCTTTTAATTCATTATCGCTCTGTTGGTGGGGGTGGTAGTTTTCCTGAAACGGCTAGCCTTGCTGCATTTCCGCTGGATTCTCCTCTTGCTGGTTCAGCAGCTGCTACACCGTTATTTGATCTTGCGGAGTCTTCATCAGCAGCGGCAATGGTGCCTGCCATTCCTGATCTAGCGCGGTCTCTATAGGTTTCTCTTGTGCTTTCATTAAGCTCTTGCCAGACTCGGGAGTAAAAGGTTATTTGCTCGTCTTTGTCGGCAGAAAAAGCAGCTATGGCATTTTCTTCCAAATTTGATTCAGAATTCATTATTATTTGCCATTGTTCGCTGAAGTTATAATCTTGCCATCTGAGACCAGAGGTAGTAAGCACCATGGCCCCACCTATTATTTCATTGTATTCTTCGATGCCGACAGCAGTTTCTAAGTATGCAAGCCTATCTTGTGGGGTTAGAGTAGGCCACGTTCTGCTCATCCAATTCGTTAAGTCTGTGGTGATGTCACCTAAATATAAAGCTTGAGCTCTTCTATTGACTTCATCAGCAGTTGGGGTTGGAGCAGTGGATACAATAGTAACTGGAGCTATAGGTTCGCTAATAATTCCACTTCCTCTTCCGCCAGAGTGGGAGGTGCCACTTGTTGGTGCAGCATGGGCGCTGGTAAGTCGAGGGGAGTAGCCATCGTATCTTTCGCGTGGTTTAGCATCATCCCACTTAATAGTTGCGCGGTATTTTTTGGGTGTTCTGCCCATGGATTTCTTGCGGTCAGAAGTAAAAGCAACCGAGGTAAGGTTATCTCCGTATTCAGTATTTGGAACAAAACCAGCGAGTTGCCAGGCTCTTTTGCTGCCTTTCTTTGAGCGAGAAAGATGTTTTACCGAATCTACAATGTCTACCATTCTGTCAAAGGTGTCTTCCATTAAATATTGGTAATTTTCACCTTCGCGCATATGTCCTTCACAAAGCTGCCAGGAAGTTCTAAGTTCATACATGGCTTCTTCATAAGCTTCTTGGCCTGAAATTGTAGTATCACCAAATTGAATCTCTTCATCGGCTCTATAGTTGCGGGCAATACCATATATAAGTAGGCCTCTTACGTAATGAGCATAAGCTTTATTGTAATCATCAGTTTTCGGACTATCGATGATAGCTTGAAGATCAACCAGTGCTCCCACGGCTTCTTCCTCAGAAGATTTTAGGGTGATTCTTTCGGCTAAGCCTTGAATATCGTCACGCCTTTGTTCTTGGTTGAGTCGAACATGATCTCTTTGGAGAAACCAAATATTGGCTTGCTTGCCAACCTCTTTTTCGGCTAGAGTTATTAATTCACTAATTGAAAGACCGTCTCTGGGGATTTCAATGTGTAATCCAGCAAAACTTCCTAGGAGTCTTCTTTCTTCATCATCATTGAATATGTAATCAGAATCAATTAACTCAAGGATTTGAATAGCTTTTTCGCGGATATCTTGATCGCGACTTTCTAAACATTCTGCCGCAATTTTAGCTAACTCTTTTTCTGCATCTTGTCCCATGGCTTGGGCAATAATGGCGGCGTTTCCATAAAGCTCGGCATTTTTGAAGGCACCAATAAGACGGGGTAGCAGTTGCATAAGTTCTGATTCCCGGATTGAATAGTTGTCACAGAAGGCAACGTAAGCTTGCCATAATTCCTTAGTGGCCTTTTTGTCGCCATGGGATATACCCTGGGCTTGGCCCTGTAAACGCTCGAGTTCCTTGCGCATCCTCTCTCCTTTGCTTCTTCCCAGATGTCGTTCACCTTTGTCAGTTGTTCTTAAATATCTTTCCTGTACGAAAATTCTTTCTTCCCCAGAAGTTGCCCTGCGGCCGGTGCTTGCTGTACCGGTGCCAGCAGTGAGACTGCCAAGGTTGGCGGTGCCAGATCCATTTGCGCGGACGGGGGCACCCACGAGCCAAGCAACTGTATTACCCGCACTGACTTCGAGTGCATAAGCGTCTTCTATATTAGATGTATGTACCTGGTAGCCGGCAAAAGCCTGCCCAACGGTGAATTCTTCGGGTGATAAGTGGGCCAGGAGAGCCATTTTAGCAACAAATTCCTGCACCTCTGGTGCACCTAAATCTATGCTAGTTAAATCTGCATCTGGAGCAGAGATAACTCCCATATCAACTAGGATCGTTCTAGCGGTTTGTTGAGAGATATCAGCGACGACCGGGTCTAAATCACGGCCGACCATTGAGACTAGAGCTTCTGCAGAAATGCTAACATTGCTTCCCATGATTATCCTGGCTGCTTGCACATCATTTAAGCGGATAAATCCATTGGCCGTCATGTATCTTTTCATAACTGCTTTTTTTGCTGCTTTACTCCAACCGCGGGTTATCTGCTCTATTTGGGTAGAAAAAGCAGTTTCAATGTCACCGAGAGTGATTTCACTGTCTCCAAAGTTGGCAACTGCGCCACCCAGACTGAACCAGTTATAGGAGGCTTGGGTAGTATCAGCTATGCCGTCACCATCTAGGTCAATGTCCATCCATTCTTCCTGGGTAATCTTTTGGTCGGCCCAGATTTGTTGATAGCTTTGGTAGCCATTTTCTTCCAGCCCCATTTGCTGGAAGTATTTCCAGGCACCATCAACCAGAAGAGTAGCTTCGCCCACCTTCTTTTTTGGTTTCCCAACCAATTTTTCATACATAACCATTCCCTTATTGGTCATTTCAACTGTTTTGTTCCCGCCAGACCCCATTACTTCCCATCTCCCATCACCAGTTCGTTCAACTAGGTAAGCGGATGTTCCCACCGTTATGATTCTTTGATTAGCTGTGAGCCTTTGTGCTAGGGCATCTCGATGTTCGGACACAGCGTCTATTGCTTGAGGACGGCCTTCGGTTAAATCTTGCAAAAGCGTGTCAACCACACCGGCGTCTACTGGTTCGGGAGCTGGGGCATTGAGCTCTTCGAGTCTAGTTTTTGCAGCATGAATCCAATCTTGGTTCTCAGGAGTTAATTCGTCTTCTGGAGTATCTTTAAGTGCTATATATGCAGCATTTGCTTCTATTTGGTCTTTGGGGGTTGTGGAGAGATTCTTAATTGAGATTTCTTCCAGGGCGGAAATAACGGCGTTTTCAAATTGGCTGGAATCTAAGCCGAGTTTTGTTAAAAGCAGAGTGAGTAGTTGATCTTCTTCTTCAGCACCGCTAGCTAATTCAGCCAATTGCGTAAGAGTAATTCCCATTTCTTTTAAAAGCGCAATTATTTTGGAGAGTTCATATTTATCAGAATTTTTAAGCGCCGTAAGAAGTTTTTTCAAAAGAGCAACAAAGGTTTGTTTTGCTCCCTTTTTTTCGGTTTTATTCGTATAGGTTTGGTTGAAATAATATTCAAGTGCTTGGGTAATAAGGCGGGATTCTTCTTGAGGTCCTACTTCATCTTCACCAAGAGTTATGGTTGTTCCCTCTTTGTATTCCCCGGTTATTTTTGCGTATTTGCTTAATTGTGCAGTTCCACTGACTAGCCCGACCGTTGCGCCGTCTCTAATACTGGCTAGATCGTCCCCTCCTATTCTGATTTGTAAATCTGGCATATTTTTCCTCCCTTTATTTCAAAAAAACAGGCCGCATTTCGACAAGCTCAATGCATGCCCATTATGCGACCGTAATCGATACTCTTCTTAATCCCAGAAACAGGCAATCTGGAAATTAAGCCCTTATTCACTTATATTATCGTAATAAGTAGGGGAAAACTTGCATCCATTTTGAATAACCAATAATCAAGATACAAT
>JABMSE010000110.1 GCA_013204645.1 Candidatus Saganbacteria bacterium | reverse complement strand
CGCCGCCAGCGTTCGTCCTGAGCCAAGATCAAACTCTCAAATAAAAGTTTGATTGCTCTTTTAAACTAAAAAATTGATTCAAAGGACTCACATCTAAGCTCCATATCTAGTTTTCAAAGAACTTGTCCAGATTTGGACAAAGTAACAATTAAGGAATAATTAGTCATTAGTAATTAGTCATTAATTCTTGGAGGGGGTTAAAAGGTGCTTTCCCAAACTGCGGGATGCCGAAAATTATTTACCTTCCCTCCTTCCACTTCGGCGAGTGCTTATTATAATTGATAGCAGATACTTTGTCAAGTACTTTTCAAGAAGACTTCTGGGCCTCTCTTGTCTTCTACTTATTATATCGTAGACAACTTTGAAAAACTTGCATTCAAACCACAATCATTTTGTGTTTTTGGCGTTTTTATAGCGAAAAATAAGCTAGTTGATTTAAGCCCATGGGCTGCCTTTTAGTATCTACTAGATTATGCTAGAATTTAATTGTGAAAAGACATTTTTTTATTTTTCTTTTATGCCTGTTTTGTAGCAGTTCTTTTTGTGCTGTTGCAGCAGAGCTTGTTGTTGATCCAGAGATTGCTTGGCAGGGAAAGATTATAACAATTAGGCTTGTCTCAATTGAGGCAGAGCAAGTCTCCGGTCAATTTTTAAATCAGGAGTTTTACTGTTACCGATCTGGTGATGATTATTATGGGGTGGTTGGTGTGCCTGTCAATCAGAAGACGGGATATTACGATTTGGATTTAATCGTCACCCGTAAAGATGGGCAAACGCAAGCGATCACCCGCACGCTAAAAGTGTGGGCTACAAAATTTCCTTTCTCTAAATTTTGGCTTCCACCCGCTCGCAGCAAATTACGTGCTAAAGAAATAGTCGAGGATGAATGGGCACAGATTGAGAAACTTTTATTAGTAGAAGATAAAACTAAAAACTGGGATGGTCGCTTTTTAATGCCCGCACAAAAAAGGATCTCTCAGGGCTTTGGCCACCGCCAAATTATAAATGGCAAAAGGAATGGTAACCATCGGGGAGTAGATATTGCAGTTTTGTCTGGAACTGAAATTATGGCCCCAAATGGTGGCAAAGTTGTTTTTGTAAAAAAGTTAAAAGCTTTTGGCGGAACCATTGTTCTTGACCATGGCCAGGGAATTCATACCCTTTATTTCCATCTTAGTAAGTTTATGGCTGAAGTAGGCGATGAGATAAAAAAAGGCGAAACCATCGCTTTATCCGGAAATTCCGGAGTGTCTTCTGGAGCCCATCTTCACTGGGGGATGTCGGTCCACAATTTAAGGGTTGATCCGATGCAGTGGGTGAGAAATGAAATCTAATATTTCTAGAATTGTTGATGTGAATATAAACCGGGCGGTGGAGGGGGTACGGGTGATGGAAGAGCTGGCCCGCTTTGTGCTCGACGATAAAGCGGCAACCCTGGCACTTAAGAACATCAGGACAACTTTGAGAGCGGCAGCAAATAAGCTGACCAGAAAAGGGGCCCACTTTGAGGCGCGAAAAAGCCTAGAGGATATTGGCAGAAAATTATACACCAAGTCCGAAGCTTGCAGAAAAAATCTTCTTGATATTTTTGTTGCAAATGCTAAACGCGTGCAGGAAGCCTTACGAGTGCTTGAGGAATTTTCAAAGCTTTCCGATCCATCTTTTGGAAAATTCTTTAAAGATATTAGATTTGGAATCTATGACATTGAAAAACAAATTTATTATTTGCTTGTTCGCAGGTTAAAAATGGATTTTGATCTTTATCTGGTAACCGATCCCATGGTTAACCATCTAAAGGTGGTAAGGGAAGCTATTGCTGGGGGAATAAAAGTTATTCAGCTGCGTGATAAAAATGCCTCAAAAAAGCAATTGTTGGAATGGGCAAAAAAAATTAGAAAACTCACTTTTAAAGCTGAGGTTATTTTTATCGTGAATGATTATCCAGATATAGCTGCCGCGGTTGATGCAGATGGTGTTCATCTGGGCCAGGAGGACATAAAAAGAAACTCCATTGATAAAACCCGGAAGAAATTAGGCAAAGATAAAATCATTGGAGTTTCAACCCATAATATAGGTCAAGCCCTCCGAGCCGTCCAGTTGGGAGCAGACTATATCGCGGTTGGCCCTATTTTTGCTACCCCGACCAAGCCGTCTGCTAAACCGGTTGGATTAAAGTTGCTGCGCAAAGTTTTGCGCCAGGTAAAAATTCCTGTCGTAGCTATTGGTGGGATAAATAGCACTAATATATACGATGTAGGTAAAACAGGTTGCATGAGAGTTGCGGTTGTCCGTGCGGTACTCAAAAAGAAAAATATGAAAAAAGCAGTTAAAGATTTAAGCAGCTATTGCCGTTAATGCTTTCGGAATTGTGACCTCTCTTAAGGCCTGTGCAAGGTTTTGTTTTGAATAAGGATAGGGATTTTGGGCTTTGCGAACCAAGCCACTTTGATCCGGTATAATACCAGCATTTATTTTTGCGCTTCTAATTAATTCACTTAGGAATTGGCCCACTTCAGCCGTGGCTTGTGTTCGGTTTACGCTTTCACTAATGATTAATAAAAGGTTATTGAGTGTCCCTTGATCTTGCAAAAAGGTAATAACTTGAGCAGCTATTGCTGCTCGGTCGTCTCTTGCTTCAATCATTCGCAGTACAACGCCGTTCAGCAAAAATTCTGCTTCAATTGAAAGTAGGGTAGCTTCTGAAACATTTCGACTTAGATCAGTAAAGGTTTCTCCTCGTGATGTTTCGACTACTACGCTTAGATTGGCCAGTGATTTTTCATTATTAGAATCAGCCTGCATTTCAGATAGGATTTGCTGTTCCCGGGGTGATGCGGTATCAGTTAGGATGCCAGCATAAAAATAACCCAGGATGGCATTACTGAAGGCTAGTTTAAGATTGGCATTTGTGGCTATTGCCTGGGCTTCCCTTAAAGCTGTTTCTGCCTCATCAAAGCGTCCTTCTAGTAGCAAGGCTTCCATATTTGTGAGTTGAAGAGCAATAAGCAAAAGATTTTGTTCGTGGGAAAGAGATGCTAGTTGGTGATCAGAAGTTGCCTTGGCGGAAACGGCTGGGTTTTTGGCTGGTACCTGACCTTGACGGTTGAGAGTGGCTTCCCTTGCCACTGTTTCTGCTTGAAGTGCGGCGTGTGCATTTTGAGCTGCCGGCTTTTTAGGTGCACTATCTATTTCGAGTGCTTCTGGTTGTGGAAGATTGAGTGCAACAACGTTTTTACGTACTGCACTTTGGTTTTTTGCGGTTAGCTCAGGAGGGCTAATAGCTGGATCTTTTCCGATTTGGGATTCTTGGGGTACAGAAGGGATGGTCTGGGAAACTTCGGGTCTTATTTGGTTTGCACTTTGCCTTCTTGGTGATAGCTGGGCCACTTTTGGAGCTGATTCTCTGGGAGTGTTTGTGTCTAGCGATGCCGCTCTTTCTTTTGTGCTTGGTAGAGGATTTGCGTCAACTAATGTTTGTAAGATGCTTGCAAATCTTGTTGCTTCTATAATGGTTGGAGCACTAGGGGCAGTCCCTCTAGTTTTTGATAAGACCCTAAACAATTCAGTCGCGATTTTCTGGGGTAGCTGGATTTCATCGGAAACGATTGCCTCGGTGTGGGTTGTTGGATTAGAAAGTAAAAGGATTATTAAATTTTCAACTAAAGATAGTTTTTGCGGGTTTAATTCCTGACGGGATAGGGTTAAGGTCCCGGTATGTTTGCCCTCAATTAAAACAATTTCTCTTTCTGCGCATAAAGTGAGCAAGGAAGAAAGGCTGCTGGGGATGCCTAACAGGATTTGCATTTCGAGGGCTTCGCCTAGGGAAGCAGGCGGTAATTCTGTGCCACCAGCTTTTCTTATAAGTTTGCTTGTTAATTGAGCAACAACTTGTTGCACAGAAGTTTCTCTTGCAATTCTTTCTATTGTGTGTCGGATGAGATTTGCCGATTCAGATAAGCTTTTTATTTCTTCATAAGCTGCCAGAAGAATCGGGATAGCTTGTGGGCCAGCAGCACCCAATCTTTCTTCAACCTGTTCCAGAGAAAGCTTGAGCTCACCAGTTTTTAAAATAAGCTTTGTCAATTGCGAAACCACACTTTCAATGTCGCCGCTTTCAATTGCCGCACTTAGTTCGGCTAGTTTTCTTGTGTTTTCGATTGTATTTCTAATGGATCTAATAATTTGAATTAGCCTAGAAATTACAATAGGTGTAGTGGGGGTGACTGCCATTTTTGAATCCCGAGCAGAGTTATCTATAAAACTAGCCGAAATTGTTGTGGCGCTCTCTTCTGGAAGAATTATAAGGCAGGCGCCTAAAGTATGGGATGCGCTTTGATAAAGCATTCCGATTCGTTGGGAAATTTGCGGAAAGCGATAGGTGAGCTGTGAAAGGGTAAGGCTAAGATAGTTTCCGAGACTTAATACGTCGTGAAGAATATCACTTAATTTAGGTAGCATACGGTACGCCAGATCACTGGCTCGGTTGAGGAGCACATCATAAACTAGGCCCCGGCGGTCTAAGGGGCTTTGGACAGCAAGCTCTAGGCTTGATGGTCTCTCGGTCTTTAATGCTTCAAGCTCGGGAAGTAGTGTTCTTTCATAGGTTTCAGCTCTTTTATCTTTCATTCCGAGTCTTTCAAAAAAAGTTCGTTCGTGTGAGCGTTCAGGATATCTTAGCGGGTCTCTTTCTCTAAGCGAACCAAAATATAGGAGTTCAACATAAGAAAATTCTGGTGCACTTTCCCTTTCAACCCTTATTCCAATTCTTTCTGCTCCAACTGGGATTGAGGGTGGGGTTATTCTTCTTGCTTGGGGTAATTCTTTAGCTTTTGATTTTGGCCGTCGAGAAGCTGCGTCTTGTCTTGCTTCTACGCGTACTCTTTCTACTGCTTTTGTTGGTGGTACCATAGTATTTACCCTTTCATATATATATCGACACTTTTCACCAAAAATTTCATCTTATTTTGGTTTTTTTGAAAGATTTATTTGTGCCTGGCACAGGTTAGGATGATTTTTGGGCGTAATATTGCCAAAAACGAAAAATAGCTAATAATTTTATGCAAGTTTTTTGGAATTGAAAACGATAATATAAGTGGAGCCGAAAAGATGGCTTCATAGAACCTTTAAGGCTATCAGGTGAAATTGGAAGAGTCCTGGTGTACGGATTTCTCCCGCATTTAACCCCATTTGTTTAAGCCCAAAAAATACTTGACAAGATTTGCCTCCTACTATATAATATAGGACACAACTTGATGAGAAACAAGTTCACATAACTTAAGGTTTAGAGAGCATCAAGCGTTATTTTAGCAACGCACACTTGATGTGCGTTTTTTGTTGTTAATGACAAAGAACATTGAAAATTAAATAGTCTTAATTTCGATAATGCGATCGAAATAAGACAGGAAAAAATATACGTCTAAAGTCTGCCTTGTTATTTGGTAGATAAAAACGGCGAAGAATGATCAAGTTATTATTGCACATAGGGAATACCTTGGTACTGCAAGTCGATGAAGGACGCGATTGGCTGCGATAAGCCTCGGGGAGCTGTCAATATAGCTTTGATCCGGGGATTTCGGTATTGGAAAAGCTGTAGTGGCTAACGCTGTAGATCCTGCAGGTTGAGGGGTGGTGGACATCGG
>JABMSE010000109.1 GCA_013204645.1 Candidatus Saganbacteria bacterium | reverse complement strand
GTAGCAAGCAGTCGTCCAGACTGCGAAGCGTGGGGAGGGGTGTTTTGAGACCGGCGGAGCAAAAAGATATGCTGTGATTTATTTCTCTAAGCGGACCACGTTCCAAAATTATCCTAGCCCTTCTTCCCCTTATTATGCTAAAATTAAGCTATTATGGTACTTTTTTCTGAAATGTTTGTATCCGAATTAAGGGGTGTCCCGGTAGTTGATCGCCTGCAGGATCAAATCGGTGATATAAGGGACTTTGTCCTAACCGTCGGTGATGTTTTTCCCAAAGTAACCGGTCTTCTGGTGCGGGTTCGTGAGAAAAAAGAAGATCTGATTATTTTAATGGGAGAAATTGACCTCATTGGTAAACAGTTTGTGGTTACAAAATCTATTGGAGATCGCATCGTATATACTAAACCCCGGCCAAGTGAGCTTTTCCTGTGGCAGGATTTGATAGACACACAGATTGTAGATACCGAGGGTGCTCGGGTTATTCGGGTGAATGATCTAAAACTGGGAAAAATTGGGCAGGATGTGCGCTTAATTGCAGTCGATGTCGGTTTTAAGGGTTTGCTCCGCAGATTAGGTTGGCGAAGGTTTTTTGATTTTGTCTTTGCCATATTTCACAAAAAGGTTCCTGATGCTTTGATTGGTTGGGACCATGTAGAGCCCTTAAAAACAGGTAAAGGCAGAGGATTGATTACGGTTCCGACTAAACATATCTCTGAAATGCATCCCGCTGATATTGCAAACATCATAAGTCAGGTGCACTCAGAAGAACGGACTGCTATCTTTGCTTCTCTTTCGGAAAAAGCTGCGGCAGAATCTTTGCATGAATTAGAACCCAAGATACAATCTCTCTTGTTGCTGACAGTTGATACTAAGAAAGCCTTGGGAGTGTTAGAAAAGATGCCGGTGGATGAGGTTGCCGATGTACTAGGGGATCTTCCCCCAGATAAAGCCGAAGAGCTTTTGCGCCTCTTGCGCCCCAAAAAGGCGAATTCGGTGCGCAAATTAATGTCGCATGAAGAAGAAACAGCTGGTGGTCTTATGACAACAGAATATTTTTCTGTTGCGCAGAATGCAACTGCCCAGCAAACAATTGAAAGACTGCGACAAGCTGCCCCGGAGGCAGAAACAATTTACTATATATACACCTTGAATGAGCAAGGGAAATTAGTTGGGGTTCTTTCTTTAAGAAATTTAATTGTTGCTCCACCCGAGGCTATTATTTCCGACATTATGGAAAAGGATCTAATAGTTGTTGATCCGGAAATGGACCAGAGAAAAGTTGCACAGGTTATTTCCAAATACAATCTTTTGGCGGTTCCGGTAGTTGATAAGGATGACAAGATGCTGGGGATTGTGACCGTTGACGATGTTGTAGATTTTATTTTACCGCCTATATCTCGAAGAATTCGCCATATGCTGGGGTAAATTTTATGCGTTTTTTTAGAAGGAAAAGATTTTGGTTGTTCCTGGCGGTTTTAGGGCCAGGGGTTATTGCTGCCATTGCTGGAAATGATGCCGGTGGCACGGCTACTTATTCGGTAGTGGGTGCCAGTTATGGCTATAACATGCTCTGGATGCTCCTCTTGGTTGGAATCTCCTTGGTGGTTATTCAGGAAATGTGTGCCCGCATGGGTGCGGTTACTGGAAAAGGACTTTCTGATTTAATCCGCGAAGAATTTGGGGTACGTTGGACCCTTTTTGCTATGTTGATTTTGTTAGTTGCCAATGTGGCGGTTACCATTTCTGAATTTGCTGGAATCGCGGCTAGCTTGGAAATCTTTGGTATTACCCGTTATCTTTCGGTTCCAGTGGTTTTGGCTGTGATCTGGTTTTTAATGACCAGAGGTTCTTATCGTGGAGTAGAGAGAGTTTTTATTGCCATGTGTTTTGTTTACGTGGCCTATATTTTTTCGGGTTTTATGGCCCATCCGGATTGGGGGCAGGTTATAAAACATACCTTTGTGCCTACTTTTGAATTCAATATGAATTTTATTATGATTGCCATTGCCATGGTGGGTACCACCGTGACTCCCTGGATGCAGTTTTATCTGCAATCTTCGGTTGTGGAAAAGGGTATCAAAATCAAACAATATAAATATCAAAAATGGGATGTTATTATTGGTTCAATCCTGGCGGTAATTATTGCCTTCTTTATTATTATTGCTTGTGCGGCGGTACTTAATCCCCGAGGAATAGTAATTCATAGCGCAAAAGAAGCTGCTTTGGCGTTGCAGCCAGTTGCTGGGGGCTATGCTGCAGTGCTTTTTGCGCTGGGCTTGTTTGCCTCGTCCACATTGGGGGCATCGATCCTTCCGCTTTCCTCGGCTTATGCGATCTGTGAAGCGTTTGGTTGGGAGAATGGTATCAGCAAAAAAATCTCAGAAGCCCCAATATTTTTTGGGTTATATACCGTTTTGCTTTTAGTTGGGGGAGGGGTGGTTCTTTTGCCTAGGCTTAACCTTATTAATGTCATGATCTTTTCTCAAACCACTAACGGCATCCTCTTTCCCTTTATTTTGATTTTTATGTTGCTCTTGGCCAATAACAAGCGCTTGATGGGGGAGTATGTTAATTCAAAATTTAACAATTTTGTTGCCGGATCCACGGCGCTAGTTTTGATTGTTTTGACAGTTTTGCTACTTTTTACTACTTTCACCCCGTACCACTAGAGAACGGCGTACGGGGATGTGCGAAAGATGTTGGAAATTGGGAATAGGGTGCGTGGTTTAGTGGTCAAGTTAGCTAGGATATGCTAAAATGACCTTTCCTCAAGAGGGAGTTTATGTTTAAAAAGCTTTTAGTTGCCAATCGTGGTGAGATCGCTGTTAGGGTCATTCGAGCGGCCAAGGAAATGGACATTGAAACGGTCGCTATTTATTCCGAAGCTGACCGTGACTCCCTGCATGTTAAAATTGCTGATGAGTCCTATTGTATTGGTCCACCGCCCCCCAACAAAAGTTATCTTAATGTCCCCAGTATTATTAGTGTTGCCGAAGTAGCTGGAGTTGATGCTATCCATCCGGGATACGGCTTCTTATCAGAAAATGCTAAATTTGTTGAGATATGTGATGCCAGTGCCATTAAATTTATCGGTCCGCCTATCGAAGCTATGCAGAAAATGGGAGATAAGGCCACGGCACGTAAAACCGTAGATAAAGCTGGTGTGCCAGTAGTTCCAGGTTCTGATGGTATTATTTCCGATGAAAACGAGGCCCTAAAAGTAGCTGACAAAATTGGTTTTCCAATTGCTATCAAAGCAACAGCTGGTGGCGGCGGGCGGGGTTTACGCATTGCTTGGGACCGGGATAAATTCATTCATCTTATGCGAATGGCCCGTTCAGAAGCAGAAGCTGCCTTTGGCAATGGTGAGGTATATCTTGAAAAATTTATTGAAGATCCCCGCCATATTGAGATTCAAATCTTATGTGATCAACATGGACATGCCGTACATTTGGGGGAGCGAGATTGTTCCATCCAGCGCCGCCACCAAAAACTGGTTGAGGAATGCCTCTCTCCGGTCATTGATGATAAGACCCGACGAAAAATAGGCGATGCAGCAGTTCGGGCGGCTAAATCAGTCAATTATTATAGTGCCGGCACGATTGAATTCCTCTTTGATAAACACGGCAAGTTTTATTTTATGGAAATGAATACTCGCGTACAGGTTGAGCATCCGGTAACCGAAATGATTACCGGTGTAGATATTATTAAGGAGCAAATTAAGATTGCCGCAGGAGAAAAACTGCCCTTCAAGCAGGGTGATATAAAATTTAGAGGACACGCCATCGAATGTCGTATTAATGCAGAGAATTATGAAAAAGGTTTTATGCCTTCTCCCGGGCAGATAAAAGCTTATCTAGCTCCTGGGGGATTAGGGGTCCGTGTGGATAGCCATGCTTATCCTGGATATGTGGTTCAACCTTATTATGATTCCTTAGTTGCCAAACTTATTGCCTGGGGGAAAAACCGAGACGAAGCCATAAAAATCATGGAACGGGCCCTGGATGAATATGTTATTGATGGCATTCATACTACTATTCCTTTCCACCTCAAAGTTCTTCGCAACGAAGCCTTCAGGCGCGGAGAGGTCACTACCAAGTTTATTGAAGAGCATTTTGGAGGCCCGACAAGTTAAATGGGAAAAAGAAATACCGCTCGACGACTAGCTATGCAAGCCCTCTATCAGGCGGATCTTAGTGGAATTGACATAGACACAGCATTAGATAATATTTCTCAATCCGAAAAGTTCATCCCCGAAACATTAGGTTTTGCTGCTTCCCTGGCGAAAGCTGCCTGGAAAAGAAGAGAGGAAAGTGACAAAACAATTGCAGCACTTGCCATTGACTGGCCCCTTGACCGTATTGTTAAAGTGGATCGCAGTATTTTAAGACTGGCTATTGAGGAGCTTAAAATAGGAGAAACCCCAACTTCTGTAGTTATTAATGAGGCAGTTGAACTGGCTAAGAAGTATTCGGGGCAAGACGCGGCTAAGTTTATTAATGGGATCTTAGGGACTTATGTTAGAGGAAAGCTATAGAATTTATTGTTTTTTTGCAGCGAGGACTGTTTGAGCCCGAGCGACGAACAAAAAACTGAACATCTTACCATTTTTTGGCTTTTCTTCCCCCCTAAAATATGATATTATAAAGTTATGTTTACAGGTATTATTGAAGAATTAGGCGTTGTTACCTCAATTATTCGTGATTCTGCTGCTGCAAAACTTACGGTTTCAGCCAGCAAGCAATTTGCGGGAACCCGCGTCGGCGAAAGCATTGCTATTAATGGTGCTTGTTTGACAGTTACCAATCTGCGCCGCAATTTTATTGAGTTTGATATCTCAAAGGAGACACTTAATAAAACTACCCTGGGGATTTTAAGAATTGGTGATAAAGTAAATTTGGAAAGGGCACTCTTGATTTCAGGAAGAATGGGAGGGCACATGGTAACTGGACACGTTGATGGAGTAGGCGAGATAAAAAATAAAATTGTTTCGGGCAGGGGGTTTGTGCTTCACATTTCAATTCCCAGTGCCTTGCTTCGTTATTTAGTGTCGAAAGGTTCAATTTGTGTGGATGGGGTAAGCTTAACTGTAGCTGATGTGCGAAAAGCATTGCTGGTTGTAGGGGTTGTGCCGCATACAGCAGGTGCTACCACCTTAGGAGCTAAAGATATTGGGGATAGAGTTAACATTGAAGTTGATATTCTTTCTAAATATATTGAACGCCAGCTTAGAGGGGAAGTTAAGGGTGTAAGCGAGGAAATGATGGTTAAAGCTGGGTTTTTCCCCATGGGATTAATTGAAAATTAATGTCTACGACGCCAAAAATTAATTTTAATACTATAGAAGAAGCCATAAGAGAGATCGAGAATGGGCGGATGGTGGTGGTAGTTGATGATAAAGACCGGGAAAATGAAGGGGATTTGGTAATTGCCGCAGAAAAGATTACTCCAGAAGCAATTAACTTTATGATTACCCATGCACGCGGATTAGTTTGTGTTCCTATGACCGAAGAGCGATTAAATGAGATTTCCTTGCCGCAAATGGTTGAGTATAATCGGGAGTCTATGAAGACCGCCTTTACTATTTCAGTTGATGCCCATACTAAATTTGGGGTTTCAACGGGGATATCTTCGACGGATCGTGCAAAAACAGTTGAGGTTTTAATCAATTCTAAGTCGACCAAAGATGATTTGGTAAGACCCGGGCATGTTTTTCCGCTGCGCGTTTCAGATGGTGGTGTTTTAAAGCGGGCTGGCCATACCGAAGCTGCAGTTGACCTTGCCAAGTTAGCTTCGCTTTATCCGGCCGCTGTGATTTGTGAAATAATAACTACGGATGGTTCGATGGCGCGGACCCCGCAATTGATTGAATTTGCGAGCAAGCACAATCTAAAAATTGTTTCAATTGCCGATTTAATTTCTTATCGCATAAGTAACGAGAAACTTATTAGGAAAGTTTCTTGCGCGAAACTACCCACTGAATATGGTGTATTTACTGCCTATGGCTATGAAGATTTATTGACGGGGGAACAGCATGTGGCTTTGGTTAAGGGAAGGGTGCAAGGGAAAAAAGATGTTATGGTGCGCGTGCATTCCGAGTGTTTAACCGGGGATGTTTTTGGATCACTCCGCTGTGATTGTGGGGAGCAACTGCATAAAGCGATGAAGAAGATCGAATTTAGTGGACAGGGGGTACTCCTTTATATGCGCCAGGAAGGCCGCGGTATTGGTTTGTTAAATAAACTGCGTGCCTATGAAGTTCAGGACCAGGGTTTGGATACCGTCGAGGCAAATCGTTATTTAGGCTATGCTCCGGATCTTAGAAATTATGGAATTGGTGCACAGATCCTGGCAGATTTAGGGCTTTCCAGCATTCGTTTGATCACTAATAATCCGCGCAAAATTGTTGGCTTAGAAGGTTATGGACTAAAAGTGGTTGAAAGAATCCCGCTTGAAATTTCTCCAAACAAACACAATGTGAAATATCTTAAGACCAAGCAACAAAAGCTGGGTCATATGTTAAAATGTAAGGAGGTTGGTGAAAATGGTAAAAGTAATCGAAGGTAATCTGGACGCAAGTAAACTAAGTATTGGAATTATTGTTTCACGTTTCAATGAGTTGATTTCAAAGGGGTTGCTTGATGGTGCGATGGATTGTTTAAAGCGCCATGGGGCAAAAGAGGCAAATATTGAGGTGGTATGGGTTCCGGGGGCTTTTGAAATGCCTCTGATTGCCCAAAAAATAGCTAAAGAATATGATACGGTTATTTGTTTGGGAGCAGTTATTAGGGGAGGGACTCCTCATTTTGAATATGTTGCAGCCGAAGCTGCCAAAGGCATTGCTAAGGTTTCACTTGATACTGGGGTTCCGGTTATTTTTGGTCTGCTCACCACTGATAATTTAGAGCAGGCACTTGAGCGCACTGGGTCTAAATCAGGGAACAGAGGTTTTTCTGCTGCATTGACAGCCATAGAATTAGCAAATTTAAGTAAGGAGTTGTAATTGTGGCAAGGGTATTACTTGAGAACGTAACTAAAAAATTTGGCGATGTTACCGCAGCAAAGAATATAAGTCTTGAGATAGCGGATCAGGAATTTATGGTCTTGGTTGGGCCATCCGGATGTGGTAAGACTACCACTCTGCGCATGGTTGCGGGCCTTGAAGAAATTACCGAAGGAAAAATATATATTGGCGAGCGTCTAATTAATGATGTTCCTCCAAAGGATCGTAATATTGCTATGGTTTTCCAGAACTATGCTCTTTATCCTCATATGAGGGTCTATGATAATATGGCCTTTGGTCTAAAACTGCGTAAAACCCCTAAAAAAGAAGTAAAGGAGCGTGTCCGTGATGCAGCTGAGATTTTGGGCCTAAGCGATCTTCTAGAGCGCTACCCAAAGCAGCTTTCCGGTGGCCAGAGGCAGAGGGTAGCCGTAGGCCGGGCAATTGTCAGGCGCCCGGAAGTTTTTTTGATGGATGAGCCGCTTTCAAACCTGGATGCCAAATTGAGGGTCCAGATGAGGGCAGAGCTTCAGCGTCTGCATAAACAATTAAAAGCAACTGTCATTTATGTAACCCACGACCAGGTTGAAGCTATGACGCTAGGCCAGCGGGTGGCAGTAATCCTTAAGGGCGAGCTCCAGCAGGTTGATAAACCATTGGTAGTTTATGAAAAACCAGACAATCGTTTTGTGGCTGGTTTTATTGGCAGCCCACCCATGAATTTTGCAAAAGGTACCGTTAATAAAAACGGCGAAACCTATACTTTTGCGTGTGAAGGCTTTAAACTTGATGTGCCCAAGGATATTGGTCTTTACCTGGAGCAGTATGTAGGAAAAGAGGTAACTTTTGGTATTCGTCCCGAGGATATTTGGGATGTGAGATCTTCTGACTGGATGCGTGACAAACTAACCTTAGAGAGCGTGGTTGATTTTCGTGAAATTATTGGGGCTGAAACTTATGTTTACTCCCATGTCGGGCGTGTTTCGCTGGTTTCTCGTGTGGCGGGCCTTTGCGATGCTACAACCGGGAGCAACTTTAACTTAGTTATCAATTTGAGGAAACTGCATTTCTTTGATCCGACTACACAAAAAGCTATAGTTTAAATGGGTAAGCAAGAACCGCTTATTTTCGAAAAGAGCAGACCAGGGAGAGCTGCCTATTCGCTTCCTGATTTAGATGTTCCACTGCAAAGTGTTAAAGATTTAATCCCAAAAGAACTTCTGCGTGATAACTTAAATTTGCCTGAACTTTCAGAAATTGATGTTGTGCGCCATTTTACTCACCTTTCAGAGAAGAATTTGGGGGTAGATTCGGCCTTTTATCCTTTAGGCTCCTGCACCATGAAATATAATCCAAAGGTTTCCGAGGAAATTGCCAAGCTTCCTCATTTTACGGAGATCCACCCCTATCAAGCCGAGGATGAAATCTCCGGCATATTGGAACTTCTTTATAATTTCGAGCAATATCTTTGTGCTATTTTTGGCTACGAGGCATTTACTTTTCAGCCAGCAGCCGGGGCCCACGGAGAGCTGACGGCGTTATTAATGATTAAGGCCTACCACGAGAATAAGTCCAAGGTCTCCGGTCCGAGGTCCAAGGTCATTATTCCCGATTCGTCGCATGGGACAAATCCGGCGTCGGTAGCGTTGGTGGGCTATGAAACGGTTGTGGTTAAATCAAATAGTCGGGGAAATATTGATATTGAGGCTTTGAAAGAGGTCGTCGGTGACGACACTGCAGCATTAATGCTTACCAATCCCAATACACTGGGATTGTTTGATGAACACATTTTAGAAGTGGCCGATATTGTGCATAAAGCTGGTGGGCTGCTCTATTATGACGGAGCCAATGCAAATGCAACTTTGGGGATTTGTCGTCCAGCCGATTTGGGCTTTGATGTAGCCCATTTTAATTTGCACAAAACTTTTTCAACCCCGCATGGTTGTGGGGGGCCGGGATCAGGACCCGTGGGTGTTAATAAAAAGCTTGAGCCGTTCTTGCCTGTTCCTAGAGTTATAAAACAAACTACAAATTACAATTTGCAAAGTACAAACTACAACCAATCCATCGGCCGAGTCCACTCTTTTTATGGCAATATCAACGTAATTGTTAAGGCTTATGCTTATATTCGATCTCTGGGAGCAGAGGGCTTAAAGAAAGTTTCCGAAAATGCCGTTCTAAATGCCAATTACATGATGAAGCGGCTACGAGACGATTATTTTCTAAAATACGACCGCACTTGCCAGCATGAGTTTGTGATCTCGGCTAAATGGCAAAAAGAAAAATATGGGGTGAGGGCTTTAGATATTGCTAAGCGTTTGTTGGATTATGGTTTCCATCCGCCCACAATTTATTTCCCTTTGATCGTAGAAGAGGCCTTGATGATTGAACCAACTGAAACGGAAAGCAGGGAAACCTTAGACGCATTTTGCGATGCGATGATTTCTATCGCCCGAGAATGTGAAACTAATCCTGATTTAGTCAAAAACGCTCCTCACACTATGTCGGTTAAAAGGGTAAATGAAGGGAAGGCCGCGCGGGAGCTTAATTTGCGATGGTCACAGGGTTAAGCGAGTTGTCGGTTTTGTAAGCCAGCCTTTCTTCCTTCCGGGCTAAATGCAGAAATGTATCTTTCAGGATTACCCCTGGTTACGGTAAGTAAATCGGTTATTATTTCAGCAATTTCAACCCTCGTTTTTTCTTGTAAGGTCATAAGGCAGTGCTTTCTGGCTCGCACACGATTTTTTCCATATGGAGTATAGGATGCGGGAAAATCTAAAATAAGCATTAACACAGAACTTTTTGTGACACCGTTTGCTTCAAGCCCTTTCTGCATGCGGTGTTCTATTCTTTCTGCCCTTCTTTCAAGCCCTGCGTTTGTGTTTATGCTCCAGTGTACAACCGGATAATGGTGAGGTGGCCTAAAGATGGTTCCATGAGCAAAGCTAGCAACTATACCAATGGTGAAATGCCTAACATCTGTTCCTACGTTATATTGGTCGGTATAAAGTTTTACCCCTCTAAGCTCGAGTTCTCTTCTTCCCAGAGAAAGGCTTAAAGTGATTTGTTTTGCCTCGGGTGCACAAGCGATTCTGGTTATTTCTGTTTTCTTTTTTGGTGGTTCTCGTAGGGCAGCCATAACCGTTTGAGCAAATCCATCCATGCCGGCTAGCATTAGCGCTGCCACTCGATTTTTAAAAACAGCAGGGTCAGCTGCGTGTAATTGGGCTAGATCTTCCGCTGCCTTAAATGGTCCTCTTTGAGCAGGAGTCAGAGCAGCAGTTTTAAGCTGCTTGGCTACCTCTCTATTTTTCATTGCAAGATCAATTCTAAAACCGCGTAATTGCAGTTTTCTAAGCAGTGCTTCTGCTTGGCGGGGATGGCTCATTTGTAAAGTTTGTAACTTATTGGTAGGCAAGTTATTTTCTCCCTAATCTATCAAGCATTTTTTCTGCAACCCGTAATACTTCCCTTGGAAATCCGCCCTCGGTTAAGATTTGGAGGGTTGCTCGAAGCCTTGATCTCCCAGGTACGAGTTTGTAAAGATATTTTAATAATCCGTCTTCGTTGATTTCAGCTTGCAGGTGATGATTTGTTATATGTGCTGGAGTGGTTTCTTCTATCCAGTGTGGAAAATCCTCAAGGTGGGTTGCAAAAACAGATCTGGCATTAGGAAATTGTGCAATATAGGCAGATATGCCAGTAGCCGTTGCTTCGGCTTCCAGATGATTGGTGTTGCCCATAAAAATTTGGTCAAAGCCTAAGAAAACTGGCTTTCCGCTTCTGGCTACCTCCATCATATGTTGGACCCGGTCTTTTTCGGTATAGAAACTGCTTTTCCCCCCGGCAGGGTCATCAATTGTATTAATATTAGTGATGAGGGAATGGAAAGGTGTAAACTGCAAGGAACTAAAGGGTCCACCGCCTCCGGTTTGGGCCAAAATTACGGCAAGGCCAGTAGCTTTCAGAATAATTGATTTGCCGGAGCCATTAGGGCCCGATAAAACCATAAAACGATTTTGATCATCTAATGCGACGTCATTTGGAACTGGCCCCTCTACAAACGGGTGCCAGAGTCCCTTAGCAATAAGAAGAGGCGCTTGTTGATCTTCAGGAATTTCTGCAAAACCAAATCCGTATTTTTGCGCTGCTTCGGCTTGAGAGCATAGGGCATCAAGGTCACCTAAAGCATGTACCAATGAAGTTATTCCGGTTTGGGTTTCTTTCCTGGCCAGGTTAAAATCAAGCGGAATCGTTCTAAACCACCAATTTTTAGATAGACTTGGCCAATGATTTAAGGCAACATGCGCTCTGGCTCCTTCTACCAATGATTTAGTGCCCAATGGATCAGCTTCATCTTGTGCAGAAGCAAAACAAGACGCCAGGGAGCGCAATTTGGCTGGTTCTCTCGCGGATAATTGTTCATCTAATTGTTGTGCTAGATGGAAAAGACGATTAGCTTCAATTAGACTGGCTTTGATAAGGCGTTGTTTGTGCTTGAAGTCTGGCAGATATTCTCTAACATAGGAGTCCATGCCACCCGCATAAATAAGAACAAAGAAAAATGTTAGAAGTAGTTCCATGCCGCTCATCTCTGTATTTTTCATTGCTGACATGGTTTCGGCTAGAGGTTGTGATAAAAAAAGTTTGAATCCATAGATTACAGAACTTGTGGGGAGTACTCCTCCAAGCAGTGTAAATATAGTATGCGGCAAGAAAGCAGCAAGGGGACGTTTTCCAAATCTGAAGTAGGGTGCCTCTCTCCCTCTGGTAAGCTTTTCTAAAACAGAAATCCTGGGATCTCTAGAGAAAACTTCGTCATATAAAGAAGACAGTTCTCCTTGTAGCTCTAGCCGCAGCTCTGGGTTTTCTACCAGGAATTGGACAGAGGCCTGTCTTTCTTGAATGGCGTTTGCATCGCGCAGAGGATTTTCAAATAAATGCCAGAGAAATGCCTGGCCATAGGAAGTGCGGGTGTGATCAAGCATGGAAAAAACCGATTTGTTTCCGACCATGGAAAACATCTCAAGGTCGGACAGGGTTGCATGATCTAATCTAAGGCCTTCATGACTGAAGCCTGCACGTATTTCTCTAAGAAAAGCATGGGTGATTTTATCTTCCGGGTGTGCCTTAGCCCTTTGCTCAGCATGGGTTATCTTTCGTGATGGGCCCCTTGTTTTTGGAGTGTTACCTACACGCATAGTATATACCTCACACAGAAGTTAGTCATAAAGTTCAACCTCGGTTAATTGGCCTCCCAGCTGTTTTAGGGTGTCTGCGACCTGATGCATATTACTTGGTCTTTCAGCTATATTAGGATGAATTAGCCGCATTAGGTATTTTCCAAAAGCAGTGCGTTTAAGTGCGCTGGGTAAATCGATTCGTTTTATTAGCCCATCTAAGTTAAGCTGAGAAAGACTTCCTATTCCTTCGTAATAGGTCGTTCTTAGGTTGACTGCCTCATCAGCTGTTGGTTCTTTCCATCTCAATGTTGTCCAGGGATTTTCCATTCCTGCATAAAGTATTCCAGCTTCTCCGGAAAGTAGGGCAAAACAGGTCGCACCAAAACCATATACATCGGCTCTCCTGTCTTCATGTTGTAATTGTTCTAGGGCTACTTCTGGGGCAGCAAAACCCATCTCGCCGATTTCCGGCCGAGGAGTTAATGAAGTCAGCCAATTGGCTAATCCAAAGTTAGTTATGGTAAGACTATTGGTGTTGCTTGGGGTTCGTCTGGCCTTTGCATTTTTGGGTGCTACGTTTCGATGGATAATTTCTCTATCATGTAAAGTAGCTATACGGGTTGCCAGCGGAGCCAGAACATATTCAAAAAGCCTGACAACCGTCTCTCTTTGAGGAAGCGTGCCTCGCATGTTTAAAGCAAAGTCAGAAAGAGAGGATCCAGGAACTTTGGCCGTAATAAAGAAAGGGGAATTCCTTTCGCTGGCTTTCATCCGAGAGGCAAGGTACCGAGTGGGGGAAGTTCCACTGCCAATTATTTGAGGGAAGCCTGGTATCCCTACGAGGTCCGATAAAATCCTTCGTTCAAGGTCAAGATCTCCGTCCGTTAACGGTATGGGAGAAAAGGTAACCTCTATTTTGGGCGCTCCTATAACATCAGCATCGGCATATGTCTCTTTGTTGGGCAAAACATGTCCTTGAAAGACTTGCCTGGGATCTTCCGGGGAAACTTGTTTACCCCCTTCTTGTACAGCAATGGCCTTTTTGCGGTCAGCCGTCACCGCAATTATCCTAAGAGTAGGAAAAAGAACGGGTCCGGATATTTTAGGTGCTTTAAGCGTAAAAAACATGCTACTTGTTTTTCGACGGATTTATCAGGAAATTTCACATAAAGACGAAATTGCGGTATAATTTTTGTTATATGGATGAATGGCAACTAATTAAAACCCCGCGTTTATCGGGCCAGCAAAATATGCAGTTGGACAGCAAAATGTTTTCTGATTTTGAGGAAGGCAATATCTCTTCAACCCTGCGCATTTATTCGTGGAACCCCAAATGCATTTCAATTGGATATTCGCAAAGTCTAGATAAATTAATTGACCGACAGAAAGCGCGAGATTTAGGGTTTGATGTTGTTAAGCGGCCAACCGGAGGCGGGATTGTATTTCATAATGAAGCAGAAGTCACATACTCTCTGGTAACCGCGATTGATAATCCGCTATTGCCTAAAGGATTGGTGCCGTCTTATAAGAAGATATCGGAAGCTGTGGTTTTTGGCTTGGGGCTTTTGGGAGTTGATGCGAGAATCATTGGTGCGGAGGGCAAGCAAGAGACGCGAGCCAGTTTATGTTTCTCCTATCCAGCCGAATACGAAATTGTGGTGGATACTAAAAAAATCGTGGGCAGTGCACAAAAGAGGGGCAAGAAGGCATTGCTGCAGCAAGGATCGGTTTTTGTAAGGCAAACAGAAGCAAAAGCTTTTTCGCTTTTAAAACAAAAACAAAATGATTTAAATGCAATAAGCCTGGAGGAGGTTTTGCATAGACAAATTAGTTTTGACGAACTTAGTAATGCCTTGATTTTTGGATTTGAAGAAGTATTGGGGGTATCAAAATGACAAATTGGCGTGATGTTATCGAACAGATAGACGATTATAGATTTCGGATCCCTAAATCATTTAAAGAGGGTATGCTCGTTCCTGGGCTAATTTATTCCGATACCCAAATGATTGAGCAGATTGTATCCGATAATGCCTATCTTCAAGTTGCCAACGTTGCTTGTCTTCCGGGAATCGTCAAAAATTCTTTAGCCATGCCGGACATTCATTTTGGCTACGGATTTTCAATTGGCGGTGTAGCTGCTTTTGATCCAAAAGCTGGAGGGGTGATTTCACCGGGTGGGGTTGGGTATGATATAAATTGTGGGGTGCGACTTCTCCGGACTCAATTATATAAAGATGAGGTTGCTCCTAAGATCAAAGATATTGTAGCTTTGCTAGCTAGCTCGGTTCCTTCAGGCGTTGGTTCAACTGGACCGATTTCTTTATCAAAACAAGACATGGATAAAGTTTTAACCAAGGGATCTAAATGGGCGGTTGAAAATGGCTATGGAGAAAAAGATGATATTTTGCACACTGAAGAAAAAGGGGCCATGGAAGGCGCTGATCCCGACGCTGTTTCAAAACATGCCAAAGAGAGGGGAGCCCGACAGCTCGGGACTCTGGGATCTGGCAATCATTTTCTTGAGGTTCAGGTAGTTGAAGAAATTTATGACGAAAAAGTTGCAGGTGAGATGGGATTATTTAAGGATCAAATAACTATTATGGTCCACAGCGGTTCCCGTGGGTTAGGGCATCAGGTTTGTTCGGATTATATAAATGTTATGCGCCAAGCTGCCTTAAAATATAAAATAAGTTTGCCAGATAAACAATTGTGTTGCGCACCGATAAATTCCCCAGAAGGAGAAAGGTATTTTAGCGCTATGGCAGCGGCGGCTAATTTTGGCTGGTGCAATCGTCAGTTGCTGATGCACTGGACGCGCGAATCATTTTCAAAAGTGATGGGTGCCTCTCCGGCTAAGCTGGGGATTAGTTTAATTTATGATGTTTGTCATAATGTTGCGAAGATGGAGGAGCATAACAAAAAAGTTTTGTGTGTTCACCGAAAAGGTGCGACGCGGGCTTTTCCGGGGCAGCCGGTTTTGGTTCCCGGGGATATGGGCAGATATTCCTATGTCATGGTTGGAGGAGAGAAAGCAATGGCCGAAACCTGGGGATCGGTTTGTCATGGAGCAGGGAGACAAATGAGCCGCTCGGAAGCGACTCGCAAATATTCGGTTGGGCAATTACTTTCTGATTTGGATAAAAAGGGAATTGTCGTCCGTTGTGCTTCAAGAAAAGGTTTAGTTGAAGAGGCTCCAGGGGCTTATAAAGACGTTAGAGAAGTTGTGGATATTGTGCATAATTCGGGATTAGCTAAAAAAGTCGCTCGCATGCGGCCACTGGGAGTGGTTAAGGGGTAAAAATTATGTGCGTCCCCACCATTTTTTTCCAGTGAACCTTATATCCAGTACTCTTAGTTCACCATTGCAAATAACCTTGATGGGAATAACTCCTGAGTCTGAATTTCTCTCAGAAATTTCTGCTTCGATATAATTTTTTGGGAAAAGGAGGACGAAATCATCAACTTCAATTACCAGAAAAGCATCTGATTCTGCTAGCCACGCTTTGAGTCGGTCTAATTCCATGGTTGGATTTTGAGAGCGGTTTAGCATTTCAATGGCTTTTCGGTGAAGGGGAATTACCATTTCTGGATTATTTTTAGAGTATGCCACTGACTCTTCATTCAAATGATTTACCAAAGCAGGCTCGCGATTAATGAGTAGGTGTCTCCGATAGCTTGTTAAACCATTAGAATGGGATTGCGCAGGCCCCTCTGGATTTCTTAATTCACACCTGAGGGAGTATTTTTTGGCGAATACGTCCCATTTTGCTCTGATTCCTATTACTCTTCCGTTAACTTGCATTTGTGATCCTTTCCTAGGGATATAAGGAACCTGAGACTAATCCCTCGACTCCGCTCGGGACAAGATGTCTCGGTCCCGCTTTAAAAATCAACAGAATTAATTCTGTTGATTTTTCGGGGGGGGAACCGCGAATTTATTCGCAGGTCCCGTGAAAACCACCATTGATTTCCCTATGGTTTTATATCGTCCAGTTTACAGGAGAATTTCACTTTTGCCGCTCTTTTTTGTAGGTTAACTTATGTTGGATAATGCCTTAGCGTGTAGCATTGCCATGTGTACGATATCGGGGATTTGCTCGTCTGGAACATTTATCCATTGGTGGGAATGTGGTGCATGGTAATTAATTTTTTCCTCTAGTAGATAGTGTAGCGCTGCCAAATTAATGCCCAAAGTAGGAAAATAAAAGCGTGCGGCGTGAGTAAGAAATTCCAAAGGAGAAGCTTTTAAAAATGCCAATTTAGATCTAAGGGAAAGAGAATTAAACACTCTTTTTTCTGCTTTATCAGCTAAGTATTCAGAGGCATTGTATTCAATATGGGCAGCCTCGTGAGCAATAGATATTCTTTTGGCAAAATCCGATTTAAATAGGCCAAGAAAAATAAGCCGAAAAGGGCTAAAAACTGCGGCGTCAAAATCCAACTTGGCCATGCTTTCATGGTTTCCAACAGTAGGAATATTAGAAGCAGATATTTTGCCAAAGTCCACAACTTGATAATTATGAGCTAATTTTTTACCGAAGTCTTTTAGCATTAGGATCCGGTGAAAGGGTAGGCTGACGAATGTTGAAATAGCGGCTGCGGCAAATAAAGGATAACCTGTTGAGTTATCTGGACAGTCTAAGGCTATTTGCCAAAGGGAAGAAAGAATAACCGTTTGGGTGATAATACCCTTGGCCTCAACCCAATTAGATCGCAAAAAGGGCATAGCAGCTTTTTTAGCTGCTTGACCTTTTTTGAGCAAGCGCTGCGGGCTTATGCGATTGGCTATGTGTTGAGCGCTAATATGTATGGGCATCCAGTACCTCTCTATATATATCGTTAAATTAGAGGGGGAATTTCAGTATTTACAAAAATTTTTGAGATTTTTGGGTCTGCCAAATTTTCCCGCCGAAGGTCCCGATTACCGTATTTGATATAATGCTTCGGGATCCCGAGAAGATCGAAGAACGAATCGGG
>JABMSE010000108.1 GCA_013204645.1 Candidatus Saganbacteria bacterium | reverse complement strand
GTCGATTATGAGTCGATTGCTCCACCCTTGAGCTATGGGCCCCTGTTAACTGACAACACGGCGCCTTTGGCGCCTACAACTAACAACTTACAACGTATCTTATCATAGCTTGACTTCCTCTCGCAATCTAATATAGACTAATAAACACAACAATAATTGTATTTGTTGTTAGTTGTAAGTCGTTAGTTGTCAGTTAACAGGGCGGTTAGTTCAGCTGGTTAGAACGCCTCGCTTACACCGAGGAGGTCACTGGTTCGAGTCCAGTGGCGCCCAATTTAGGGGCGTGTAGTTTAGTGGTAGAATGCTTCCTTCACACGGAAGAGGTCGCAGGTTCGATCCCTGCCGCGCCCATTCTCCTGCGCACTGTGTGCTTCGGAGAATTTATTTAACTGATAACACTATTATATAAAGGGGGGAAAAGAAATGGCAGAGGAAGCAAAAAGCGTGGATGAGTTGTTAGCGCAGATTGAGGAGTTTGAAAAGACCATCAAGGGACTAGAAGCAAACGTTGAAACTTTGCGAAAAAGGCTTCGGGAAAACCGAGAAAAATACGGATCCGATATCAGCAAATGGCCTAAAGAGGTAAAATAGATTTTATGGGTGCCGTTTTTGATATAGGAATCATCTTGTTGGTTGGATATATTGGGGGGCGCATAGCCACCTTTTTAAAGCTGCCTGCCATAATAGGGTACCTAATTGTTGGAATTTTGCTTGAACCAGGTGTTTTGGGGATCCTTCCGCCTCATTTTATTTCTCAATCTGAGATTGCTACTAATCTTGCCCTCGCCGTGATAACTTTTGCCATTGGCGGATCATTAGCCCTTTCAAAGATCAAAAAACTTGGAAAAAGCATTGTTTGCATAACTGTGTTTGAGGCTGAATTTGCTTTTATTTTGGTGGCAGTTGGTATGACTTTTGTAATTGGGTGGGGTGGGTCTTTATTACAAAGCCTACCTATGGCGTTGCTTTTGGCGGCCATGGCTTCCCCCACCGATCCAACCGCTATCCTGGCCATAGTTGATGAATATAAAACGGATGGACCGGTTACGCGAACTCTGATGGCGGTAGCGGCTTCAGACGATGCCCTGGGGATCATGAACTTTAGTATGGCCACGGCTTTTGCCACAGCCCTGCTTTTTGGGGCGCGTTATTTAACCATCGATAACCTAGTGTGGAGTCCTTTATTTATTATCTTAAGCTCAATCGTGGCCGGGATTGCCTTTGGTGCAATTTTGACGCTGGTTTCCAAGATCATGAAGCATCAAGGTGCTTTGCTTGCCATTTTATTTGGGACACTTTTTACCTGTTTTGGCTTGACCACTTACTTAGGACTAGATCAACTTCTTTCCCTTTTGGTGATTGGAGTTGTTTTTGTTAATTTTTCGACTAGGAACAAAGAAGTTTTTTCGCTTCTTCTCAAACTATTTTGAGGATATAATTTTTATTATTTTCTTTGTTTTGGCCGGTGCCAATCTTAATCTTGGAACTTTGGCCCAGTATTGGGTTTGGATAGTAGCCTTTATTATCTTGCGTTCCGTGGGTAAGATTTCGGGTGCCTATTTAGGGGCGACTATCTCGGGGGCTTCGCCTGCGGTTAAAAAATATATGCCTTTGGGGTTGCTTCCCCAGGGTGGTATTGTAATGGGATTGGCTCTCCTGGTTCAGCAAAACCCCAACTTTTCTCAATATGGCAGCATCTTGATCAGTCTTATTGTTGGAACTACGGTTATCCAGGAACTGCTTGGTCCGATTTTAACCAAGTACGCTCTTTACAAAGCTGGGGAGATTAGAACTTAAGTGAACATTCTTATTGGACATACCAAAAACCCCAAATCAAAATGGAGTTCTTTTTTTGTTGTAATTGGCGTTATCTTATTAATTATTTTTGTTTTTTGGATGTGGAGCCTTATTATCTCCGGACAAAGCGAGATAAAAACGGAAGTGGAAATTGTAGAAGTTGTTTTGCCAACTTCCACTACCATTATAGCTTCCCCTGTGCCAGCTGTCGGTAATATCGCCGTTGAAAAGATCATTTTTACCAAGGGGGTGACAGAAGACAATCAGCCAACAGACAACATTGTTGAAATACCAAAGTTTCGTACCCCCCGCTTATATTGTTATACCCAGGTTAACGCAGAGGTTATCCCCCAGGTTATTTACCATGCTTGGATAGCGCCAGATGGAAAGCAAATTGCCGATATTGGGCTTACGGTTAAAAGCCAGCCAGCCCACACCTGGAGCTATATTGACCTGGCCGGCCAAAAAAGCGGGAGCTGGAAAGTGGAGATTAGGGATTCAAGCGGAAATGTTTTAGCTACTAAAGAACTTTTGCTCTATGAATAAATCTCGCCTCCGAGTAATTTTTCTTGCCATCTTATTATTAACTGCGTTTGGTCTGCTTATCTTTGTGGGATGGGCTATCCAAAAACCACATACTTTGGTATCATCCTCCATTGGCCCAAAAGAAGAAAGTGGTGTCCAAGAAATCAGTTTTAAGCGGTTTCCGGTTTTAGAATACCACCTTATTGGCCGACCCGAGGCTAGATGGAGAAGAACCCCCGAGAATTTGAGAGGCGACCTTGAGTGGCTCTATCACAACAATTATTACCCCATGAACCTAAAAGATATTCTTAGCGGTTTTCCTTCCCTGCCCGATGGAAAAACACCTGTGGTCCTAACTTTTGATGATTCATCTTCGAGCCAGTTTAGGTATTTACTCGATGGATCGCTTGATCCCGAATGTGCGGTTGGTGTTATCAGGGCTTTCCATGAGGAGCATCCGGGTGAGTGGCCCATGCGGGCTACCTTTTTTGTCCTGATCCAAACTAATGGCCCGGACCGCAATTTATTTGGGCAGCCAGAGTATGCCGAAAAGAAGCTAAAACAATTGGTCTCCTGGGGAATGGAAGTAGCCGGGCACACTTATTCGCATGAAAGATTAAGTGATATTAGCCCTAAAGCTGCCCGCTATGCTTTGGCTCGTTCTTATTTAAAACTTAAAGAATTAACCGGTGAAGAAATCGTAAGCATGGCTACCCCGATGGGTCTTTACCCTTCTGATGAATCAGTTTTTTCTGGCAAATACCAGAAGATTGATTATGATTATAAACTGGTTTGCGAGGTAGCCGGTGGTCTTCAGGTTGTGTCTACTTCTCCAAAATTTAATCCCCACCACATCAACCGCATTCAAGCTATTGATTCTGAATGGAAAAAGTTTTTCAGCCGCTAAGTTATTTTCGTCTTCTTATCCCAGTTTGGTCTAGCACCAGGTCAAAGAATATTTTAGCGCTCTTAATTACGCCCACGTGGCGGGGCCAGCGGACCTTAAGCCACCTATCAAGGTGCCCCTGTCGGGTGATGGTGTTGTTAAAGGCCACAATTTCTTTCTTTGATGGCGTCAACCACTCATCAATGGGACAAATTTCTTCTGGTAGTTTAAAGTGGGTCCAGGCCTCTGCCAATTTTAAACAATGTAAAACGGCTGGCCGTACCCCAAGCTTTGTACTTCGCTCTTTTAGGGTTGACCAGGCATTAGTTTGAGTTATTTTTTCTGCGAGGAGTCCTATATCGTATATCCACAGCAGCCGGGTGTCTTGATTGTGGATCATGCTCATATGTATTATAACGTGAATTAAGGAATCAACTGGATCAAGGGTTAGAAAGTTTAAAGTTTCAGTTTTAATTGTTTGTGCCCGCTTAAAATAATCATCTGGATTTGTCTGCTTAATAGCTCCTGGAAAGCCATGCAATAGCCAATGTACCTCAACTGGGTAGAGAAATTTCAAGGATCCATTAGAAGTAAAAATCTCTTCGATTTCTAGATCCGCCAAAGTATCAAATACCTGCTTTTTGCAGCTAAAGCCAATTTCTACAAGTGTTTTGCGGATGCTAACCACATCCTTTTTGCAAGCTAAGATGTCAATATCGCAACCGGTTCGGGTAGCAGGGTTAGGATAGAGCGACCAGGCTAGGGCGGCTCCTTTTAGGGCAATAACTTCTATTCCTTGTTGGCGGAGGGCAGGTATAATAGTTTGCAATGTTTTTTCTATTTTAATTGAGCGGATATCGCTTGCGAAAAACGCTTGGCGCAGCTGTTCTAGGGTTTCTGCTGGGGGCTGCTGTTTTTTTTCTAGTTTTGCGATTTTAAAGTAAAGAAGCGGTAGGATGCCCTGGGAGGAAAGAAGGGCGGCAAAACTGTCCCATTCCTTTTTAGGAACAGAGGGGGCGTTGGGAACGGTATCTTGTAAGATACCCAAAAGATATTTTAATAGACTTGGGGGGAGTGTTTTTAATTTGTCAATCACTGCTTAAGCGGAAGTTGCTGTGTATCAATAAAAAAGCGGAATGGTATTTTAATCTGCCAGCCACGTCCAGGGATGCGCCGGCCGACCCTTAAATTTCCCAGCATTAAATGCAGCTCTTGGGATCTGCCGTGCTTGAAAGATAGGAGGTGGGGTGTCAGCTTTGAGGGAACCAGTTGCGGCAGAATCTTGGTTTTTTTAACAAAGCGGGTAAGTGGTCGCAAGACTCTGGCTGTTGCGCGAAACATAAAGCGGCGACTGCGCACCCAGGCCTCAACTACTTTGCCCATTTCCCCCCCTGGTATTTTTAAGTCCTTTTGTCCTCGGTGGGCAACATAGACGCGGCCAACAATGTCGGGTAGTTCAACCAGCCAAGGATCAGGGGTGTTGTTGTTGTCCCCGCGCGTCTTTACTCCCTTGCTGGTTACCGCGATCACGCGATGGGTAATGTTTTTATCCCCTTTGGGTGAGCGAAAAACAATTATATCTCCCGGGTGTATTTTATTTCCGTTATAGGGCTTAACCTCTACAACGTCCGGAGGGCGCAGAGTTGGAAGCATACTAGGCCCAATATGCACAAACGAAGTCTTTTTCTCCAAAAGCTCAGGCAGAGAATAGTTTGGACTATTTTGCATATTCCAGAGTCTTAGTAGTTGTTTTGGGCATCAAGCGGCTGGCTGGAAAAAGTCCGCGCTTATAGGCTTGCGCACAGAGCCAGTAGGGTGCCCAAAGATTTCGGTTGCTATAATAGTTTTGGGCAATACAGCTTCCCAGGCAGCGATTTTTCATAAGGCATTCAGCACAAACCCCTTCTAGGCGTTTGGGAAGGCCTTCGCGGATATCATTTAACATTTTGGTGTTTTCCCAAACATCCTTTAAGGAATCAACCGTGGCATCACCAAAGATGAATTCTGGAACCGTTTCGCCAATACCACACAGGGCATATTTGCCGTTTCCAAGTACGCCGATTATGCCAAAAATTCCACAAACTCCGCAACCAACCCCATTGTCCCCAAACATCCTTCCAAAAGGGCGGAAAGCCATAGGATGGCTGTAATAGAGCTTAATTTTGGAGGTTTTGGAAAGTTCGTTTTCAACCCATTGGCCGGTTTCCAAAAGTTCTTCAATGGTTAGGGTTTCGCCGGATTCATGCATTTTTTCTCCGCGGGCAGTAGGTTGGACCAAATTAAATTTTACTGAGCCTGCCCCTAAGGATTCGGCCAGACGTACCACAGCTTCCATCTGGCTTTTATTGTGGCGCATAATGCTCATAATAACCTGTGGCCTAAAGCCAGCTTCAACTAGATTCTTTATTCCCTGGATAGCTTTATCAAAACAACCCGGAACTCCACGCACCCATTCATGAGAATCAGCTTCTGATCCGTCGATACTTACTGAAACAAATGGGTTTTTGCAGGTCTTAATTTTCTTGCAAAGTTCTGGTGTTGCAGCCACTCCGTTGGTTTCAACCACCAAGCGTAGATCCTGTTCTTTGACGTAATCGAGCATTTCTGAAATATTCGGGTGGATTAGAGGCTCCCCACCGGTAAACTTAACACTGGAAAGGCCTAAGGGTTTAGCTTGTTGGATAATAGACTTAAAAGTTTCAAAGTTCAAGGATGGATATTGCTTTCCCTCCCCTTGATATTTGGGTTGGATCCAACAGTGGCGGCACTTTAAATTACAACCTTCGGTTAAATAAAAATAGATACAGTTTAGGGAAAATTTTCTTTTTTCTTCAGTTTTATCACTACATTTACATTCAGACACAGGCACAGGCCTCCTTTTCCATTAATAATTTTTCATCCGGTAGCTTTCCGCCTGCTTCCAGAAAACGTTTTAAGCAGGCATCGGGGCTGGGATGATATGGATCTCCCAGGAATGTATCTGCCAGAGCTGGACAATTGCCCCGACAGTAAGGGATAAATTTGCAATCTTTACAAAACTCAAAATTAGTTAAGGGGATTTCCCGTCTTTCCCTGAAACGCCAGAGCTCGGGATGGTTTTGCCAAACATCAGCTAAGCTGTCTTTGTTAATGCGGCCCAGTTCAATGGTGCACAACTGCAGACAGGGAACCATTACCCCATCGGCACGAATAGCTATTTTATTCATCGGTCCTCCACAGCTGGTAAGGTAGCCACCGCCGGAAAAGGGTTTTGCCCCTTCGCGTTCTGCCTGAACCATTTTTGTCCAATGCTTGGCTTCTGCCAATGGACCAGCCATGGCGCCAACACGGCCGCCATATTTTTTATTAACTAGTAAAAGGCTTTCCATCGCTAAGCCTCGTTCCTCAACCGTGAGCTGAACCTGTTCTGCATTTTGCTTACAGGTACCCATATGGGATGCAGAATTGGTTGAAAAACCTGAAAGGCCAAGTTCATCAATCAATAATCGAGCAACTCCTTCAATATCACGCACATTTTTGCGGTGGATGGTCATCCTAACCGTTGCAGAAAGCTTATATTTTCTTAGGTTTGCCAATCCTTGGAGTGCCTTATGAAAAGTGCCCTCTCCGCGGCATGAATCGTGAGTTACAGGGATTGAACCGTCAATTGAAACCTGCACACTGCTGCAGCGACCGGTTGAAGCCAAAAACTCTGCCCATTCTTCAGTAATTAAGGTGCCATTGCTTAGAATAGAAAAACGCATGCCGTTTTTAACAATAGCGTCAATTATTTTTTTTAAGTCTTTGCGAACAAAGGTTTCTCCGCCCTCGAGCGTGAGGTTCATTACGGAACAGCGGCCTAATTCTTCAATGAATTGCAGCCATTCTTCTGTCGGTAAATCCCCGGCTACTTCCCCAGGACTTGAGAAGTGACTACAATATTTGCAACGTAGATTGCAATTATTAGTAGTTGCCAAATCAACAGACTTGGGCGTTTTCATTATTTTTCTTTTCATGCTATACCTTCTTTGGATACTTTTTTTAAGCTTTGTAGCCTACAAAACCGCGTTCAACTAAATCAGCGATGAATTTGTTGACGTGTTCGTCAACTTCGCCTGGAACGTTATTGTAGTTAACCCGAATGTCCTTAACAATTTCGCCGACCGGGTGTTTTCCATCAAGGTTTTTCCAGATATAAACACTTATCGGATTCATGCCAAAGGCCTGACCTGTATCGGGATTAAAAAGAACGGCCCAATCATCGAATTCCTCTCGAAGAACCATTACTGAATTTGCTACTGGATTCTTTGTTTCAACCATTTTTACCTCCACCTCCAACTAATACTTTGTCGTTAATTATAGCTTTTTTTTGGCGCGGCTTCAAGCGTCGGCGCCTCCCTCTATTTTCTAAATCGAGCGGGGAAGTTTCAAGGGTTATGAGCTTGGGAGTATAAAGCTTTATCTCATCTTCTTTGGGAGGTTTGCGCATTGGTTCTGTGTATTTTTTTAGTGCCGCTTCAATTTTTTCCCAGAATTTACCCGAGATATTTACGCGCAGGATAAAACAGGGAATTTTCTTAGCTAGGGCACAGGCATTTTTAAACTTGAGCTTTTGAAAGATTATTTTTTGTTCTTCATTTTGGGGGTGGATTGGATGAGATACTTGCGTTATTTGATGGTTTATAAGCAGGGCGGCCTGGCCTGACCAAATAGGAATACACTCGTCCTCATCCGCTTGTTCTAAGAAGAAGATGGCACGAAGAGGAAAATGGCTTTCCGTTTTCCAGGTCTTGCTTGATTGTCGCATCAGATAGTCGCTCCAGGTGGGGAAGGGGTGCACACGGTAGCCGGCCTCTGAAGTATGAACAATAATACTGGCATCGTCGCCATGCGCGGTCCAGGGGGCCGGGATCCTGCGGCAGCAAGTTGACTTCCCTGTACTCCCAGGTGCTGAAACCAATACCGCCTTCCCATCTTTTTCTAGCAGACCACAATGAAAGGGCATTCCCCCGCTCTGCAGTACGAGTGAAGATACGTATTGTAGGGAGCGCAGCATATAGGAAACTGAACGACTGGTGCTTGTTTTTGAGGTATCACTGGGAAGATCTTTGGTTTTTATGGCAAAAATAACATCGCCACTTTTGCTATTAGTCCAGCTTTTGAGTAGTCGGGCACCCTGAAACTCCCAATCATTAATGGGGAAATTATAAGAAGAACAAAACGAAGATGAATCTTCTGTCTTTTCCTCATCGAGAAAAATTATCTGTGGGGAGGAATTAGTCTGTCCCTCTTTGAGCTCTAAGATTTGGGCAAAGAAGTTAAGCCAGGGGATGGTTTCATCATAGGCAACTAGATTAAAGGACTGACCGTTGGCTAGTCGCAAAGCATAGGATTTTTTAGCAAAAAAAGACATAGAAAGATGATTATAGCATTTTTTAAGCTTTTTTGCTATTTCACTTCTAGCTCATAAAGTTTGTGACCGTATTGAAATGGTTTTTCACAAATAAGAATTGCTCCGCGAGTTGAAAACCATTCTTTTGATATGGGATTTCCGGTAGCGTATAGATAATAATTTTTAATGCTTTTGGCCTTTATTTTTTTTGTGGCAGCAGTAAACTCGTCTCCTGTATTGATCACCATAAATTTGCGCTCAAAATATAGTGGGCCGGCATGCTCCATTAAGGGGTTGCCAACGAATATTATTACTTCTTCTGATTTAGTGTTATCAGCAATAAACTCATGGCGTTTTTGGTTAAAGAATTTATAGCGAAGGATCGAGGTTTGCAACCTAAAGCCAGTTGATAAAAGGGAAAGAATAACCAGCAAAATCACCATAGCATAGATGCCCCTGTTTTGGGTAAAGCTTTCCGATTTGACTGCCAAAAAGACAAAGACTAACGGAATGACTGGCAAAAGATAGCGAATGCTGTGGCTTGGATTGTTATAACCAAATAGTGCAGTTAGGGATACAAATATGATGAAGGTGCCAAGTACAACGTTTGCTAGATTAAATTTTAGGTGCCCTTCTTCATTTAGCGCGCCGGAAATATTGTAGAAAAGCAGCAAACACAGCGGAAATTGTGCAAATAAAGTATCAACCGGTGACTTGTTTAAGAAAACTAGCAGGAAGCCAAGCCAGATAATGGGAAGAAAATCTATAAAAGGGAAAATCGCTTTGTTGTTTCGGACTTTGTGGGTGATTAAGAAAATGGCCACAAAGAAGATGACAAAAACCAGGGTTTGGAAGCGGGGGAAAAACGAAAAGCCCCAAATGTTTTCCCCGTGCAAACCGATCAAATTGCCATAGAACATGAGATTAGCTGCAAAATAGGCTCCTGCTGGAACTACTATTCCCAGGACCATGGGGGCAATCTTTGCCGCTTGTTTCTTGGCGATAAAAAAGAAAAGCAAAACCGCTGCCATAGCGCCGAGTAATATAGCTGTTTCAGGTCTAAAAAATAATCCTAAACTTACAAAGAAGAAGGCCCAAAAGAGATTACCATTTGAGGCCGATTTAGCCAAAAAGCGTACCAGGAAAAACATGCTTAGCATAATCAGCAAAATTGCCGGCATGTGTTCCCAGAAGAGAAAAGAATAAAGCAATACTGGTGAGGCACAGGCATAGGTTAATAATAATATGTAATAGAGGAAATTTTCTGGCATAAGCATTTTTAATATTCTGGTTAGAATAATTATAGATAGGAAGAAACAGAGCAGGGGGAAAAGATGGACGGCTCGATTGCCCAGCATGGGATAAAATAAGCTGGTAGCATAGGCAAAGACCGGATTATAGCTACAGACTAATTTGCCGTTTTTCTCTACAAAAACGCGGCCGGTACCTGCGTGTTCCATTTGAGGGTCAATATCCTTGGCCAGATAATCTATTTCCATGGATTTATAGCCCTTAAGATAGAAATTTTTCATCTGCATATATTTTGCCCCGCCGTCATTGCTGTGGAGTCCAAGTTCGGGAAGGGTAAAATAGGCAAAAACCAGAATTACCGCCATAATAGCCAAGATAAGATTGGTTGGACTAAAGATCTTTTTTAACATAGTAGGCCTCCTTATATTAACACCATGTATTATAGTAAGGTGGGGAGCAAAGTCAAGTGGATGTTATAATTTGCTGATTAGAAACCAAGGATTGATAAAATTCGTTGTTTTGAGATAAATTATGATGGGTCCCTACCGCGATTAACTTCTTATTACGCAACACCAGTATTTGATCAGAGTCCTGCACGGTTGATAGGCGATGAGCCACGACAATCAAAGTTTTATTAGAAACTAAATTGGGCAGCGAAGCAAAAATTGATTTTTCAATCAGACTGTCAAGGGATGAAGTTGGCTCATCGAGCAGCAGAATATCCGGATCTTTTACAAGTGCCCTGGCAATTGAGAGTCGCTGGCGCTGGCCTTCAGACAAATTGATGCCATTTTCTCCGAGCGTAGAATTATAGCCATCCGGTTGAGCCGCGATAAAATCATGAATACCGGCTGCTGTCGCTGCGGTTATCACTTCTTCCTGTGTAGCATCAATATTTCCATATTTTAGGTTGAGAAGGATGGTCCCAGAAAGCAAGCGCGTGCTCTGGGATACATAGCCAATCCGCTTACGCAGAGAATCCAGCGCATATTCGGATAAGGCTTTATTATCAAACAGAATTTGTCCCTCGGCAGGTTGATAAAAACCAAGAATTAAACTGATTAGGGTTGATTTTCCTACCCCGCTGGGACCCACAATGGCTGCCCGCGTCCCCGGCTTGATATTAAAAGAGATATTTTCCAGCACAGTTTCGGAGCCGTCATAGGAAAAGGTTACAGCTTGAAATTCAATTTCGCCTTTTAAGTGCTTTACGTCATAACCGGTACTTTTATTTTCTTCCGGTACTACTTTGTAGAAGGTTCCCAGCCGCTCAAGCGATACCAGCGCTCTTTGCAGGCTAAAGTTGGTTTGGGCAAAGAAATTGGCCGGTCCGTATACAAATCCCAAATAAGATTGAAAGGCTATCAGCGACCCCAGCGTCCAATTGCCCCGGATGATCATTATAGCCCCGACAACCATCACCAGATACTTGGCGATATCCTTGACGACGCCCATGGAAAGATTAGATACCGAATCAAGGACGCTGCGTTCTAGGGCTAAGCTTTGCGAAGCCTTCAGTTCATCCATAACGCGGTTAAGTTCGCGTTTTTCTGCCACAAAGGATTTAATCAGCGGGATAGAAGACAGCATCTCCTGCATGCGTTTGGAAACATTGGCTCCGCGTTCCATGTTGCTGTGGCTTAAAGCCCTTACTTTTCGCGAGAAAAAACGCACCAGAAAGGCTAAGGCGGGAAGCCCCACAATCGCCGCCAGCGCCAGCCGCCATTCGAGATAAAAAAGAAAGCCGATCCCTACAAAAAAGCGCAGGGCATTGGTGAAGATGCTTACAATGGTGGTTGAGAAAAACCAGCGCAGGCCCCCTACGTCAGAAGAAAGCCGCGACATCAAGTAACCAGTTTCTTTTTTGTCAAAAAAGGATTTGGGAAAATGCAAAACCCGGCTTAGTAAATTATGGCGCAAATCAAGCATGAGCTCCTGTTCATAGCGGGTAAAAAAGAATTTTTGGAAAATGTTTGAGCCTTTACTTAATATTTGAATGGTCAAAAATACAATGATAACAATGGGAAGCAGTTTCATCTGCCGGGCTAAAATAACATTGTCAATGAAAAAGCGCTGGATAAGGGGTTGAGGGTAGCTCAAAAGCGAAGAAAAAAGTACAACCACAACCCCCAGGAAGGCCTTTGGCCAATGTTTTTTCAAAAAAGGCCAGAGGATTTGGAAATGCTCTTTCTTTACGCCAGTAAATTCCTTATCCTTGCCAATACGATTTTCTGGCATTTCGCGGTTGAGGGCTTTTTTAAGGTATGAGAACCAGAGCTTCACTTTACCATTATATTATTTTTGAGGGCTTAAGGCAAGGAAAAGGAGCAGAACAATTTCAGGTTTAAGTGAAATTTCCCCCAAAATGCGTCGATAATAACATAAGAGAACGTAAATGTGAGTCTAAAATTAAAGGAGGATTTTTTATGGTAGCAAATAGTTCAAGTCTGGCGGGTACTTTTAGGCGTTGTTTGAACTGGGCCAAATATATATTCCGTGCTGAAAATGCGTGCCACTCAGGGTTACCGCATGTGCGAAGATTTGATAATAAAGCTAGACCAGTAGCAAGTAAACTGTATCCTCAAGTGCAGATTATTGAACGAGCGCCTATAAAAAGAGCTGATGTTGTGGCGGCGGTAAGCTGTAAAGAAACGCAACTAGGAAGGCCTGGCCTTCGAGAGTTGGCTCTTGTAATGGAGCAAGGAGCAACTTGGGTTGTGCGTGATAACCTAGTAGAAGCAGTGAAATTTCGGGTAAGATTTGAGCTTAGTCCTGCAGGTCGGACTGCCAAGAGGTTGGCAAATGGCCGAATTTTTCCAACCCTTGATCCCCTCGTTACGATAGACGGAGAACTAGCAGCCAAAAAAGCGTATATTGGTGCGGCTAGATTTATGGGGCAGATAGGGGTAACTGCAAAAGGTCAAGCCGTGTCACAACTTCAGGATACTGCCGAAGTAGTTTTTGAGCTTATGCCCAATGAAGCTAAAATCGAAGATTTCCAGATAACGGATTTTGCTTATGCGGTTTTAGAATCTCGCTTGGTAGATGCTGGTATTAGCTGCGAATAGAGGAGCTTCCCGCTGCTTATCCGAGTACCTTAATCCTTCTCCTTAATTCTTATCCTTAAAATTTGTCCGCCACAGGCGGGCAAATTTTTTAGCCCTACGGGGAATCGAACCCCGATCGCAAGCTTGAAAAGCTTGTGTCCTAACCGTTAGACGATAGGGCCATGACTGAGTCTAGCAAATATTGCGGGTTTTTTAAACTTTTAAAGTGACTTTCTCTTTTAATTGCCGAACTTCGGTCCCCAAATTCCTCACAATGCATAAGCTCTAAGGGACGCCGTGTTTTAGTTGACATTACTCTTCCCTCATTATGTCTTTTTATTCTATCCTCTAAATTGGCTGTTTGCCCGATATACAACTTGCCGTCTTTTTGACTTCTCAAAATATAAACAAAATATCCCATATTATCTTGCCAATCCCGATCGCCCCGATGGAATCGGGGTGTCCTAACCGTTAGACGATGGGGCCATGACTGAGTCTAGCAAATATTGCGGGTTTTTTAAACTTTTAAAGTAACTTTCTCTTTTAATTGCCGAACCCCGGTCTTCAAATTCTTCATAATGCATAAGCTCTAAGGGACGTCGCATTTTAGTTGACATTACTCTTCCCTCATTATGTCTTTTTATTCTATCCTCTAAATTGGCTGTTTGCCCGACATACAACTTACCGTCTTTTTGGCTTCTCAAAATATAAACCAAATATTTCATGTTATCCCGCCAGTCCCGATCGCCCCGATGGAATCGGGGTGTCCTAACCGTTAGACGATGGGGCCATATAAAATATGACCTATGGCTTGTAACCGATAACATCTTTATTATAGAAAATAATGGGGGGGAATTCAAGTTGGATAATAAATTCTTACGCTTCCTAAGTTATCCTTGACAGGATGGTGAAAAGGGGTAGAATATAACTAAATTCTTTGAGGGGGCTAATTATGAAAACAGATTTGCTTGAATATAAAAAACCTAGTCTTATAAATTTATCTTTCGATCTTTCTTGGGGGGTTAATTGTGATACGGGTAATACTGCTGTTGGTGATGATTGTAATCCAGGAGCAAGTGTGGGGTGCATAAATGGGGTCTCGGCGTCTTACCGCGAGTGCCAAGGAGGGGGTGCTGGGTCGCAAGGGACGGATGAAACAACTTGTGACGCTGGAGATAGTGGGGGCTGTTGGGCTAATGGAATCAGTGCATCAGTGCAATGTTTAACAGGAAATACCCCGGCATAGTGGAGTTTAAATTACTTTAGATATTCCCTAAGCTTTTTTGCTCGTGTAGGATGTTTTAGTTTTCGCAAGGCTTTAGCCTCGATTTGACGGATGCGTTCGCGGGTAACGCAAAAGACCCTTCCAACTTCTTCTAAGGTCCGCGGATGTCCATCAATTATTCCAAAGCGCAGTTTAAGGACGGTCTTTTCCCTCTCGGTTAAAGTATTCATGACACCCTCGAGGTCATCGCGCAGGAGCCCATGCATTACTATTTCATCCGGGGCTTGAATGGTCGCATCTTCTACAAAGTCGCCCAAACGAGAACTGTCTTCGTCTCCGATTGGCATCTCAAGAGAAAGAGGCATTTGGGAAACTTTGATGATTTCGCGCACTTTATCAACTGAAATGCGTGATTTTCGCGCAATTTCTTTTTCAGTTGGTTTTCTGCCCAGTTTTTGTAAAAGCATCCGAGATGTTTTACGCAGCCGATTTATAGTTTCAACCATATGGACGGGAATACGAATAGTGCGAGCCTGATCGGCAATCGCCCGGGTTATGGCTTGCCTGATCCACCAGGTAGCATAGGTGGAGAATTTATAGCCCTTTCGATAATCGAATTTCTCAACTGCCCGGATCAACCCTAAATTCCCTTCCTGCACTAAATCCAAAAAGAGCATACCGCGGCCGGTGTATTTCTTGGCAATTGATACTACCAGGCGTAGATTGGAGTTAACCAACTTGTGTTTGGCGCGCATATCAAATGCCTTGATCCTCTTGGCCAAAACAATTTCTTCTTCCGAGGTTAAAAGCGGAAATTTGCCGATCTCCCTAAGATACATGCGAACCGTATCGTCTACGCCAACCCCCTTTAGTCCAGCAAATTCTTTGCTAACTCCTTCGCTGGCACGAGGTTTTTTTACTTTTCTCTCTGAGACTTCAATTCCTAGTCCTAAGAGTTGCTCAATTTCGTCCAGACGCTTCTCGGGCTGAGGATAAATAGCCAGAATCTCTTCTGGGGTAAGATATCCTTTTTTAGAAGCAGCTGCTTTTAGGAATTCAAGGTCGTGTCTTTTAGCAATCATTCTTTCCTCCAATTATTTGGCCATAGCGGCCCGCATTATTATCGCAAGCTTTCTTGAGAAATTTCACTTTTAAGCAAAGAAAGCAATTGTTTAACTTTGGCGCTTTCCCCGGCTTTTTCTGCTTCAGCTACTTCGAGTTTAATACTGGCAATCTTGCTTTTTTGGTTTTGGGCCTTAATAACTTTTATGCAATCAGCCAGGATAACCTGGCCATCGCTGGCTTTTAAGTGATCGTTAATAAGTAAGCGGGATAAGAATTTTTTGGCACTTTCGTCATTTAAGTTTTCAAGCAAAAAATGCGATAGAGAAACATTATCTTCTTTAAGGTTGCTTGCAAAAAGTAGGGAGGCAATAGCTCGGGTTTCTGGAAGCATAAAATCGGCTGGAGTTATTTCTTTCTTTAGGGAGTTTAAAAGGGAAATATCTTGGCTGGCCAAGGCAATCAGGTTTTTTTCTGCCTCAGCTAATTTTGAGCTTGGTTTATGGGTTACCCGATGTAGATGGCGTGACGTGCGGGCAGGGGCGTATTGAATGTTTCTATTTATTTGCGAAAGTATTGTCTCCACATCAGTTCCAAGCAGCGGAGCACAGAATTTAGCATATTCCTGTTTTAGAAAGGCATCTTTTTGCTGGCTAAGCAGAAGAGCAATTTCCTTTAAGGCTTTTGAGCGCCCTTCAATTTCAGACAAATTATGACGGGAGAGAACTTTTTTGATTTTGAATTTAAGAAAGGGCGTTGCCGAAGCAATACACTTGGTAAAGGCTTTTTCCCCGTGTTTTCTTATCACTTCATCGGGATCCTTTGCTTCTCTGAATTGGGCTACTTTAACCGTTAAGCCTTGGCCTTTTAAAATATCAAAGGAGCGCTCGGTTGCAACTTCTCCGGCTGCGTCCGCATCAAAGGCTAAAATTGCGGTTTCAGAATATCTTGCTAGGAGTTTGGCTTGAGAGGTAGTTAGGGCGGTTCCGAGGGTCGCCACAATATTTTGGACTCCAGCTTGAAAGGGGGTGATTAAATCAAAATAGCCTTCAACCATAACAGCGACCTTTGATTTTTTGATGTGTTCTTTGGAAAGGTTTAGCGAAAAAAGCGTTTCTCCCTTGCGATAGATAGGTGTATCGGAAGAATTAAGGTATTTGGGTTCTTCGTTACCTAAAGACCGTCCTCCAAAAGCAATGGTCCGGCCGCGCTGATCAGTAATGGAAAAAATCAAACGATCGCGAAAACGGTCGTAATAGCCGCTGCTGCCCTCACGTGGCAGGATTAATCCACAGCGTTCAATTAGGGGAGGGGAGGCCCCGCGGGAGATAAGATGTTTAAATAAGTTATCCCAGCCTGGAGGGGCAAAACCTAAACCAAAGAGATCTCGGGTTTTGTCGGATATATTCCTTTTTAAAAGATAGTTGCGCGCTGCCTCACCTACTTTGTTTTCCAGGCAGCTTTTAAAGTATTGTTGTGCCAAGGCCATGACGGAGAAGAGCTTTTCTTTTTCTGGCTTAGAGGGTCCGGAAGGGGTGAATTTGGGGAGGGCAATTCCCACTTTTGTTCCAAGTTCAACTACCGCCTCAGCAAAACCAATGTTTTCAATTTTCATTATAAAAGCAAAAACATTACCCCCTTCATTGCAGCCAAAGCAATGGAAAAACTGTTTTTCAGGCGACACGGTAAAAGAGGGATCTTTTTCAGAATGGAAAGGGCAGAGTCCCACATAGTTTTTTCCGCGTTTTTTGAGGTGGACATATTCCCCGATTACATCTACAATATCGGCTTTGTTTCTTATCTCTTCAATTTTTTCGCGAGGGATCATGCTTCCTCCGCAGTATTCCATTCATCTGGAATATATAATTTCTCAAACTTGGAAACGGCATAGCGGTCGGTCATTCCTGAGAGAAAATCAACTGTGTGCTGGATCTGGTCTTCTTCGCTCGCGATGCCTTTTTGAAACTTCTTATTGTAGTGATAATGACGGAAAAGCTGGCGCATTAAAACCGGGACTTTGGACTCCTCTTTTTTAGCAACCGGATTAATATAGACGTTTTTATACATAAAAGCGTAAAGGCCATCCATGGCTTTTTGAACTTCGGGGCTCATGCTAATCCTCTTTTTTTTGCGCGAATGCCGGATTATATCGGAAACAATAGTGTCCAAAATGTTTTTGCCCAGGACCTTCATATCTTTTTTTGGAAGCTTCTTCTCTGAAAGCACCCCAGCGGATATTGCATCTTCGATATCGTGGCGCAGATAGGCAATGCGGTCAGCGAGTCGCACCACACATCCCTCCAGGGTTTCGGGCCAGGGATCGTCGGGGGTGTGGTTTAAAATGCCGTCAATTACTTCATGGCATAAATTAAGCCCCTTCCCATCTTTTTCCAGGACCTCAACAATGCGCACGCTTTGCTCATTGTGGTAGAAACGCCGCCCGTAGTTTTGGGCTAGGATGTCATCCAGTACAAATTCTCCGGCATGGCCAAAAGGGGTATGGCCTAGGTCGTGTCCTAGTGCTATGGCTTCGGTTAAGTCTTCATTTAGTGCCAGGGCTCGGGAAATAGTACGCGCAATTTGGGCAACCTCAATCGTATGGGTAAGGCGGGTGCGAAAATGGTCTTCCATCGGAGATATAAACACCTGGGTTTTGTGCTTTAGGCGGCGAAAGGCCTTGCAATGAATAATTTTATCCCGGTCACGTTGAAAAGCCGTGCGGATATTGCACTCTTTTTCCGGGTGCGCTCTCCCTCGGGTTTTAGAAGAGAAAGCAGCATAAGGAGAGAGGTTTTTTTTCTCTCGTTCCTCAAGTTCTTTGCGAATTATCATTTTTGTTTAAGAACAGCCTGCGCTGCTGCTAATCTTGCGATTGGTACCCGGTAGGGGGAACAACTCACATAATTGAGCCCAACTTTGTTGCAGAATTCAACTGAAGCTGGTTCTCCGCCATGTTCACCACAAATGCCAACCTTTAGATTTTTATTTGTACTTCTGCCCAGTTCCACTCCCATTTGAACCAGACGCCCCACGCCAATTTGGTCCAGCACCTGGAAGGGGTCATTTTTATAAATGCCCATTTCAACATAGGGGGGCAAAAACTTGCCAGAATCATCTCGGGATAATCCCATCGTCATCTGAGTCAGGTCGTTAGTTCCAAAAGAGAAGAACTCCGCACTTTGCGCAATTTTATCGGCCAGAAGGGCTGCGCGTGGAATCTCAATCATCGTGCCAACCAAGTATTTAACTTTGGTTTTGTATTTCTTCATGGTATCAATGGCTACCTTGCGGATGATTTGTTCCTGGTTTTGGAATTCGGCCAGGTCGCCAATCAAGGGGACCATGATTTCGGGTTTAACATCTACACCCTTTTTCTTTAGTTCACAAGCTGCCTCCATAATGGCGCGGGCCTGCATTTGTGTTATTTCAGGATAGATGATTCCCAGGCGGCAGCCGCGGTGACCAAGCATGGGGTTAAATTCATGCAGTGATGATATCTTCTGCTTAATTTTGTCTAGATTTACTCCCATCTCCTCGGCCATTTCCTTTTGCTGTTTTTCCTCATGTGGAACAAATTCATGCAAAGGTGGGTCAAGCAAGCGAATGGTTACGGGCAAGCCTTTCATGGCCTTAAAAATTCCAATAAAGTCGCCCTTTTGCATAGGAAGAAGTTTGGCTAAGGCCTTTTTTCTCCCGTTTAAGTTTTCAGCCAGAATCATTTCACGTACTGCTTTGATGCGATCGCCTTCAAAGAACATATGTTCGGTGCGGCAAAGCCCAATGCCTTCTGCCCCGAATTTTCTAGCTACCGCAGCATCTTTTGGTGTATCAGCGTTTGTTCGAACGCCCATAG
>JABMSE010000107.1 GCA_013204645.1 Candidatus Saganbacteria bacterium | reverse complement strand
GCCCCCACCCGCAAAGGAAAGGTTATTGGCTCAATTGGCCCCACCACTTCCGCCCGGATGGACCCCTATAAAATTAATCTCTTAAAGCTTGGGCTAAAAGCCACTATTGGAAAAGGAAGACGCAGCGAAGAGGTCAAAGCTGCCATGAAAAAACATAAGGCAGTCTATTTTGTGGTTCCAGGGGGAACTGCAGCTGTTCTTTCAAAACATGTAAAACAAGCCAAAATCCTGGCCTACCCGGATCTTGGCCCAGAAGCTGTTTTGGAACTTGAAGTCCACGATTTTCCGGCTATTGTAGCAATTGATTCTAAAGGAGGGGATTTATTTGAACAAGGAAAGAAACGCTATGCATGTAAATAAACAAGGCAAAGGTGGAAGTTGGTTATTGGGGTTTGGAATTTGTTTGGTGGTTGGTCTATTGGTGATTGGAAATTACTCTTTTGCAGCAGCAAAAGAGTATGATGGTATTTGGTTTATGGGTTTTAATCTCAATCATGATATTCTCAAAAATCGAGAAGTGCGACTGGCAATCAACAGCGCGCTTAACAAAGACTACATTGCACGAAACATTGCCAGTGCCGAAGTAATTCCCATAAGTATCATTCCTGTCGGAATGCTTGGCTATGATCCGGATTTGGAAGAGAGGCCTTTTGACTATAAGTATTCCAAACTCCTAATGAAAAAAGCCGGCTATCCAATAAACGATCAACGCATAAAGAAGCTTTCTCTTTTGCATACCGACTGGCTAAAAACCATAGCTATTGCAGAGGAAATCCAATCAAACCTAAGAAATATCGGCATAAAAGTAGATTTGGTTGAGGTAAGCTACCAAAATGAAACCAAATGGATAGAGGAATTAACCTCCGGTAAACATGATTTCTTTTTGATGGGCTACAAAGCCGGCATTGAACAGCTTTTAGCAACCAGCGAAGCTGATTCTATACAAATTGACAGCTATGACCTAGTCAAACCAGTTTTTAAAACCCAGGGTGGCGTAAACTTTACTGGCTACAGCAACGCCGAAGTTGATAAGCTTCTTGATCAATTAAGCGGCATTAATCTGGCCTTAAAAGAAGACCGCAACAAAAAACTAAAGCAAATAAACGATATCCTTTATGAAGATTTGCCCGTGGTGGTATTCTTCTACATTGATAAGCTTTAATGGATTCAATTGACTATTTTTTAAGGGTCAACAAGGAAGAAATTTATCTCATTTGCCCCTATTTTGAGGCTTTTGCTGGCATGGTTGCCATCCGCACGCCAAAACCCGAAAAAGGGCCGCGGGCTACCATAAAACTCATGGTTTCGCCCGACTTTAAAGATGATTTTGAGAAACTGCTGAGCATATTTTCGCGGAGGGTTGATTTTGAAAGAGTACTGGGAGAAAATTAAAAAACTATTGCGGCCAAATCTGGTTGTGTCCGACATTTACAACATTGATTTTGCTAAATTAAAAAACCAAGGCATCAGGGCTTTAATCTTAGACATTGATGACACACTAATTCCTCGCGGAGTTAATGAAATATCGCCTCGGGTTTTTGAGTGGGTCGTAGAGAGAAAGGAAGAGGGGTTTAAGCTTTGTCTTGCCTCCAACAGCCGCCACCCTATGCGGGTAAAATACATTGGAAAAACCTTGGAGCTTCCTTCAATGTCACTGGGTTTTAAGCCGCTGCCCTTTGCCTTTCTAAAATCACTAAAGCTACTTGATGCCGAAGCTAACGAAACCGCCATGATCGGCGATCAATTGTTCATGGACATTTTAGGGGCTAATCTGGTTGGGATTTATTCGATCTTTGTAAAACATTTGTCTAAAGAAACTTTTTTTCCTCGTGTCCTCATGCGGCAAGTTGAAGGGTGGGTTTTAGACTAAACTCTTTAAGGCTTGCTTGTTGCCCCGACAGGTTTAAAACAAATAAAACATTTGACATTCCCCACCTAACCCTATACACTTGTTGCTAAGTGTATAGAAATAGGGGGGACTTATGAATACCAAAGAGAAGGCACTTATAAATTTTCTTAAAAAAAGAGGCGGATTGGTCAGTTATGGTGAGATCTATGAAGCTGGCTTTAATAGAGCCTCCCTCAGGAAAAGTCTGAATTCCGGTGAGATCCAGAAACTCGATCGAGGCCTGTACAGACTATCAACCGGTATCTCGCTCCCAAACCCAGACCTAGTAGCTGTATCAATCAAAGTATCCAAGGGGGTAGTTTGTCTACTTTCCGCGCTTGCTTTTCATGAAGCAACAAATGAAATACCTAAATATGTGGATGTTGCCATTGTGCGTGGGATGCATGCTAATAAAATAAAATATCCTCCAGTTAGATATTATCGTTTTTCGCCTCAAGCCTGGGAAGCAGGAATTGAAAATTACGAAATCGAAGGGCACCAGATCAAAGTTTATAACCTTGCTAAAACAATAGCTGACTGTTTTAAATTTCGCAATAGAATAGGGATGAATGTTGCACGAGATGTTCTTAAGGTCGCGGTTACGGAAAAAAGCATAAAGCCAAAAGCAATCATGCACTATGCCAAAATTTGCCGCGTCAACAATATCATAAAGCCAATATTGGAAACCCTGTTGTGAAAAAGAAAGCTAAGAACTTAGAAGCTTCTATCCGTGGCCAATTGCAAAATAAAGCAAAAGAAACTAATCGTCCATTTTCCGAGCTTCTGCAATATTATGGAATGGAAAGATTTCTTTATCGGTTTAGCTGTTCTGAATATGCGGATAAATTTATCCTTAAAGGGGCCCTCATGTTCACAGTCTGGCAAATGCCAGAAAGACGAACAACTCTCGATGTTGATTTTTTAGCCTGCTTTGATAATCAAATAGCTAGCATCGAGAAGGTCATAAAGGACGTTTGTCGGGTCTCGGTGGTCCCAGACGAGATTATCTTTGATCCAGAAACAGTTAAAGGTCAAAAAATAAAAGAAGATGCTGATTACGAAGGCGTACGCGTGAAATTCAAAGGGTTCCTAGGTCGCTCACGTATTGTAATGCAGGTTGATATGGGGTTTGGCGACATCGTATATCCAAAACCTGAACCTATTAACTATCCGGTTATTTTAGATTTCCCTAGGCCTCATCTTAAAGGATACCCAGTAGAAAGCATGGTAAGTGAAAAATTTGAAGCCATGGTTAAGCTTGGTCTTCTTAACAGTCGAATGAAGGACTTCTATGATATTTGGCTCATGATGCGTCAGTTTAATTTTGATGGCTTAAAACTTGTTGAAGCATTAAAAAGG
>JABMSE010000106.1 GCA_013204645.1 Candidatus Saganbacteria bacterium | reverse complement strand
CACGAGGCCTGCGGCCATGCCTTGGAAGCTGATTTTATTATGAAGGGCACCTCAATCTTTTCTGGGAAGATCGGCCAAAAGGTAGCATCGGATTTGGTATCTGTAGTTGATGATGGCACCTTGCATGGCAGATACGGATCCTACGCTTTTGATGATGAAGGAACCCCATCGCATAAAACAATTTTAATTGAAAACGGCATTCTCAAAGGATACATGACGGACCGCTACAGTGCCCAAATGATAGATTTGCCCAAAACCGGCAATGGCCGACGCGAAACATTTAAGTCGCGCCCTCAGCCGAGAATGACCAATACTTTGATTGTTCCGGGAAACATGGATCCAGGCGAAATTGTAGCCTCAGTTAAAAATGGGTTGTTCATCCGGCGTATGGGCGGCGGAGAAGTCAATGTTAGCAGCGGTGATTTTGTATTTGAGGTGAACGAGGGTTACCTGATTGAAAATGGAAAAATAAAACATCCGGTGCGCGGGGCTATTTTAACCGGGAATGGTCCCCAGATACTCGAAATCATTGATATGGTAGGATCTGACCTTGGATTTCAAACTGGAGTCTGCGGAAAATATGATCACGCACCAGTCGCCGACGCACAACCCACTACTCGGATTCCTGAAATCGTTGTTGGCGGAAGGATGTAAGAACTTCCGCAATGGGGCCGGATTTGTTCATAACAAAGAAATGAAGGCCAGGGACCTCGGCCTCTAACAATTCTTCACACTGAGCAATAGCATGCTCAACGCCCAATTTCGCAATTGATTTTTTGTCATCGCCATATTTTTCAAGTCTTTCCAAAAGTTTTGGGGGAATGGTTGCCCCGCAAATCTCAGTCATTTTTCTCATTTGATTTAAACTGGTAATTAGCATAATCCCCGGGATAATAGGGACCCTAATTCCGGCTTTATGCGACCTATCCAAAAAATCAAAATAATAGCGATTATCAAAAAAGAGCTGGGTAATAACATAGTCGGCCCCAGCATCAATTTTTTCTTTTAAATACTGGGTGTCTAATTCAAGTGATGGTGCAGCTGGATGACCCTCTGGACAACCAGCAACCCCTAAACAAATTTTTGGTTTATGCCTTTTAATAAAGGCTACCAAGTCTCTCGCATAATGGAAGCCGTTTTCTGGAGGAACAAAATCCTTTTCTTCTTGCGGCACATCCCCGCGCAAGGCGAGTATGTTTAAAACCCCCATCTTGGTCAGCTCATCAATTTGCTCTTCAATATTTCGTTTTGTAGCCGCCACACAAGTCAGGTGGGCCACCGGATCAAGTTTAAACCTATCCTTAATCTCTTTTACCCAGAAAAAACTTTTTTCCCGGGTATTTCCCATAGCGCCATAAGTTACTGAAACAAAATCAGGATTAAATTTTTTGAGCGTTGAAATTACAGCAAAAAGCTTTTCTTCCTGATCAGCAGTCTTTGGAGGAAAGAATTCAAAAGAAAGGGTTGGCTTATCTTTTTCTAAGGCCTCGCTAACCCTCATTTGTCCAATACTTCCATCTCACCTTCCTTTGGTTTGGCTCGATCCAAAGGCTTCATGTGAGGAAAAAGAAGCACATCGCGAATTGAGGGCTGATCTGTCAAAAGCATAACCAGGCGGTCAATGCCAATTCCCAGACCACCGGTGGGAGGCATGCCATATTCTAAAGCGCGTAAGAAATCGCAATCCATTGACTCAGCTTCGTCATCCCCAGCTGCCTTTAACTCGGCTTGCTTATCAAATCTTTCGCGCTGATCAATGGGATCAGTTAATTCCGAAAATGCATTAGCCAACTCCATCCCAGCAATGATCAGCTCAAAGCGCTCCACATGTCCTTCTTTTTTGCGATGTTTTTTGGCCAAGGGAGAGGTTTCAATTGGATGGTCAATAATAAAAGTGGGTTGGCGCAATTTAGCTTCCACAAACTTATCATATAAAACGTTAATTATCTTGCCCACCCCTATCTCCTCATATCCTTCAACACCTTTTGATTTTGCGATTTGGCGGATTTCCTTTTCACTTTTCCCTTCAATATCTATACCTTCTTGTTTGAGAGCTTCGTTTAAGGTGATACGCTTCCAGGGCGGCTTCAAGTTAATCTTTTCTCCCTTGAATTCAATTTCAAGCGTTCCCAAAACTTCCTTCGCTGCGCTTGAAATTATTTCTTCGGTAAGTTGCATGATATCGTTATAATCCGCATAAGCTTGATAGATTTCAATGATGCTAAATTCCGGGTTATGCTTATAGGAAATTCCCTCATTTCTAAAAACTCTTCCCATCTCAAACACTTTTTCAAAACCACCCACAATTAAACGCTTTAAATAAAGCTCGGGTGCAATCCGCATAAAAAGTGGCATATCTAAAGCATCGTGATGAGTACAAAAAGGCTTGGCAGCTGCCCCACCCTGCAGCACCTGTAAAATTGGAGTATCCACCTCTAAAAAACCGTTTTCTTCTAGGCGGTGGCGGATAAAAGAAATGATTTTGCTCCGCTTTACAAAAACCTCCCTTACTTCGGGGTTAACCATCAAATCAACATAGCGTTCGCGATAACGCAACTCTTTATCCTGCAACCCATGCCACTTTTCAGGTAAAGGATGCAGCGATTTGCAAAGAATCACAAAATCCTTTACGCGAATAGTTATCTCACCAGTCTTGGTTCTAAAAACCCGGCCCGAAACCCCAATAATATCTCCCATATCCAACTTGCGGTAGATATCATATTTATCTTCTCCAACAACATCCTGCCGCGAATAGATTTGGATGCGCCCACTTTCATCCTGAAGGTGGGCAAAGGAGGCCTTGCCATGACCACGCTTAGTCATAATGCGACCCGCTACTTTAACTTCTTCGGGACTCTCCTCGCCTTCTTTGATCTTTTCAAATTTCTCTAAGATCTCTGCACCCGTATTTGTTCTCTCATAGCGATAGGGAAAGGGATTAATCCCTTTATTTTTTATATCTTCTAATTTATCGCGGCGAACTCGTAATAGTTCGCTAAGTTCTTCGGACATTGAGTTCCCCCCCTATCAAGCAAAGCCCCTTCAAGGTCAGCTTTGCATCTATTCTATCAACAACCTTAGTGTACTTGCAAATCAGCTTGGCAAGGCCACCGGTGGCGATTACTTTGGGGGTTGTAGTTTGTCCCGACAACATTAATTTATGGAATAGTGGAAAGTCGGGATCCCGACCTTTGACAAAGTCAAAGCGTCGGGATGCTTGGATGCGGCGAACGACACCCTCCACCATCGCCACATAACCATAAACCAAACCGCTCTGCATTGCCGAAACGGTATTCTTGCCTATAACCTGTTTTGGAGCAGAAATCTTAATTTTGGGGAGCTTGGCTGCATGTTCGTAGAGGGCATCCCTGGCCAAAATAACTCCCGGCGCTATTGCACCCCCCAAATACTCCCCCCTAGCTGATATTAGGTCAAACGTAGTGGCAGTCCCAAAATCAACAACAATAGCCGGCCCACCATATAATTTATATGCCGCTAGCGCATCCACCACCCGATCTGCACCAATTTCTCTTTTGTTTTTTAATGGAACAGATAACCCCGGGATATTATCTGCAGTCACAAAAAAGGGATTACATTTAAGCTTGGCTTTGATTAGTTTTCGAAGCTTATTGTTTAAATGTGGCACCACCGAAGCTACCACCACCCTATCGATTTTAGGTTTTATAGCCGGAATTTTAAGTTTTTTAGTTGGGAAACGCCATTCTTTTATCAGGCGCTTTCCCGAAAACAGCCCATAAACCACAGTGGTATTGCCTAAATCAATTACTAAGAGCATCCTCCCATTATAGCAAAAAAAGGGGACAGGAACCAAAAGGTTCGTGTCCCCTTTTGGCGCTGTGAAAAGAAATTTCAAAAAATCTTTAAAAATGGTGAAATTTCTTAAGAGAACCATCGATAAATAAGAGGAAAGAGGAGGAAAAATGATGAGTTCAAAGACATTTATAGTTCGATTGGTAAAACCCTCCCCTGAACCGGCTCTGCCGAAAAGAACTTATAAACTAAAAGGGAAACACAAAAAAGGATCATTCCTTTCAAAGCCTATAAACATTTTCTTGGGCTCCTCAATTGGCTTTGCCGCAGGAATTATTGTTTTCTTAATGTTAAAACAGATTGGAATTAGCTTTGGGGGGCTTGAATCCTCAATTATTATTGGCTTGCCTTCGGTTCTAGGTATCCTAGCCTCGATTGTAATATGCTAATAACTCTTAGCATATCCTCTGGCATCTCTTTTTCAAATTCGATATACTTACTACTTCGCGGATGAACAAAACCTAATTTTTTAGCATGCAAAAGCTGTCCTAAAACATTAAACCTTTCCCGCCGATGGCCATAGACAGGATCACCGACAATGGCATGGCCAAGGGAGGTCAAATGTACCCGAATTTGATGGGTGCGCCCTGTTTTTAAACTCAACTCAACTAAGGTGTATTCCTTGAATCGCTTTAGAACTCGATAGCAAGTAAGCGCTTCGCGGCCCTCCGTCCCACGTATTATCGCCATCTTTTTTCTGTGGTGGGGATGTCTTCCAATTTTTGCCTCAACCTGGCCATCTTCTTTAATGACCCCATGAACCAATGCTACATACTCTTTAGTTATTTTCTTTTCCTTAAACTGTTTCGCCAAAGCCTGGTGGGCAAAATCATTTTTTGCCACCACCAGTAATCCAGAAGTATCTTTATCCAAGCGATGCACTATTCCGGGACGAAGAACACCACCAATACCTGAAAGATCCTTTGCATGATAAAGCAGGGCATTAACTAATGTTCCGGTATAATTACCCACAGCTGGATGGACAACCATTCCCCGCGCCTTATTAACAACTACTAAATCCTCGTCCTCATATACAATATCAAGAGGGATCTGTTCAGGCTCTGCAGAAAGTTTTTGGGGCTCTGGAACTATAACTTCGATGCGGTCACCAGGCTTGACCTTATGGCTGGCTTTAGGAATTCCTAAGTTTAGTTTAATGAAACCATCTTCAATTAACTTTTTAACCTGGGTGCGCGTCTTGCCGATTTCCTTTTGCTGTCCCAAAAAATGATCAAGCCGCTCCTCTTTTTGACCCGGGGAAATAATATATTCAAATAATTTTTCCACGTTAATTTAAAAAAGTTTGATGAAGGTTAAAACGAAAAAGCCCAGAGCAATACAATAATAGGCAAATATTTTCAGCGAAAACCGCTCAATCATAACCATGAAAATTTTAATTGCTATCCACCCTGAAATAAAAGCTGAAATGAAACCCAAAACCAGCGGCCAGACTCCAATGCCAACTGTTCCAGCTTCCATAATTGCTTTTGATTGGAGAAGGCCTGCACCAAGGATTGCAGGAATAGCAAGCAGAAAAGAAAATCTAGCCGCCAGGCTCCGATTAAGATTTCTGGCCAAAGAAGCCGAAATGGTTACGCCTGATCTAGAAAGCCCCGGAGCAATAGCTGCACCCTGTGCTAAACCAATTAAGATCGCATCCCAAATATTTAATTTCTCGCGCTTGCCCTTGCCTATCCATTCGGCCACAATAAGAATGACTCCGGAAAGGATCAAAAAACACGCTACCGCCGTAACCGAACTAAACAATCCCTCAAAAAAATCTCGAAAAGTAATCCCAATTACTCCCGTACAAAGTGTTCCAACTCCAAGATATAACAACATCTTGTGACTCTCAGGATCAGACTTTGGATTTATTAGCTTCAAAATATCCTTCCAAAAATACGCGATAACCGCCAAGGCCGTAGCCAAATGCACAACTACATCAAAGGCAATGCTGTGGGGAACTTTTAGCAGGGATTGGAAAACAACCAGATGGCCCGAGGAAGAAACCGGCAAAAATTCGGTCAAACCTTGAATAATACCTAGGAGTACGTATTTCACTTACGCTTGGATTCCCAAACTGCAACAATGGGGCTGGCAAGGAAAATAGAAGAATAGGCACCAATGGCAAAGCCAATTAAAAGAACCAGGGCAAAATCCTTAAGGGTCTCACCGCCAAAAAAGATGACAGCCAAAACCACAATCATCGTGGTTAGGACCGTGTTAATTGAGCGGGCTAAAGTTTCATTTATGCTAATGTTAACTACATCAAAGAACTTTTTCTTTTTGCCGCTATATTTCTTTTTGTTTTCACGGATGCGGTCAAAGATAACAATCGTATCGTTTATGGAATATCCCATGATAGTTAAGATGGCAGCCACAAAGGGAACTTCAATGCTTCGAAACAAAAGAGCAATAATACCTGCGGTAATAAAGGCATCATGATACAGAGCAAACAAAGCCGCCACGGCATATTTAAACTCAAAGCGGAAAGAAACATATCCGATTATGCCAATGGAAGCAATAAGGAGGGCCCACAAAGCCTGGGCACGCAATTCTTTGCCAATGACTGGGCCAATTGTGTCAGCTTCCAGAAGTTCAACATTACCAAATTTTTGCTGCAGCTCTTCTATGATTTTTATCCGCAAACCCCGTTCCAGCTCATCGGTTCTAATATAAACATCGTTTTCCCCAGATTTCTGAATTACAACCTGGGAAAGACCATGCTCTCCAAGCACACTGCGCACCTCCTGTATAGAAACAGGATTTTCAAACCTTAGGCTAACCATTGTTCCACCCGTAAAATCTATGCCAAAATTCATAATGCTTCCGCGCACTATCCCGTTATAGGCAAAAGCACCGATGGCTAAAACTATCAAGACAGCCGAAAGAGTAAACCAATATTTTCTTTTTCCAACAAAATCAAACATTATTTATACACCAATTTACTGTTAGCCTTGGAAAGAATTTTTGAATCCACCACGATATTTAAAAGCATACGGGTTATAACAATGGCCGTAAACATAGATGCCGCAATACCTATCGAAAGAGTTACGGCAAAGCCCTTGATGGTTCCGGTTCCAACAAAGAAAAGGGTGCCAGCTGCAATAAGGGTTGTAACATTTGAATCAAGGATTGCCGAAAAAGCACGCTTAAAACTAGTATCAATGGCGAGTTTAATGCTCTTTTTTAGCCGCAGCTCTTCTTTTAATCTCTCAAAAATTATGATATTAGCATCTACAGCCATACCCAGGGAAAGCAGGAGACCAGCAATTCCCGGCAGGGTTAAAGTAGCATGGAGTAATGCCAGCACGGCCAAAACCATGACAATGTAAATCCCCAAGGCAATATCCGCCAGAAAACCAGGCAGCCGATAATAAAGAACCATAAAAGCCGCAATTATAACAAAACCAATCATCCCGGCCACTTTACTTTTTTCAATTGAGTCCCGTCCCAGGGTTGGGCCCACAATTCTGGTTTCAACCGGCTTAACTGGAATAGGAAGTGCACCAGCTTTAAGCTTAATTATTAAATCCTGAACTTCATCAATTGAAAAATCTCCGGAAATCTGGGCTTTACCAGAAGGAATAGGTTCACGCACATTGGGCGCAGATATAATAGTTTTATCCAAAACAATTGCCAGTGGTTTTCCAACTGAGCGACCGGTTACTTCAGCAAAAAGCTTGGCCCCTTCGGAATCAAATTCAATATCAATTACCGGATTGCCATATTCATCTACCCCTGGCCACGCCCCCTTTAGCAACCCCCCAGTCAGAGCCGCCCTCTTTAAAATAATAGGCCGCGAGGATACCACCTGCCCATTTCTTAAAGTCTTTACTCGATCCAAATAAGCATCTTTTCCATAGAATTCTTTTACTTTTTGAGGAGTTAGCCTTGATTCATCTGCAGGTGCCCACTCGGCTTCAACAAATTCTAAAAGTGCCGTATCCCCTATGATAGCTAACGCCCTTTCGGGATCTTTCACTCCAGGAAGCTCAACGACAATCTGATCTTTGCCTTTCCGCTGGATAATGGGTTCACTCACCCCTAAGGCGTCAATACGATTGCGAATTACAGCTACGGCTCCAGCCATGGCATCATCAGATAGGGGAACTTTAGCCGTGGGCCGAGCTTCGAGCACTAAGCGGGTTCCCCCCTGTAGATCTAATCCCAAGTTAATCGGGAGCTTATATATAATGTAAACGGAAACAGCAACAATAGCTATCAGGATCAGTATTCTAAGTTGGTTAATGTTTTTCTTCATTTAACGATTTGTCATTATATCTGATTTTTTTTGTCTAAACAAGTCTTATGCCAGCGAATATTCCGTCCTAAAGGGAAAAGGAGAGAATTTAGTTTAAGACCGACAATTGAGATAAGCCTCAACCGAGCGATCACCGGTTCTTTCAATATCAGCTGGAAAATAACAAGCCGGCAGCTGCCCTTTCCTTCGATGATATTCAACGCACTCACAACACAACCCCTTTTTATCACAGCTAAAGGTACAATTACATCTTTTTAAATTCCTGTTCTTATTGCACTCCATATTTTACCTCCTTTAAAAAACACGCGCCAGACAGGACTCGAACCCGTAACCTTTTGCTCCGGAGGCAAACGCTCTATCCATTTGAGCTACTGGCGCACTCAACTCATTATAGCAAATTATGAAATAAGGTGAAATTTCTTAAAGGGGTTGCCGATAAAAGATTGAGGGATATTTATGGCAAATGCTGTATTACCATTAGCAAGAAATAGAACTAAAAAAGCCGGGCTAACAGGAGTCCTTCCTGCGCTTCGCTTTCAGCGGGATTTAGCACGTATTTCAAAACCTCGCACCTCAATTGCCCAACTCATTGCGCTCTCAAATCGCTTTGATCACAGCTGCAACAAAAATCATCCCATCCATTCGGCTATCGCATCTGAATTAATCGCCCGCGCAAAAGAAAGAAGGGATGTTTCTGATATATTAGATGCCATAACCACTCAAGGCTTTAGTTTTTGGACAACTCTCGCATTGCTTAAAAAGAAAAATTGTCCGCCATTGGTTTTAATTTCTTTCCTTTATACCAAAGAATTATTGCACCCCAATATTTTTAAAGCAGTACTGGTCCATCCTAATCCCCTTCCCCTCTCGGAAGTGGTGGATTATTTTGAAAGGGTCTTGCTTCCTGCCACCCATAGCAAAGACGGCGAATTTAGCATTACCTCTGCCACCATGCATATTGGAGGTTTTAAAATACTATCCATGTCCCAGGCACCCCTCGAACGAATAATAACCTACCCGCAAAGAAGACGCACACAAAAGCTAATAGCGCTAATTTTATCTCATTATCTTTACTTAACTGCTGAGGTTTACGAAAAAATATCTGCCGCAGTAAAAGTTGCTCCCCCAAGTAGCACTATTAAAGGCCCAAAAGTAGCACGGGTTGTTCCTGATTTATGGCATGAACGATTTCTTTTGATACCCAGAGAAATGGAACCAGCAGAAGCCCAAGCCCTTCCAATTTTTCCGCCCCCACCTAAAGGGGTGTTTGTGGGTTTCGGGATAGCCTCTTTAAGCTAATTAAGGTTTCTTTTGCGTAATTTTCCCAGCTATCCTAGAGAGGGAAAGAATTTATTTTTTTTCGCAGCGAGTCGGACGAGCGAGAAAAAATATCAAATTCTTTCACTCATCCAGTAGACATCTAAGCCACCAAAGATAAGCGAAAGAATTTATTTTTTCAGCATGCAAGTTTAGCCACACTTAACCCGATTATATATATGGAGGGACAAACACACATGGTAATTATTTCTAAGATCCCAGTTGCAGTTCATTTCCACCGCGCTAGAGAAGGAGAAACCTACCAAAGCATTGCCAACGATTATGAGGTCTCCCCAAATATGCCTAACCCGGAAGATAGCCCAGAAGCTGGAACCATTGTGGTGGTTGACCGCAGAAATTCTACCTTAAGTACCTAGGCCTCACCCCAGGCGGCGTCCCGGAAAAACCTACAATCCCTTCATTTCACTTGCTCTCTTTAAAAGATTCTGGACCGTCCTCAGTTGAGCTTCTCTTCCTTCCGGTGCTTGAATTAATTGTTCCTCAAATTGACGCAGATCCGATACAAAATCCCGCAACATTTTTATCACCGCAGATCCCATATAGCCTTTCTTAATAATATCCTCTTTCTCCAGCAAATGAATCAATATCCTTACTCTCAACTGATTAGCAGGAAGTGTAGTTAGCCCCGACAAATCAATCAGCACAAGTTGTATCGTCGTATACTTTGTCTGAGGATCGCTTTTTCCTAAAGCAGCTTCAAATCGATCTTTCAGCAAAGAAACACGATCTTTTCTTTTTGGAATTACCTTTGGGACAGCCTTGGTCACGACAGCTCTATGTTTCGGAGGCGCTGACTTTTCCTTTTGTGCTGGTCTACTTGCTGCTTTTGGAGGAGGGGAAACCGCTGGGTTTGGTGCAGAAGGAGCCGGCTCGACAGGTGGAGCTGGCTTTGGAAGCGCCGGAACATACCCTTGTGGTAAGACAACCTTTAACCAATCATAATCAGCTGCCTCACCTAGCCTCCCTACAATTTCTACTTTTCTGCTATCGGGATCCAAGCGAAGGATTTGCCAGGCATTTTGTTGGCGACGCATATACCTTCTAATTAAAGTTATCTTTGCACTTTCTTCATCAATCAAGGGTGTTTCAGGTATTGTTTCCGGCCAGCTTCCTTCAATGGGATAAACCCATCTCTCCCAAAATCTAAGTCTTCTAGGAATAAGTTCTTCTAATATTGCCCGGTTACTTTCTAATTTAGAAGAATGTAAAGGAAAGGTATGATGTAAAGGATTTACTGGATTGCTGTTCAATAATTCCGATAAACTAGTGCCTGCAGTGATCTGCAAAGCTTCTTGCCCAACTTCAGAAAGAACTAGACAAAGTGTAAATGTTTCTATTTCCCTATCTTCTAAAGCAATAACTCCCAATCTTCCTTCGTGTGCCAAAGGATGCAATACCATTGGTCTTTGCGGAAGAAAAATCTCAATATCTGCTACTTTAGCATGCATCAACTCCCTCTCTCCATCTTTTCTCATTGCCATAAAAGAAGCATAATCTATTACCATCATGCTTCGTTGATTATACACAGACCTTCTACCTGCTGCCTGTACTCCCTTAAATTCATCTATTTCCCCAGGAAACCAGGGATTCCGAATTTTAAAATTCGGATATCGCGTTCTATAACACGCTGCATAGGGGCCTATAGGCATAAGACTTCTCCTTCTAAGTTATCTGCACTAATGTGGGAAAATTTCACTTTAAAATGGGGAATTAAAAATTAAAAACAGATTTAATAGTATTTGCGCGGATTAGGTAACCTTATTAGTTAACCTTCCAATT
>JABMSE010000105.1 GCA_013204645.1 Candidatus Saganbacteria bacterium | reverse complement strand
CGCGTTTGCCGGAAAACTCCTCGCCAAATTCAGTTAGAATTGCCAGGAGAGGTTTTCCCAGCCGGGCTTCTTTTAGAAGATTAATACATCCCAGCATCCCCAGGTGTTGTTTTAAGAATTTCCCTTCTTCTTTTTCAACTGACCCAATATTGAGCAAAAGGACTTGGGCTTCTTTGTATTCTCTGCCCATTCCCGCTTCATAACGTGAATCGCCGGTTATCCCAATTTTTAGTTTGCCCCCATTTTTTATGTCAGGGATGTTGGTCGAGAGAATTACTCCAACGGATGATTCCTGATTAGTCCAACGTTCAGTATGAAAGGCCGGGATAACGGAAAGTGTAAAGCCGTATTTTTCCATAAGTGGGGTCCCTTCTATTTCGGCGATGTGCGCTCCGGGGACCAAGAGCTTAAAATTTATTTCGCGGTTTCCAAAGAGATCAGTTGCAGAAAGGAGGCCATGGAATTTCAAAAGGACACCGGGGGAGCCGAAAATATCTAAAACCTTTGTTTTTTTCTGTTCATTATGGTCATTGTATTTCGCCAAAAGAGAAAGTATTCCTTCAACTGATTCGGTGTGGTCGTCATGGTCATGGGTTATGATGATGGTATCAATATCGGCAATTCCCAATCCAATGTCCCGGAAAATATCCAAAAAATCATAGCCTGGATCAATGGCAATTCCTTTGGTTTGGCCACGGGTGTTTTTTAGAGTTAAAAAATAGCCGCCTCCTTGGGAAATATTTTGGGAAAAGAGAGGGCTGGTTGAGTTCCATTTATGAATAGTCCGCAGCATATTGGGTCCCATTGCCCGGTCAAGGTTTCTTGGCGTGTTAAGGTCACGGTTTAGGCGCGACTGGTTTTTCGTGATGATTTCGCGGGTTGGGAAAAGGGTTTCTTCCATGTAAGCAATGGCACGGGCAGATGGCCCATTTACTTTTTTTATATGAAGGTCTGATTGGCGAGCAATTTTGAAATCTTTGTAAGCATCTTGGAAGCGGCCCTGGAGAAAATGGGCGATCCCGCGCAAATAAGCTGGAATGCCAATATCTCCGTGCTCTCTTTGGATTTTCTTGAAAAATTCATCATAAATAATTTCAGCCTCTTGGTAAAGGTTATCGTCAATACACATGTAGCCTAGTAGATTCCACGGTTCCATTTCCGTCGAAGAAAGTTTCTTGAGGCTGGCTAGGATTTCCTTGAAGTTATTTTCAATCCACTCCTTCCTGTTCTTATAGGATAGTTGAGTTAGGTTGCGCCAGGTATTCGGTCTTTTAGCGTCAATAATATCTTGATGGATCATTCTCCTTCGTCCCTCCATCCTGTCGGCACTTCGGCGAATGAATTTAGGTAATTCATATTTTCCAGGTAGCTCCTATCATTTGGGTGCGATTAAAAGTTCCCCCTAAATAAGCATAGTCAATGATTAGCTGGCCAATGCCAAGGCTTAAACCGGCGGTTTTGCTATTATCAGAAAGCCCAGCGCGAAGGGCTAGGCCGTAGACAGGTTTTACTTCGATCCCATAGTGCATAGTGGCCTCCTGCGCATTTTGGCCAAATAAATTATGTACATCGGCTGCGACGAGAACTTGGCGAATAGGTTTTAGGCCGATTCCCATGTTAACTTGGGTTTGGTAGCGGGTAATTGCTCCATTTTCCCATTTAATATCGGTGGTTAGAAGCTCTTTGGCGGTAATGCCAAACATAAGTTTGTTGGAAATCCGGAGTAATCCTCCAACATCTAATCCTGCGCCCAAACCTTTTATATTGATGCTGGGTATTCTTAAGTCGTAGATATTTAAGTTGGCTCCCAGGGCGGCGATTTCGCCCCAACCCGAAGCCAGGGAAAAGGAATACCAATTTGTATCTTGGTCAATGGAAGCGTTTTGGTCTGATAAAATGGTAATTCCCCCACCGAATTGGGCTTTATCCATGGGGGTAATTTCTACCGCAACATAATCATAGCGGTCATCCCAGATAGTTGGGCGATAATAGTTTGGGCGAAACCAGGGAGAAACATAAAAATAATGACGTCCTTGTTGGTCCATTTCTTGGGCAATGACTTTGGCATATTTTTTACCAACAAAAATAGTGCCTTCGCCGATGTGTTTTAAGGCTTCCGTTGCCGCTACTTTTCTTGAAATAGATTGATGGACAGGTTCGGTGCCGGATGCCTTGGCTTCTTCATCTTTTTCTTTGACCCCTTCTGCCATGGATTCTTCTTTTGCGTATTTGTCTCCTTCTCTTCCCCAGCCCTTTTTTACCACTCCCTGATCGGCCAGATAAACTGCCCCATCATAGGCAAATAGGGAAACTGCCCCCACGCCTATAATCCAAGCAAAAGGATCCATGCCAATTTCAAAACAGCCCTTAAGTGCTAAAGCATTGTCTCCAACAGCTTGATTGCGGTTGTTCATTTGATAGGTGCCTGCGAGATCGATCCCTGGATTAACTGCGAATCCAGCTGGATTCCAGTAGGCAGCATAAGCGTCATCGGCGATGGCAGTGAAGGCTTCTCCCATGCCCATAGCGCGAGGGGAATAAATCGCCAGGGAAGCCTTAGAAGTTATGAATATAATAATGAAGAGTATAATCGCTTTTTTCATGCTTTGTGCCTCTAGCTGTTTTTGATTTTAGCAAAATCAGCTTGTCAATACAAGTTGGGGGTGCTAAAATCTAATAAAGTACAAAATATTCATAAGGAGGAAGAAATGAAAATATTTGATAGAGCCCGAGAAATTATTTTGCATTCAAGGCAAACCTGGCAGATAATAAGTGAGGAAAAATCAAGCATTAAAGATTTGTTTATTAATTACGCAGCTCCTTTGGCTGTGATTCCGGCAGTTTCTGCTTTAATTGGTATGACCTTGGTTGGCATGCGTATGCCAGCTGGCAATTTGGCACGGGCCCCCTTTATTGAAGCATTGCTAGGTGCAGCAATTGGGTTTGTTATACAATTAGTGGCGGTGTTTGTCGGTGCTTGGGCAGTAAAAATGCTGGCTCCATTTTTTGGCTCAAAACCTGATTTGACAGCTGCCGTGAAACTGATTGTTTATTCTATGACGCCAGTGTGGTTGGTTGGAATTTTTCAGCTTGTCCCTGGACTTGGGATTTTATCTCTTTTGGGGCTTTACGGGGTTTATCTTTTAATCCTTGGATTGGGACCGGTCATGGGTACACCATCTAATAAAATTGTCTGGTATGCAATTTCTATCTTCTTGCTGGCAATCATCATCAACTTCATCCTTTCCATCATTGTCGTGGGCCTTGTCTACGGACCCATGTATATGCGGATGCTAGCAATATAATCATTCGGGCGTTCGTGCCCAGTAATTTGTTCGGGAGAGAATATGGACCTCATAACCATCAAAGATCTGCTTGCGCTGAGTGCCCATAAATATAAAAATAAGCTAGCTTTTCAGATACGCAAAGAAAGCAACGGTTATCGTAAATTTACTTTTGGGCAAGTAGCCCGAGAAGTTGTTAAGGTTCAAGCTGCCCTGCGAGAGCTCGGGGTTTCAAAAGGGGATCGGGTGGCCCTCCTTTCAGAAAGCCGTCCGGAGTGGCCCATTTCTTATTTGGCTATTGCATCTATGGGAGCAATTGTTGTTCCACTGGATGCTATGTTTTTTCATGTAGATATTATCACTTTGCTTAATGATTCTGGGGCTAAGGCGATTATTCTTTCTCAAAAATTTAAGGATTCTATTCGCGGGACCAAGGTGGAAAGGCAAGAAATTGTAATGGAAGATTTTGCAAATCTTTCCTATCCCAGTGAGCCGATTGTATCCCATGTTTCATTAGATAATCCGGCTGCCATTATTTATACCTCTGGTACCACAGGGGTTCCCAAGGGGGTAGTCTTAACCCATAAGAATCTTATGTCTAATGTAGTGGCGGTTACTTCTTCGGATAAACTTGATCCAAAAGATAATTTTCTTTCAGTTTTACCCCTGCATCATATTTTTGAAACCACAGTTGGTTTTTTAGGTCCATTTTATGCTGGCTGTACCATAACCCATGCTGAAAGCTTGAAATCCCATAATATTTTGCAAAACATGCGAGAAACCAATGTAACTATTATGTGTGGAGTTCCTCTTCTTTATCAACTTTTTTATGATGGTATTCAACGTGAAGTTGAGGAGAAAGGTTTAAAATTTGTTTTCTCTCTTCTTTTTTCAATTTCAAAATTCTTTAAACTTATAATTGTTGTTAATCTGGGGAGACATATTTTTAAGACTGTACATAAGAAGTTTGGAGGAAAGATCCGTTTTTTTGTTTCCGGTGGTGCGGCTATCGATCCTGATTTACTAAAGAATTTCGATCTAATGGGGTTTACTATTTTGCAAGGATATGGCTTAACCGAATCATCACCGGTATTAACTTGCTGTACTTTAAAGAATAATAAGCTGGGCTCGGTTGGCAGGCCAGTTCCGGGAGTGGAAGTTAAGATTTCGGGAGTGGAACCGGTTGGAGAAATCTTAGCCTTTGGTCCTAACATAATGAAAGGTTATTTTAAACGCAAAGAATTAACCAGTCGTGTAGTAATTAATGGTTGGTTGCACACCGGAGACGTTGGGTATTTTGATGAAGAAGGATATCTTTTTATTACTGGTCGCAGCAAAGACATAATTGTAACCGGGGCAGGGGTCAACGTTTATCCCGAAGAAATCGAGTTTGAATTGAATAAGTTTTATGTAATCAAAGAATCTTGTGTTATGGGACAAAAAATAGCCGAAGGGGTGCGCAAAGGGTCCGAAGAGGTAGTGGCCATTATTGTTCCCGAGATGGAATATTTTGAGGGGATGACAGATGATAAGTTTATCTATAAAGTTATTAAAGAAGAAGTTGATGGTCTTAACTCGAGAATGGCAGATTTTAAACGCATTGCCCGGATAATTATCCGCAAAAAAGAGTTGCCCAAAACCAGGTTAATGAAGGTTAAGCGTGCTGAGATTAAAAAGGAAATGGTGATGTGATCCTATGTTGCTTTGTCACTATGTCACTATGTCACTGTGTTTCTGTGTTACTAGGGGAGATTGATGGATAAACAAAAATTAGCGCAGGAAATAAAGACACTTGTTTCTAAGGTCGTTAGAATTCCCGAGGATAGGATTGGTCAAAATGCCAATCTCTTTTCCGACTTAGGGGTGGATTCTTTAATTGGGGTTGAGATTTTTGCGGCGCTGGACAAAAAGTATCATGTGAATTTGCCCGAGGCTAAGGTAAGGGACATAAAAACCTTAAATGATTTGGTTGAAATGGTTGCGGAAAACCTTAAACCCTCTAATTCCTAATCAATCACTTTGTTAAGTGGATACTCTACAATTCCCTTGGCTCCGGCCTTTTTAAGTCGGGGGATCAGTTCTCTCACCACATTTTCAGTAACCACTGTATCAAGTGCAACCCAGCCATGATTTGCCAACTCAGAAATAGTTGGGGTTTGAAGGGCAGGCAAGAGTTTTAAGATGTTGCGCAAACGGCTTTTAATGACATTCATCTTTAAGCCGACTTTAGTTTCGGCAACCAAGGCGCCTTGCAACATAAGAATTAAATTATTTAGTTTTTCGTTTTTCCAAGGATCTTTTAAGCATTCTTGATTAGCAATCACCACTGTGTTTGATTCGAGCACCGTATCAATTATTTTAAGCTTATTGGCGCGAAGGGATGAACCGGTTTCAGTAAGTTCAACGATGGCATCAGCTAGTTCTGGGGGTTTGGCTTCAGTTGCTCCCCAGGAAAAATCAACTTTAGCATTCACTTTATTTCGCTTTAGGTATTTCTTGGTTGCATTGACAAGCTCGGTTGCAATCCTTTTGCCTTTTAGGTCTTTGACGCTTTTTATTTTAGAGTTTTCCGGAACCGCTAGGACCCAGCGTACTTTGCGCAGACCCTGTTTTGCATAAACTAGATCAGCAACTTTTTTGACTTTAGCGTCTGATTCCATTACCCAGTCAATGCCGGTGAGTCCGCAATCGAGCACATTGCTTTCAACGTATCTGGCCATCTCTTGTGCGCGGCTAAGCATTACTTCGAGTTCTGGATCATCCACACCAGGATAATATGACCGAGAAGATGATTTAATCGTCCAACCAGCTTTTTTAAAAAGCTCAAGGGTTGACTCCTGCAAACTCCCCTTAGGAAGCCCAATTTTTAGCTTTTTTGACATAATTTACCCCTCCTCAAGATAGAACCTCTTATTTTCTATGAGTTTAACACTAAAAAAGTTTGATGGCAAGGTGAAATTTTAGGCAAAAATTGGCGATATATAATAAGGAAGGTTTGCTATGGCAAGAATTGGTGGATTATGTGGAGTAAGGGGAGTTCAGATAGCCTAACCCTTCACTTCATTCCTCTCATTAAGCAGGATGATCTTTGGTTTTATTGATTTAGCCTCTGAAGCCTCAACCATTCCATAGGCCAAAATGATGAGTTTGTCGCCTTTTTTGCCAAGTTTGGCTGCAGGCCCACGCAAAGAAATCTCACCTTTCATGCCTTCTATGACGTAAGTCTCAAAGCGGCTGGAGTTGTTAAAATTTAGGACCTGAACCTTTTCTCCTGCATATAATCCAGCTTTGTCCATCAATTCTTTATCAATGCCAATGCTGCCTTCGTAGTAGAGCTGGGTTGCAGAAACTGCGGCCATGTGGAGTTTTGATTTGAGAACGGTGATTAGCATGGGGTTATTATAGCGTAGATTTTGGGGTTTTTCAAGGGCACAAAAAGCGCCTACTATTATTGAGTGGGTTGCTTAGGTATTTCCCCTTCCAAGTAGTATGCCACGCAAACACGCCCCGAAAATCCCACCGAGATTTTCGGGGCTCGGCATTCGGCCTCGCTCCTCTCCGCCTGCGGCGGAGAGACCGTGGCCGCTCGGCCTCATGACGGTTTGCGTTAGCATACTACTTGAAAGGAGGGAAAGACCCCTCCTATTGTGCACAATTAAATGGTAAGCCGTCCCCATTTAATTTAGATTCTCAACTGAGGCATAACCTAAATCAAAGAAGATTTGGCGGTGGGTGAGGCTTAACCCTAGTTCATCCGGGGTTCCCATCATTGAACCATAGGCAGCAAATTTTTCATCGCCAAAAATATCTATTAACTCTTCCCAATAACCTCGGCTAGCTGCGTTTCCACTTTTATTCACAAAACTCAAAAATCTGCCATTTATGATTGGAGGCATAATCCCTAGTTTACCAAGAATGCTCTCAAATAACTCCTGTAGAGGAGAGATTAGGGCATAATGCATAAGGTGCCTAAAGGTAAAGGATGGAATAAATTTAATATCGGCTAGAGAAAATATCTGCCAGGGACCAAAGTCAGCCTTTGGTTCAGCGGAGAGGTGATTTAGATATAAAGCATGGCTTTGCTCATGGCGTAGATCTATTGCTGCTAATTCAGGGTCTTCTTGAAAAGAGGACCCGATAAAGGGAAGAGTTACCACTTGATCCTGGGGGGGGAATTGTGCTGCTCCACTTTCAGCAATGTTTCTACCTTGCAGCGTAGACAGTGCTGATTTCCCAACACAATAAGAATAAAAAGCCAGCTTGGCCAGAGAAGTTATAAAAAGGGCATCCAGATATTCTCCAAATCTAGAATGTAACAATCTTTCTCCTATGTCATTATGAATAGCGTAGGTACTGCATACAAAGGGCATTCTGGTTGCATTTTGAGAAATAACGTCTTCCCAAAAAGGGGAGGGGGGGCCGATTATGGTGGGGTGATGGTTATTAGCTGGCTCGTTGCCACGTTTTACGAATAAGTGCTTGCCAATAGGGGCCGTTCTTTTTGGCACCATTAGTATGGATCTAGGTGGAAGAATATCTGCTAGTTGCATGGTTTATTTTTCCAATGTCCAAAGTTCAATGTCATTTCTTCCTGAATAGAATAGGGGGAACCTGAGACTGAAGTCTCGGTTCCGCTTTTAAAATCAACAGAATTAATTCTGTTGATT
>JABMSE010000104.1 GCA_013204645.1 Candidatus Saganbacteria bacterium | reverse complement strand
TTTCCAACCTTAACTGGAGTTAAATGGTCTGGAAATTGCCAAGCTTTCATCATGTGAATACAAAATAGATATTCATTGGCAGAATAGACACCGGCCAAGTTTTCTCCAGGAATCTTCATAAATTTAGGAAGGCCCGCCCCAGAACCAATAAATACCGCTTTATACTCAGCAAGTAATTGCTCGATGGTATAAACATTTCCAATCAGCATATCAGTTTTAATTTCAACCCCTAAAGTTTTTATGTATTGAACTTCACGTTGAACTATGTCTTTGGGCAAACGAAACTCTGGAATACCATAGGTAAGCACTCCACCAGTTACATGCAAGGATTCAAAGATGGTTACTTGATAACCTAAGCGAGCCAAGTCGCCAGCACAGGTTAGACCTGCGGGGCCGGAGCCAACTATAGCTACTTTGATAGAACTCACCCCCTGCCTATCACTAACAGACCCTCCCCCTCTCTTATTATCCGGTTCCCAATCCGCAGCAAATCTCTCCAGGCTCCCAATAGCAATTGGTTCTCCCTTTTTACCCAGGATACACTTTAATTCGCATTGGTCTTCCTGCGGGCAAACCCGGCCGCAAATCGCTGGCAAAGCATTAGTTTCTTTTATTTTTTGAGCAGCTTCTACAAATTTCCCCTCGGCTACCAATTTAATAAAAGCTGGGATATCAACTTCAACTGGACAGCCCCCAACACACAAAGGCTTTTTACATTGGATACAACGCTTGGCTTCGGAGGTGGCTTGTTCGGGGGTATAGCCAAGTGGAACTTCGGCAAAATCGCGCACGCGCTCAGCTACTTCCCGCTCTTTCATATGTTGCCTGGGTTTTTTCTGGGCCATCCCCTACTCCTTAATCCCTAACAGTTTACACACATGCTCATCCGCTTTTTTTTCAAGATCTTTATAAGCTCTCAAGCGATCAGTCAATTCCTTAAAATCAACCTCATGGCCGTCAAATTCGGGGCCATCAACACAAGCAAATTTGGTTTTGCCCGCAACGGTAACACGACAAACACCGCACATTCCTGTTGCATCAAGCATAATAGGATTCAATGAAACAATAGTTTTAATTTTGTGCGGTTGAGTGACATCACAACAGACCTTCATCATGGGAACCGGTCCAACTGCAATCACACGATTAATCTTCATGCCGGAATCGATCATATCCTTTAGTTCATCAGATACAAAACCTTTTCGCCCACATGAACCATCGTCAGTTGTAACCTTAAGTTCACCGCTCTGTGCTGCGAGCTCTTTTTTGTAAATCAATAAATCTTCGCAGCGCGCACCAATAATGGTTATAACCTTGTTCCCTGCTTGTTTTAGGGATTTGACCATGGGATATATTTCAGCAATGCCAACCCCACCACCTATCACCACAACCGTACCAAAATTTTCTACATCAGAGGGATGGCCAAGCGGGCCTAAAACATGGGCGATCTGATCGCCTTCTTTTAGGGAGCACAAAAGCCGTGTGGTTGCACCAACAACCTGAAAAATAATTGAGATGGTACCTTTATCTAGATCTCGATCCGCAATGGTTAAAGGAATGCGCTCGGCATCTTCAGTTGGGATAACCACAACAAAATTTCCTGGCTTTGCTGCAGTTGCAATGTGGGGTGCCAAAACCTGGATACGGCAAACACTTGCCGTTAACATTTCCTTTTTAAGTATTTTTACCATGGGGATATTATATCATACCGTGAGGCTGGTTCGCCAAGCATGATTGAGCTTGGAAAGAGGCAAATCAATTAAATTATCGATCTTTAGGCTATCTCCCCCAACCTCCCCAACCCTATAACACGAAACTTTATTTTGTTTGGCTAAGGCTTCGATTTTAGGGGCGGAGGCTTTGGGGCACGAAATGATAATTCTAGATTGAGATTCGGAAAAGAGGAAGGCGTCTGGTCGAAGATTAGAAATTAGAGATTCGATATTAGACTTCGTCCCGAGGGCTTTATCCGAAAGACTCAGTCCGAGGGAAATTTGGGCCCCAATCATATTCCCTTCATCACTTATACAACATTCAGCCAAGGCCACTGCTAATCCCCCCTCTGAACAATCATGGGCCGAATTAACTAAACCAGCTTGAATCGCCTCATAAACTACTTTTTGAACAGCTTTTTCTTTTTCTAGATCAAGCTCTGGGGC
>JABMSE010000103.1 GCA_013204645.1 Candidatus Saganbacteria bacterium | reverse complement strand
ATCAGCTTTGGTCTTGGGCTCAATAGCGACAAAAATAACTGGCTCAGGAAATTTAATCGATTCTAGTATGATTGGTTTGTGCAAATCACAGAGAGTATCCCCAGTTGAAGTGTTTTTTAATCCCACCGCTGCCGCAATATCACCTGCACCAATTTCATGGATCTCTTCACGCTTATTAGCATGCATCTGCAAAATTCTTCCAATCCGCTCCTTCCTATCTTTAACTGAATTTAAAATATAGGAACCCGATTTAAGAATTCCGGAATATACCCTGAAAAAAGTTAGCCTTCCAACGTACGGGTCAGACATTATCTTAAAAGCCAGGGCAGAAAAAGGCTCATCATCGCTGGTTTGCCGTTCCTCTTCATCCCCACTTTTCGGATTAAGCCCAATCACAGCTTTTTTGTCCAAAGGAGAAGGTAAATAATCAATAATTGCATCCAGCAGTGGCTGAACACCACGGTTTTTAAATGCCGTTCCACAAAAAACCGGAATAATTTTGGCAGTAATTGTAGCCTTTCTTAAGCCCTGCTTGACTTCTTCGTTATTAAGTTTTTTGCCGGAAAGATATTTTTCAAGCAATAAATCATCTGCTTCTGCCGCTGCCTCAACTAGCTTTTCATGATAGGCAGCTGCTTTTTCCTTGAGCTCTTCTGGAATAGGTTTTCGGCTAAATTTTAATCCCATCTCATCCTCATAAATAATTGCATCCATGGCAACCAGATCAACCATTCCAGCAAAGGTGTCTTCGCTCCCTATCGGAAGCTGAAAAATAACCGGTGTAGCCAAAAGACGTTCCTTTATCTGTTCAGAAACCCTAAAAAAATCTGCCCCCACCCGGTCCATTTTATTAATGAAAGCAATACGGGGAACTCCATAGCGGGTAGCCTGCCGCCACACCGTTTCTGACTGCGGCTGAACTCCCCCCACGGCACAAAAGATAACCACCACTCCATCTAACACACGCAGGGAACGTTCCACCTCAACGGTAAAATCCACATGACCTGGTGTATCAATAATATTAATACGATAATCCTTCCAGGAAGCAGTCGTAGCAGCAGAAGTAATCGTTATGCCACGTTCCTTTTCCTGGGCCATCCAATCCATGGTAGCCGTGCCATCATGTACTTCACCAACGCGATGCAACCTTCCAGAATAGAAAAGCACCCGCTCAGTCGTTGTGGTTTTCCCAGCATCAATGTGGGCCGCAAAACCCATATTCCGATATTTATCTAAAGTATACTCTCTTGCCATTATTTACTTTTGTCCGCCGAAGCTCCGATACAATCGGAGCGAAGGGGGATTACCATCTGAAATGTGCAAAGGCTCTATTGGCCTCTGCAGTTTTATGGAGGTCCTCCTTCTTTTTCATTGAAGCCCCCGCACCATTAAACACATCTATTAATTCCTGAGATAATTTCTCTCTCATCGTTTTGCCAGATCCGGCACGACAAACATCGCGCAGCCATTGCATGGCCCGCGCCTGGCCTCGCACTCTTGAAATCTCAATCGGAACCTGATAAGTAGCGCCACCAACTCTTCTAGCCTTAACCTCTAGTTGTGGAGTCAAATTATCCAAAGCCTTTTCAAAAACTTCTAAGGGATCTTTTTTTAATTTTTCTTTTATGTCTTCGAGCGCTGAATAAACAATAGTTTCGGCTCTACTTTTCTTACCCCTAAGCATTAGTTTGTTAATAAATTTTGAAAGAAGAACGCTGCCGTAAACCGGATCTTGTGCAATCTCTCGCTTTTTAACCCTACCGTATCTAGGCACTTGCTGCTCCTCCTTTACCTTTTTGGCGTTTAGCTCCGTATTTTGAACGGCTCTGCTGACGGCCCTCAACTCCGGCTGTATCAAAGGAACCCCTTACTATATGATAGCGAACACCAGGTAGATCTTTAACACGCCCACCTCGAACCAATACAACTGAGTGCTCCTGTAGATTGTGCCCCACTCCCGGTATGTAGGCTGAAACTTCTGCCCCCGTTGTTAATCTAACCCGGGCTACCTTACGCAAGGCGGAATTCGGTTTTTTTGGTGTGGTGGTATAAACCCGCACACAAACCCCACGCCTAAGAGGGCATCCCTTAAGGGCCGGAACTCTCTTCTTTACTCTTTTCTTCTTTCTTCCTTTTCGTATCAATTGATTAATTGTTGGCATTTTTTACCTCTCGATATTTTTTTATTCCTCTGTTTCAATTTCCCCTTCTTCAACTTCTTCCTTTTTTACTTCTTTTAGAAGTTCTCTAT
>JABMSE010000102.1 GCA_013204645.1 Candidatus Saganbacteria bacterium | reverse complement strand
GGTGACTGACACCGGTGTCAGTCACCAGTGTCAGTCACCGGTGTCAGTCACCGGGAAAGAGGCCTTGGTGGTTAACCTGAGGCACAAGGAGTGTCTAGAGAGGTGCCTTGAGAGCCTTGGTAAAGCCCAGGAAAGCTGTACAGCATCAGTTCCAGTAGACCTTGTTAGCATCGATGTTAAGGAAGCAGTTCTGGCCCTTGGAGAGATAACCGGAGAGGTTGTTTCGGAGGAAATCATAAATAAAATCTTTGAGCAGTTTTGCGTGGGAAAATAAGGCCTGTGGATAAGGAGTGTGGATAACTTATGGGAGCTAAAATAATAGATGGAAAGGTAATTGCCAAGAGGATTCGAGGGGAAATCGCAGAAGAGGTCAGGGAATTAAAAAAAGAAAAAGGAATTACGCCAAAGCTTTGCGTTGTTTTGGCCGGAGATGACCCGGCTTCCCAGGTTTATGTGAGGGGAAAGGAGCGGGCCTGTGCTGAAGTGGGAATTGAAAGTGATGTGCGGCGGCTTCCTCCGACGGTAAAACAGCAAGAATTAATAGGTTTGGTTCGAAATTTAAATAAAGACAAAAGTATTCATGGATTATTGGTTCAGCTGCCTTTGCCAAAAGGAATTGACCCAAAACCAGTACTAGATGAGATCTCAGCAGAAAAAGATGTAGACGGTTTACACCCCCTGAACATGGGAAAGCTATTGAAAGGGGAGAACCCCACCTTTGTTTCGTGTACCCCCCAAGGAATCATGGAATTGCTATTATCCACAGGGGTTGAAATCAAGGGGAAAGAGGCGGTGGTGGTGGGGAGGAGCAATATTGTAGGGAAACCCATTGCCTTATTGCTGCTGCAAAAGCATGCTACGGTAACCATTTGCCATTCCCGGACCCAGGACTTGGGAGAGGTCATCCGCAGGGCTGATATTTTGGTGGCATCAGTGGGTAGCCCAGGCATTGTCCATGGTGATATGGTAAAAGAAGGCGCTGTTGTTATTGACGTTGGGGTCAATCGGGTAGGGGACAAGCTAGTTGGAGACGTTGACTTTGATTCAGCTAAAGATAGGGCTTCCTATATTACCCCGGTGCCGGGTGGGGTGGGGCCTATGACCATTGCCATGCTACTCAAGAATACGTTAGCCGCAGCTCGGAAAGCATAAAATTAAATGGAGACAGGTTCGACTTTTTAAAAGGGGACGGCCCCCTTTTGTTCGGAAAGCGTGTGTCCCCTTTTGCGGTTATTTTCACCAGTTTTTGCTATAATTCCGCCAAAAATCGCAGCAAAATTAAGTCGAACCTGTCGCTAATTATTCCCAAAAGAAAAGCCCCCGATGCTTACCCCGACTTTGTCGAGGGGTCATCGAGGGCCGCGAAGGGCAACCTGTGGAGCTTTAGTTCATCTTTTGTCCTTTTTTAGGCGGATTGATTGGGGAGGGCCCTATTCTCCGAAAGTATTGGTGTTCCCAGCTTTCTCCCATATGAACGTCAAGGATTTCGTCGGCCTCTGCTTGCGATTGCATCGCATTAATTCCATCCTCGATGTCGTCCGGAACGTCGTCCATGCCTGCGGGAAGCCCCAGTGATGCAGATGATAACAATCCCATCACAAACATCGAAACCAAAAGCAATCCAATTATTTTCTTCATTTTGTTTTCCTCCTAATTATTTTTGAACCAGAAACCCTTTTCTTTTCCCAGGTTTGCCCCGATCGACCGTTGATTTATTTTGCCTGTCGAGGTTTACCATTTGCAGATGGCTAGGGGCACTTGCTGCCCCAGACATATGTATTATCGGAAGAAGTGGGGCCAAACTTGCATCCCTCCCGAATAAATTCATTGTACAAATGGGGGGTGCCCCCTTTAGAGAGCTCAATCAGGCCGAAAACCAATGTGTCTAACTGGCTTTTCTGAAGGAGACATAAGCCTTCTAAGTACATTAAAAATTGTTTGAATTTCTGCGCCATGCTTTTGGCCCTTTTTCTCAAGTTTTTTTAGTTTCTCGGCTATTTTCTTGTGGGTTGAGAGAAATCCCCTGAGGCGGACAAATGCTCGCACGATCATGATATTGATTTCGATGGCCCTTTGACTTCGTAGAACACTGGACAACATGGCCCCGCCTAGTTCTGTAAATACGTAGGGTAGGTATTTAATATGCTTTCCTCTTTTAGAAGTTTCTTTTGGTTTTCGCGGTGAATCATGCTGGTTGTTTAAGGTCACAAACTGTGACCTTAAAGAGAAGGCTTCTTGCCACGTTAGCTGAAACATGAAGTCTTCTGGAAATCGGGCTAGGTTGCGCTGGACGGCCTGATTTAATGCTTTTGTTTTGACACCATAAAAGCTCGCAAGATCTCTGTCTAGCATTACCTTTTGCCCGCGAATCAAATAAATCTTGCTTTCTATTCTTTCGACAGGGATTAAGTTGCTCATACATACTAGGGTAGCAAGGTTATTACCAGGAGTGCGAATAATTCCAATAAAACCGAATTTTATGAATTTTTGGCATAAAAGCAATTAAAAAACGACATTGTCCGCCGTAGGCGGAGGACATTGGGGAGATGGAATTCCCCAGGGGGTGTCGAGATCTCGACACCCTTAAATTAAATAGTAACCTGTCCCCATTTAATTCCAAAAGAAAAGCCCCCGATGCTTACCCCGACTTTGTCGAGGGGTCATCGAGGGCCGCTTTGTGGATCGGCTTAGGGCGAGTTATAAGTTCCTCACCGGTGCTTGTTTCATTTCTTTTTCTTTTCCTAGGCCGCCTACGCCTATGTCCAGTGGTTCCGTCATATGGTTAATGGTGGTAGTGGGCCCAAAGCCGCCTTTAGGATACTTTGCTGATTTCTCTCCCTGGCTGCTGTCGTAAGAACCATAATCCTTTCCAGGGTCATACGCTGCTGAGGCAACGCTAACTAGCAAGCTAACCGTGAAAACTGAAACTAGTAATAATCCAATTATTTTCTTCATTTTCTCCTCCATATTTTTTATATTGTATCACATTTTGCTTTGGTTTGCCCCGATCGACCACTAAATTTTTTCGCCTGTCGAGGGTTACCATTTGCAGATGGCGGTGGGGGCCCTTGCTGCCCCAGACATATGTATTATCGGAAGAAGTGGGGCGGAACTTGCATGCTACTTAAAAAAGATCCTCATTACGTCGTTGACGGTGAGGACGGCTAGGAGGGCTAGAAGTACGTACATCCCAATCATATGAACCCGGTTTTCTTTTTCAATGCTTATGGGTTTGCGGCGGATGGCTTCGACGGCCAGAAAAAAGAGGCGGCCGCCGTCAAGGGCAGGCAGTGGGAGCAGGTTTAGGACAGCCACATTTATGCTAAAGAAGGCCAAGAAACTAAGCAATGACATAATTCCATGGTGAGCATATTGGCCGGTAATCTGGGCAATGCCAACTGGGCCGGCCAGATCACCAATGGATATTTTTCCAGCAATAAGGCGTCCGAGAATTAGGAAAATTAGCAAAATTAATCCCAAGGTTTCCTTTAGCCCATAGTAAATTGCCAGAAAGGGGTTTACTTTTTTGTAAACCGCAGACAAGGAAAAGCCAATTAAACCAATTTTCATGCGTTTGTTGTATTGCGGGGTAGCCGCTACAGTAGAAACTTGATTGTCCCGCTCAATTTTTAAAATTAATTCTTTATCCGCGCTTTGGTGGATTATCCCAATGGCTTCTTCTGGGCTTTCAAAGGTTTTACCGTCGATAGAAATTATTTTGTCGCCCGCCCTTAAGCCAATCTTAGCTGCTTCGGAGCCAGGGGAGACAGCAGAAATTTCATTTGAAATCCCAGTGGGGATTCCCACAATCATGAAGATTACGCTAAAAATAACAAAGCCCAAGATAAGATTCATTAAAGGCCCAGCAAAAATAGCGGCAAACTTGGCGGCAATCGGCTTATTATAATATTTTTCGTTTTCGGGTGTGGTTTTTTCTTCGGGATCTTCAGTATCAATGCCGGCAATCTTAACGTAGCCAAGAATTGGCAGCAGATTTAGTTTATAAGTAGTTTCGTTTTTCTTAAAAGAGAAAAGGGTGGGACCAAAGCCCAGCCCAAACTCATGTACCCGAATGCCAACCTTCTTTGCAATAAAGAGATGCCCAAATTCATGCACCAGAGTTATCACCGTAAAAACAAAAAGAAAAGAAACAATGGTTAGGAACATGCTTTTTCTACCTCCTCAGCTAATTTGAGAGCACGAAAACCATCTTCTGCGCAGACCGTTGGCTGCGAATTGGTTTTTATGGCGCCTATAAAATCCATTAACTCTTCGGTTAACTGATCTTTGTCTTTTACATGATGCGTGCTTGGGATATGATGGGTTAGGTCCCGTACGTATACCCGCTTAGTCAAAAGATCGGCCTCAACTATGGCCCGCTCGGTTGCAACCGAGATTTTCCGCGTTTTTATGCCAAAAACTCGATCAGCATCAACCTTGGCGATAATGCCAGAATTAAAGAAAATGGTGGCGGAAACCTTGTCTAATTTATCGCTTTTAACTTTTTGGCCCTCGGCCTTAAGCCCTTCGACCTCGTCTTTATGCCGCATACTATATAAAAGGTCTAAGTCGTGGATCATCATATCAAAAATTACATTTGTATCGGTTATGCGCTCTGGAAAAGGGCTAAAGCGCTTTATGTTTATGCCAATTATTTTTTCTTTTTTAATTAGTTTCAATATTTCTTGGAAAGCTGGATTAAATCTTTCAATTAAACCAACGGCCAGAACTAGGTTTTTTTCGGCTGCCAACTCCATGAGTTTTTGGGCTTGATCGGAGGTTTTGGTAAAGGGTTTTTCAACTAAAACATGCTTGCCCGCATTAAGGCATTCGCCGCAGATTTCAAAGTGGGTATCAGTCGGGGTAACAATAACCACGGCATCTACTAAGGCAAGCATTTCCTTGTAATCTTTGAAAACGCAAACCCCCTCATACTTTGAAGCAATTTCCTGTGCCTTTTTCTCGTCGATATCTGAAACGGCTGCTAAATAAGCCCCATCTAGAAGCAGGGCAGAAACTCTGGCATGATGTTTGCCCATAGTCCCAGTGCCGATAACTCCTATTCTTAAACCGCGGTTTTTTTTCATTTTTTGTAAAATTCTTTGATGGCGGAACTTACTTCCTCAATTTCCGAAGAGTTTAGTTCCGGATAGATGGGAAGGGAGATTACTTCGTTTTGCGCAGCTTCGCTTTCTTTAAAATCTCCGGGTTTATGCCCAAGAAAAGCAAAGGCCTTTTGCAGGTGCAAACACAAGGGATAGTAGACCATCGCACCTATGTTTTTTACCTTTAAATAGCCAAAAAGGCCATCTCGGTCTTTGACCCTAATGGTATATTGGTTATAAACATGCATGCCGGCCTTGAGCTCGACAGGGAGAGTTAGCTGGTCAACATCCTTTAATAATTTATTATAAAGTGCAGCATTTTTCCGTCTAGCACGCGAAAAATCATCTAGGTGGGGAAGTTTTACGCGAAGAATAGCGGCCTGAAGCGCATCCAGCCGGCTGTTATATCCGATAATATCATAATGGTAAGTTTTGCGGCTGCCGTGACCACGTAAAACCTTCAACTCATCGGCGAGCTTTTCCTTGTTGGTTATAACCATTCCTCCATCGCCGAAGCAGCCTAGGTTTTTAGTGGGGAAAAAAGAAGTTCCAGCCGCATCCCCAAAAGAGCAAACTTTTTTGCCACAAATTTCTGCACCAATTGCTTGCGCAGCGTCTTCCATGACGGCTAGATTGTGCTTTTTGGCGATAGCCATGATTTTGTCCATTTCACAGGCTTGGCCATAAATATGAACTGGCAAAATAGCTTTTGTTTTGCTGGTGATTTTCTCTTCAATCTTTGCAGGGTCAAGGTTAAAGCTTTTCGCGTCGATATCGCAAAAAACTGGTTTTGCCCCACAATAGGCAATCGCTTCGGCCGTTGCCACAAACGTAAAAGGGGAGGTTATGACCTCATCGCCGGGTTTTACGCCACAAGCGCGAAGAGCAAGATGCAGTGCATCGGTTCCCGAGGCAACGCCAACTCCAAACTTTGCTCCGCAATAATCGGCAATTTCTTTTTCAAAAGAAGAAACATTATCTCCGAGAATAAATCGGCCTGACGCCACAACTGCGGAGACGGCAGCGGCCAACTCTTTCTTAAGAGCATCGTTTTGTCTTTTTATGTCGAAAAAAGAAACAGCCATAACAAGTGGGTATTATAACATTTTTTTAAAGAGCAGGAAAGAACTAGGCAAGTAAACTAAAATCCCCAGTAGTTAAAGAAACTGTTTTAAGGCCGGATAAGTGAGTGTTAAAAACTTCTTCGGGGCGGCACGGGCGTTGGTCCTCTAATGCACGCAGCTCTTTTATAAGGCGTCCATTTGCGTCTGCGCAAGAAGAGCGATAGAAAATTGTGGTACCGGAGGGAAGAATAAGTTTCGCCACCCCATCAATTAAACCCAGCTTTTCTCTTACCCGTTGATCTAAACCTTGTTTTTCTTTGCTATCAAGAAAAGCGTTTAAAGCAGAAAGATCATTTTTAGTTTTAATTCCAATTTGGCCAAGAGAGGTAACGTCTATTCCTTTTGCGAACAGAGCAGCAATCACCCCCCCCTTTTTTTTGTTGTCCGCGGGCCACCAAAACAATGGTTAACGGACGAAAGGTTCCCACCCGCCTTGCTGCGATTGGCACTGTTGCTCTTTGTAATATCATTTTTAGCCATTCCTAAGGTTGGGCCCACGTCGTGTCCCGTGATAGACGTGTCGATTGCGAGAAGCTACTGTGTCAGCAACGGCTTTTTCTATTAATGTAGTGCGTGCCCGAGAAAAACCAGGATCGTCGCCAAGTTCTAGTCTGATTAATCCTGGAGATTCTTTTCCCCCAGCATTATTTTGCGAAACGGAAATAGTTGTATCCCATGCCAGCTGCATTTGGGGAGGGCGAGTAGAACCATGAGTATTTGACAAGGTTGTTTCTTGATTAAAGGGCGAAGGGGCACTTGGTTGATTTATCCTAATGCTAGTTCCTGGCTTAATTGGCTTAACCATTAAAACAAGCTGGCTTGCAATTCTTCGACACTCTAGCTCAACAATGACATCCGAATGCTTCCGGTCATTAAGAACAAAAACAGATAAGTTTCTTGTTATCCCAAGCCGTGTGCCTTCGCGAATCTTTATTCCCCACGTATTATTATTGGTTCTTAGAACAGCCACTTGTTTTGCCGGGGGGGCTGTTCTACTTGAGCCCCGGCTTGCCATAGGTCTTCCTACTGATCGCATATGTGATTCCTCCTATATCTTTTATCGACAAATTTGGGGGAAAATTTCACTTTTTGCGAAGATTTTGAAATTTTCAGTTTACGAAATTTTCCCGCCAAGGACGGGATCCCGACATTCCACTATCAAATATATTAATGTCGTCGGGACAGCTAAAGAGAAGAAAATTCAGAAATAGATTTAGCCGCAGAAGAAATGACGCCTGGGGAGCCGAGTTTGTTTTTAAGTTTAGCAAATGATTTTTTCATCTCATCTTGGCGCTTATGGTCTTTTAAGATTGAAATTGCACAATCGGCAATCGTTTTTGGATTGGCCTGGTTCATGACCAGCTCGGGAATTACCCGCTGATCAAGCAATAGGTTGGGCATACTATAGTAAGGAAGGCGCTCACCAATTTTGAGAACGTATTTTCCTAATACATATGTTAGAGGAGAAAGCTTATACACCATTATATTGGGAGTTCCCAGGATGGAAGCCTCTAGGTTAATTGTGCCGGAGGTGCAAATGGCTAGATCAGAAGCGGCCAAAATATCATAGGTATGCCCGATGACCGCCGTAGGCCGAAAGTCTTCGTTAATGTAGGAGAAAATCATTTTAATCATGTTGGCTGACGCAGCCGGGATTAAAAAGCGGGCATTGGGGATTTCTTTTTTAATTAATTCTCCAGCCCTCAGCAGAATTGGAAGCAACCCTCGAATTTCTTGGCTGCGGCTACCTGGGCACAGGCTAATTACCGGGCCGGCAGTGCTTGCTAAAAACTTTTTGCGCGTCTCATCTTTTGAAAGAGCGGGTTTAACGATATCGAGTAAGGGGTGCCCAAAATAAACCGAGTTACCCTGAGCCTCTTTATAAGCGTTGTGTTCTTTCTCAAAGATAGAAACAATTAAACTGATACTTTCCGCAACCTTTTTTACTCCCCTTTTCGTTCCCCACAGCCATTCCTGCGGAGCAATATAATAAACTGTTTTTATGCCCAGTTTTTTAGCAGCTTTGGCAAGTGGCATGTTTATGCCCTGGGAGTCAACCAGCAAAAGAAGGTCCGGCTTTTCTTTTTTCATTAAAGCTATCATTTGGCGATAAGAAAAATAGAGGGGAACAAGGTTTGGCAGAACTTCAAAAACACCAATCGTGCCGCGCTGGCTTATATCAACTTTTACGTCAACGCCCTCGGCCAAGAGTTTCTCAGAGCCCATACCAAAGATGTAGGAGTCAGGAGAAAGTTTTTTTAACTCCCGAACCAAATAAGTTCCGTGGACATCGCCGGAGACTTCTCCGGCCGAGATCATGATTTTCATATGCCAAGCTCTGGGATTTCTGGGAACAACAAATCAACCTCTTCTACGTCAATGGCGGTCTTTTTGCTGATCCCGCGTTTACTTTCGGATTTTAAGAAGGCAAGGATTTCTTCAATTTCGGGAAGGGGGCGCAGCCGCTTTTTTATCTCAAGGGCGGCCTCTTTTGTTGTGTTTCCTGATTCATAGATTATCTTAAAGGCCTTTCTGATTTCGGAAATAGAATCAGAAGAAACACCTCTGCGCTGGAGGCCAATTGAATTTATTCCTCGGAGTTGTGCCGGATTACCGTCCACTAACATAAAAGGGGGAACGTCTTTTAAAACCTTTGACTGCGCGCCTACCATGGTTAAGCGACCAATGCGCACAAATTGATGAATGCCGGCCAAGCCCCCAATGATTACCTGGTCGCCAATTTCCGTGTAACCAGCCAAACCAACGTAGCCACCAATTACCACTTGATTTCCGATTTTGCAATTGTGCGGAATGTGAGCATGGACCATAATGTAGTTTTCATTGCCGAGTATAGTTTTGTTTCCCTCGCCGGAAGGAAGGTGAATGGTTACAAATTCGCGGATGATGTTTTTGTCCCCAATAATGATTTGCCCCTTTTCCCCTTTATATTTTAAGTCCTGCGGAGGAACCCCGATGCTAACCCCTTGATGGATATCATTTTCTTTTCCGATTTTGGTCCAGCGCGCAATTACAGAGTGGGGGCCGATTTTTGTTTTGTCACCAATTTCAACCTCGGGCCCAATTACAACATGTGCACCAATTTCTACTTTTTTACCTAGCTTGGCTGTTCGATCAACTGTCGCGGTTGGATGAATAATTGCTCCGCCCGCATCACGATCGGCCAAAGAAAACATAAACTCCCCTTCGGCTACAATTTCTCCATCAACCAAGGCCTTACCCTTCATTTTGCCCAGAGCCGCGCGCAGCCACAGGGTTTCTACTTCCAGGCGCAATTGGTCCCCAGGAACAACCGGCTTTCTAAAGCGCACCTTATCAATACCGGCAAAATAAACGATTTTGCCTTCAGTTTTTGAAGAGCGCAGGGCCATTACAACCCCAACCTGAGCCATGGCTTCGCAAATTAGGACGCCTGGCATTATGGGGTGGTCGGGAAAATGTCCCTGGAAAAAAGGCTCGTTCATAGTTACATTTTTTATGGCAACCGCTCTTTTCCCTTCTTCAAGCTCGATTATGCGGTCAATTAAAAGAAAAGGATAGCGGTGGGGGATAATTTCTTGGATTTCTTTTATGCCTAACACTGACATGCGTTTAATATCCTCCTTACTAATTCGATATTTAGCTTATGCCCGGATTTAATGGCGAAAATGTGAGCCCTTAATGGACGCCCTGACAAAGAAAGGTCGCCGATTAAATCCAGAATCTTGTGCCGCACCACTTCGTTTCTGAAACGTGGCTGGTTAACGTAGCCTTTTTTTGAAATAACCAGTGCGTTTTCAAGAGATGCGCCCTGAGCCAGACCCTCTTTTTTTAGGTCCTCGTATTCTTCTAAATACCCAACCGTTCTAGCGGGGGCGATTTCCTTTTTGTAGGATTCTTCTTCTAAGCAAAAACCAAAGCTTTGCTCCCCCACAAAAGGGAAGTCTACCATAAAATCGATTTTAAATCCATGATGGGGAAGAGCAGAAAGCGAAGCCTCTCCCTGAGTGAGTGTAATAGGCCGGGAAAGAAAGAGTGGGGCTTTTTCTGTATTTTGTTCAACTATTCCGGCAGCGGCGAGGCCTAAAACGAAAGGCAGCGCACTTCCATCCAAAGCCGGGACCTCATCTCCATCTATTTCAATTTGGAGGTTATCAAGGCCTAGTGCATAAACGGCCGAGAGGAGATGCTCAACCACACAAATTCCGCCCAGCGTTGTTCCTCTTTTTGTTTGTGAAACACAATTTGCCAGAGCGGGAACCTTTTTTCCTTGTTTAATGAAGTATACGCCGGCATTTGGCGAAGCCGGGCTAATCAGCAATGATACGTTTTTTCCGGAGTGAAGGCCAATGCCACAAAAAGGAACAGGAGAAGCAATGGTTTTTTGTTTGTTATTGACGGGGTTCTGGGGCCCTGATCGGGACATTGGTTTTATCTCCATATAGTTTATAAAAACTGCTTATGGTTTCTTTCTTGAGCTGCTTTCCATTTTCATCATAAACCGTAACCGTCACAAAGGTTTTAAAGGGAATATCTGCAGCAATTACTTGACGCAGTGACATGGGGACATATTTACCCGAGGAGCTTCGTCCTAAAATGGATGCGCCAGAAAATTTAACTGTTTTTCCGGAAGGGGTGCCGTAAATCCTAAAAGAAAGTTTTTTATCGGTTGCCACGGTCTTGATTAGGATGGGATAACCAGAATTATTTTCAAACTTGAAATCGAGTTGTCCGGGATAGACCCCAGCATCTCGGCCTAAAGGATAAATATTAAAGTAAAAAGAATGATTTCTTCTCTCGAGTACATTAAGATTGGCCAGCTTAACGGTGTTATATAAGGTGGTGGCAATTTGGCAGGAGCCCCCACCCAAAAGCGGAACCAACTCACCGCCCACAATAACAAACGCGCGCTTAAACCCTTTTTCCGGAGATACTACCCCCAGAACATCTGCAACTGAAAAGCGTTCTCCCGGCATTAGGAGCGTTCCGTCGATCCAGGAGGCAACCAACTTGATGTTGTGGATGCGGTTGGGGGAATCATGGGCCCCATAGTAGGTAGTGTAAACGCCTATGCGCTGGATGGGCGGATTAGCACGCAACTCTTTTTCAGATATTTCTGGATAGCTATAATCAATACTTAAAGGAACAAGCAAGTTCCCCTCATAAAGCCCCTTTTTAAAATTTGCCATGCTTTTTTTGATGTCAATTTGCCGTCCTACGTCTTCGGCTTCAATGTGATACGCGCCAGTATCTTCGTAAAAAACAATCGAGGCATCCTTGGGGGAGCTCTGAATTTTATTGGCGATTATCTCAAGCATGGCGCGCAACGCCTGGTTGTCAATGCCTAAAATGAGAGAGCCGTAACTTTCGCCTTTGCTAATGCGTTCTTTTAACTCTTCAATATAGTTGCCTTTGTGGGTTTGCAAGAAGGCCTTTCTAATGGTTTGCTTGTAGAGGAGATTAATCCCTAACTGTTCTGGCGCAAAGGTGAAGGTTGCAATATCAGCCTCGAGCGTAATTAGGGGAGCGAAGATTTCAGATAAAGGGAAACTTTTTAGCTTAGCCACTGCTTCGCTCTGGGTTAAGTTTGAAACATCTATTTTGCCAATATAGGTTTGCGGAGGGAATGCTTCACGGGTCTTGATAAAGTCATAGGATATAAACGAGGCTGCAATTACAACTGAAGCAAAGGCAAAGACGCCAATTAATTTTAGAAATGTCTTCATAAGAAACCTAATATAGAAAAAACCCCGAAGAAACGGGGCTTTTTCTTGATAATCTCTGTCAAAACCCAGAAAACTACTCAATGATTTTTGAAACTGCTCCTGCCCCTACGGTTTTGCCACCCTCACGAATAGCAAAGCGAAGACCTTCTTCAACCGCAACCGGGATGATTAACTCCACTGTCATGGTAATGTTGTCACCTGGCATGACCATTTCAACTTTATCGGGCAGTTTGATTTCGCCGGTAACATCAGTTGTTCGGATAAAGAACTGAGGTTTATAGCCCGGAAAGAATGGGGTATGTCTTCCACCTTCTTCTTTTTTAAGTACATAAACCTGGGCTTCAAACTTTTTGTGGGGTTTGATGCTGCCCGGTTTTGCAATAACCATTCCGCGGGTGATCTCTTCTTTTTCGACGCCGCGCAAAAGTAATCCAACGTTGTCGCCGGCCATCCCTTCGTCGAGTGTCTTTCTGAACATTTCAACGCCAGTTACAGTTGCCTTTTTGCTGGCGCCCATGCCTACGATTTCTACTTCTTCACCAGTTTTAACCTTTCCCCTTTCAATCCTTCCGGTTCCAACTGTTCCGCGGCCGGTGATTGAAAAAACGTCCTCAACTGACATTAAGAAAGGCTTGTCAAGAGCCCTTTGTGGTTCAGGAATATAGGAATCCAGAGCATCCAAAAGTTCCTGGATAACTTTTCCATCTTCTCCCTCGGGATTTTCCATGGCCTTAAGTGCGGAGCCCTTGATAAACGGAATTTTATCCCCGGGGAATTCATATTTTGAAAGAAGGTCGCGAGTTTCAACTTCCACTAGCTCAATTAACTCTTTGTCGTCAACCATGTCGCACTTATTTAAAAACACGACCATAGCTGGTACGTTTACCTGACGTGCTAAAAGAATGTGCTCGCGGGTTTGAGGCATTGGGCCGTCAGCCGCAGAAACAACCAGGACAGCTCCGTCCATTTGCGCTGCACCAATAACCATGTTTTTAACATAGTCAGCGTGGCCCGGGCAGTCGATATGGGCATAGTGCCTTTTCTCGGTTTCGTATTCAACGTGGGCAATAGCAATGGTTATTCCGCGGGCCTTTTCTTCAGGCGCCGCGTCGATTTCATCAAAGGCCTTAGCCTTTGCAAAACCCTTTGCAGATAAATATTTTGTGATTGCCGAGGTTAAGGTTGTTTTTCCGTGATCTACGTGTCCAATCGTTCCTACGTTTACATGCGGTTTATTCCTCTTAAACTTTTCTCTTGCCATATTTTTTCCTCCCTTTATTTTCGACCGTTCAAATTAAGACAACGCTATATTATACAATACAACCCCAGGGGGTTGTCAAGCAACTAAAAAAAGCCCGCGGCCGGAGTTGAACCGGCGACCTTTTCCTTACCATGGAAATGCTCTACCAACTGAGCTACACGGGCAACGAAAAATAGGCTAAGGGATAGTATATCAGAAGATGAGGGAGGTGGACAAGTTGAGGCCTAACTCATCCCCGCTTAGGGAAAGCCATCGCCCCCTTCTCTTAGAAAGAGAAGGGGAATTGTGACAGAACTAAAATAATATTTTCTTGAACTAATGTCCTCCTCTCTTTTTAAGAGAGGAGGTTAGGAGGTGAGTTAGTAGATTATTCAAACAATTTTGCAATCTGCCTAGGCAGCCAAGTGATAATTCGCCAGGCGAGCGAGGAGCGTTTTTTGGAAGCGGGCTCAAGGCCGAAATCCTTTCTTATGCTGAAAACGCCACCCTTTTCGTGGGTTGGTCGCTTACGAAGGGGTGTATCCAGATCTCTTCCTGGACGTAATGCTCGGTCTAGTTCTGATTTTACGCCGCCGGGGTCACCCAGGGTTGGCATCGCAACTGTTGCAGCCATTTCTTGCACTGGAGGACGAACGGTGGGAACGGCTGGTGCTTCTAGCTTAGGTAATCTTTGCTCACGAAGCCCTAAGATCACTCCCAAACATATTTCAAATGGAGTTGTCTCTGGGGTAACTTCGGCAACGGCAACGCAAATTATTTTGCCACCTTGAAAAATAGTGTTTGTTCGCGCAATGGGGGACCTCCCCCCTACTTTAACAGGAGCATAAAAAGCAGTATTCTGATCTTCCTTCCCAATCTTGGTTGTGTTCCCAATACTCAAATAAGCACTGGTTCGAGCATTCTCAAATGTTCCATCTGGTCTTGGAGCCGAAAGGCACATCACATATCCATCGGCGGTGAGGAAAATAACCGAAAGTGGAGTAGCTGTCTCAACCTCTCCTTCGGGAGCTAGCAGCCTAAAGCCATGATTGGCAACTAAGGTTTCAAATAACTGTGCTTGTCGCACATATCTATCGGTTAAGTAAGCAGTAACTTGCTCAGGGAGATACCCCGCATATTTGTGAGATCTTTTGGCCCTTTTTGCCGCTATGTCATGGAGAAGATCTTTTAAGGTGGGGGGTGGGGAGTTTTTCCCTCGTGGGCCAGTAGGACCCGGGCCTAAGATATGGGCTCTCCTCACTCCGCGGGGTGGGGTTGGTGGTACCATTATTTGTTTCCTCCCTTTTATTTCGCAGAAGAAAATACTCAAGCGGGCACAAGCGTGGCTTGAGAATCATGTTCTTCTGTTTTTGGCTCGTTTACACTATATATATCGTATTTGAGGGGGCAGAACTTGCATTCGGAAGGGTTACAGGAGTTCGTTCTTTGTGCAGATCGGATCAAAGTCGTAGGCTTTTAGGGTTTGGGCTGCGCCTTCTTGGCGGTCGACTACGGAAATCACCTTAATAACTTTGGCGCCAATGGATTCAACTGCTTCGATAGCCTGAAGGGCTGACGCACCAGTGGTGGCAACATCTTCAACAATTATCACCTTCCAGCCTGGTTCAATTATTCCTTCAATCCTTTGCTGGGTTCCATGTTCTTTTGCTTTTTTGCGCACAATAAAACCAGGAATATCGCTTAAGGCAACAACTGAAGACGTGATTGGATCTGCGCCCAGGGTTAAGCCGCCAATGGCGTCAACTTTTAACCCCTTTATTTTTTCTAGGATGATTTTAGCGATTAATTTAGCGCCTTGAGGATGAAGCGTTACTTTTCGGCAGTCAACATAGAAATTGCTTTTTTTGCCAGAAGAAAGAGTAAACTCACCAGTTTTAACTGCCCCCGTAGATTTTAGTAGTTTTTTAAGTTCTTCTTTCAATGTTAACCTGCCTTAGTTTCGGTCTGGCCAAATCTTTCAAAAGCCCGCAAAATCTCTAAGGGAACCGCGAAAACGATAGTGTTTGATTGGTCAGAGCTAAGGTCCTTTATGGATTGCAAGGTTTTAAGGTGGAGCGCTCCATGCGCCGAAGAAAGGGTTCTAGCTGCTTGTGCCATATTTTGGGAGGCCATAACCTCTCCTTCAGCTTTTATAATGACCGCCCTTTTTTCTCTTTCGGCCTCAGCCTGTTTGGCAATTACCCTCTTCATTTCTTCGGGAAGAATAATATCTTTTAGAGAAACATCCTTAACAGTGATTCCCCAAGGGTCGGATGCCTTATCAGTAATTTGCTGAATTTTATTCGCCAGGAATTCGCGCTGGGTCAAAAGCTCATCCAAAGTTACTTCTCCAATGATGTTTCGCATAGTGGTTTGAGCCAGCTGAGACATAGCGTAGTAGTAGTTTTCAACTTCAATTACCGATTTTTCGGCTTGGCTGATTTTGTAGTAAATTACCGCATTGATGCGTACCGAAACGTTGTCGCGTGTCATGGCTTCCTGGTCCGGAACATCCACCGCCTTAACTCGGATATCAACCCGCTTAAAGCCTTCAAAAAGAGGGAAAACAATTTTCCACCCGGGCTCCATTATGCCGACGTATTTTCCCAGCCGAAATTTGACTCCGCGCTCGTACTGGTTAATCTGTTTAATGGAAAAGAAAACATAGAGGATTATAAGGATAATCGGTGAGGCATAAGAAAGCATAGTTTCCTCCCAATAAACAATAGCTTGTTAGCTTGTTTTGCCGGTCCCCGTTAGTCTGCAACCAGGGCAAAAGTAATTAATCCCGCCAGGATTAAAACCAGGCCAATTCCTCCTCGAATTAAAGTCAATAAATCTCCCCACCAGAGGTAAATTGTCCAGGCGCCCAGGCCAATTAGAGCCAGTCCGATAATAATCTTTATTACTTTTGATATCATAAAATGCCCCTCCTTTTTGTTGTGATTTGAAAAAGATTATAACAGGTTGGGGGAGGGGAAGCAAGTTAGCGCAGGGGAATGTGTGTCCACCCTACATAATTATATTGGAGGGGGCCGATGCCGTAGGATATTTTGACTTTATACCAATCACCGGAAACATCCAGCAATTTCACCTCAACGGGGATGTTGTAGGTGATAGCTGAGTCTGCTAGCGGGGCAGCATGGAGTTCTTTAATCGGGAAAGCATAGGGTGTTTCTTCGCCAGCCAACGCACCGGGGCTTGCCAGCACAGCAAATATTAGGAGTAAAATGGCAATCGCGTTCCTCATGTTGCTCTCCTACTATATATATCGGGTTTTGGCGACGAAAACTTGCGTTAAAAGTTGAGGAGTTCTTTAGCCTTTTTCTCTAATTCTTCTTTAACTTTTTTCTCAATCTCAAGTTTTTGGGCTTCAATCTTAATCTTTAGCTTTCCAACTGTTTTCTCGATTGGGGTAGCTAAGATTGGGGTAAGCCGCGTGTTTTTAAATGCTCCAGTCAGCTCAAAGGTAAGATTGAGCCAGCCAGAATCATCGCGAAAAACGCTGAGCTGGGAAGGAAGACCCTGGGTAAGGCTTGGGGAAAGGCGGACCAGAAGACGGTTGCCGGCCATCCATTGTCCGTTGCCTAGATCGGCACCGCCACTGAATTGGGCGGAAAAATCTGTGTCCTCAAGCTTGAGATCTTTGATCTCAAGAACCTTATTTCTTAAGCTAAAGCTTGCTCCCAAATCTTTAAATTTCACGTTTTCCTGCAAGGTGTTTGAATTAATCAGCGTCCCAATTTCAGCTAAAGTTTTTATGCGCTTGATTTCACCGCCGGTTAATGTGAAACTCCCTTTTGCAACGGCATTCGCAAAAGCTGGGCCTGGCTCAACTCCGCTCCCGCTAAGATTTAAGCTAAGATCTAATCTGCCGTAAACCTTATCGATTAAATCCTTATAAACCGGTTTGTCGACTAAAAACGTTTCAACCAGAGCGTTTACAAAGGGGGTGGCATTAAAGCCGGTCAGGGTTAAATCTTTTATTTGATATGAGAGTCCGGGTACAAGCTTAATTAGTGCCGTGCCGGACAGTTTCCCGTCATAAAGCCCAACCTCATTTATTTCCAATTCTAACCACTTCTTAAAAAGTCTTATGTCTAAATCAAGCTTATCAATTTTAAATTTTTGGAAAGTGATGTTTTCAAGATCAATCTTGCCTTTTAGCGCTAGCGTAGACGGCAGGGATGAGGTAGTTTTGTTTACGGCCTTGGTAATTGCCCCGGGCTTAGCAGCTTTTTTATCGCTGGGGGCGCCAGCTGCAAAAATAGCCAGCAATGGGTCAATTGATAATTTTTTCGAGGAAATTGAAAAATTAATGTCTGGTCCGGTTTTCCAGTTTGAAATAGTAAGTTCTATTTTGGCTTTTTCTCCGGCAATGTTTAGTTCTAGGGAAGGTATTTTGAGTTCATTCTTTGTGGGGTCGACTTCAATTTTTCCTGCCAGAGAAATCGGGACTTGTTTGTCTTGATAAATCGCCAGGGTTTTGAAATGGAGATTAACCGGTTTTAGTAGTGCAAGGGTAATTCCAGAAATCGTCAAATTGGTGTTTTTTAGTTTACTTTTAGTATTGGTGGCCTGGTCAAAATAGGTAATGGTCCCATCCCGCACCGAAAAAGCATCTATAATTAATGAAAAGGGCGCTTTTTTATCGGAGGAGCTGTCCTCTTTGGCTGCATCTTCCTCATCGGGATAGATCTTGTCAGGATATTTGTCTTTTGCCTTATAGCTTGTGAAATTAAATTGACCTTGAGCGTTTTTTTCAATATAAATTTGTGGGGAAACTAATCTTATTTCTTTTACAATTAGTTGTCGTCTAAATATAGGCCAGAAGGCGTAACGAAGATCAAGGCTTTTAGCCCTGACAAAAGGGGTTTTAGAGAAACCCGGAGCATTTCCAACTGAAATATCCTCAAGTTTAATGCCGGAAAAAAGGTTAAAGGAAACTTTTTCAATCGCTACTTCGCAGCCCAGGGCGTCTGAAATTTTGGAGGTTGTAAAATCCTTTATTTTTTCTAAGGGAAGGAAAAAGGGGAGGGCAACTGCCCCAATTATCAGAAGGGCAACAATTGCTGCAACTATGATCGCTAACCACTTCAAATTTTTTTTCATTGTGCTGTACGTATAGTATAGCAGTTTTGAGGTAACTATTTAGCTTTGCAAAGTAAATCAGGGCATATCATTTTGCTCGGCGCTCTCAAAACACCCCTCCCCACGCTTCGCAGTCTGGACGACTGCTTGCTACGGCCTTCCCCGCAGGTACCCGCGACCCCTTGATCCCTGGACGGGATCAAATGCCCCTTCCGCCTCCCTTGATTGAGACCGCCTGCGCAAAAGATATGCCCTGATTTATGATAACCAAAGAATTGCAGGAAAAGTGAAATTTCTTAAAATAATATACGAAGAAGATAAGTAAGGAAAAAATGAGTTTTACATCAAAAACTATGTTTGTGGCGCGAACGGCCTTGGCCCCTTTGATATGGGCGGCTTTGTCGCCTAAAGAAAAAGTTGGCAACCGTTTTGTTACTTATGCCGGGCTTGCGGCAAGCCTAAAGGAGCATCCCTGGGGCAAAGGGCCTCTAGGTGCTAATCTTTCAGGAAGATTTCAGCGAGGAGGATTAACCCTTGATGGATTAGTGAAGCTCGCCGTGGCTGGCCCAGAGGAGCTTCGTCCCATAGCGGTTAATGTTATTATTGAAAGACCAGCTATTATTAGTGCGGTTTTGGATGTTTTAGAACGGGAGTATTTATATAAAGAAAGTACCACTGGCCATCGACTTCTGACCCGCCACACTGACTCTGCGAGAAGGGTTTTACAGGACTTGCTTGCGGGCGTTGAACCAATTCTTCAACCACCACCAGGAGTAAAAGAAAGACTTGAGCAGCTTATAGATTTACCGATGGGGTAATTTTAAATGGGGACAGGTTACTATTTAATTGGTACCCTAGGTGCCTATCGGATAAGTGCAAGAATTTGATATTTTTTCTCGCTCGTCCGACTCGCTGCGAAAAAAAATAAATTCTTGCACTTTCTTCGGTGCCTCATTGGTGCTTGGCACTAACCCTGAGCGTTGTCGAAGGGTTAGTAATTAGTCATTATTTTAGTGTATAATACCCTCATCATGAAAAAAGGCCTCGCTATTTTGGGCTCAACTGGATCAATTGGCAAACAAACCCTAGAAGTAGTCTCAATCTTTCCTAGCAGCTTAACGGTTGTGGCTTTAGCAGCCAAGGATGAAGTTGACCTCATTGTCGAGCAAATCAAGAAGTTTTCCCCAAAGATTGTTTCCGTTGCCAGCGAAGAAGTAAAGCAAAAAGTTGCGGAAAAATTAGGCGCAAGCAAAACCCAAATTTTTGTTGGACAAGAGGGCTTGATCAAAGTCGCAACCGAACCATCGGCCAAAATGGTTGTAGCAGCTATCCCTGGGTCTCTTTCCTTGATTCCGGTGCTCGAGGCGGTTAAAGCCAAAAAAGATATTGCCTTAGCCACCAAAGAAGTCTTAGTCGCAGCCGGCGAGATTTTTATGAAGGAAGCCAAGGCCGCCGGGATCAAAGTTTTTCCCATTGACTCCGAGCACAGTGCCATTGCCCAGTGCTTAAAAGGCGAAGACCCAAAAACCATTCAAAAAATTGTTTTAACTGCTTCAGGCGGCCCTTTTCTTAAAACCCCAGTTGAAAAATTTGCCAGCCTAACGGCTCGGGAAGCCTTAAAACACCCTACCTGGAAAATGGGACCCAAGATTAGCATTGATTCTGCTACCTTGATGAACAAAGGCTTTGAAGTAATTGAAGCCCATTATTTGTTTGATCTTCCTTATTCTAAAATAGAAGTTTTGATTCATCCCCAAAGCACGATTCATTCTTTTGTCGAGTTTGTGGACGGGTCAATTAAAGCGCAGTTGGGCGCACCAGATATGCGGATTCCCATTCAATACGCCTTGCTCGAGGAAAAAAGAATGGCCAATCACTGGAATCACTTAAGCTTTGCCAAACTTTCTAAACTGGATTTTATGCAACCCGACAAAAGCAAATTTCCCTGTTTGGAATATGCCTATGAAGCCGGCAAAAAAGGCGGAACCCTTCCCGCGGTTTTAAATGCCGCCAACGAAGAAGCCATTAAACTGTTTTTAAAAGGCAAAATCAATTTTGCTGAGCTGCCCCTCAAAATTAAGGCAGCCTTGGATAAACATCAGAATAAAGAGAGCCCATCTTTAGAGGATATCCTTTCCGCGGATAAAGAGGCTAGAATGGTCCCAGGCCAATAAACCTAACTCATCCCCGCTTAAGTAAAGCCTTTGCCCCCTTCTCTTAGAAAGAGAAGGGGAATTGCAACACTGTACCATACACCAACATAAGCCATCGAAGACAAGTGCAAGAATTTATTTTTTTTTCGCAGCGAGTTGGACGAGCCCTTCGACATTTCGACAAGCTCAATGCAAGCAAGCTCAGGGCAAGCGAGAAAAAATATCAAATTCTT
>JABMSE010000101.1 GCA_013204645.1 Candidatus Saganbacteria bacterium | reverse complement strand
TTCGAATCCCGCCCTCGGCAATCACTATTCCACTTAGTCGGGATCCCGAGACATTATGATAGAATAATGGTAATCGGGACTTGAGGGGCTTTTTCCACTTGACGGACGCAAGTTTTTTAGCTAAACTTTCGATAATATAAGAGGAGGCAGCGTGACACTTCAAGTTGCAGGAATCCAGTCAAATGAACCCAACCTGTTTGAGGGTTCCTTTGTCCAAAATCCTTCTAATTCCTCTACCTCCTTTACCCAATATCTTGAAGAAGAAACAAAACAGCTTTCGCTCATGTTTTCGCCCATCAACCAATTTAATTTTTCCGCTTGGTTTGACTACCCAGGCGCTTCAAATAATGCACTAACGCCCAAGAGAGTTTCTCTTTTTTCTGACGTAGAAACAAATCCCGAGCACTCAATAGTTTTATCTTCACAAGATGCCAATACGAATTCTACAAATCAAACCAGTGCAGTACAAGCTTTAGAAGGACTACTCCAAAATTATTCTACCAAGCCTTCCCAAACTATCTTGCAGGATCTGCTCATGCAGAGCGGCTGGCTCACCCCCAACCTTTCGGCCTCTTCACTTTTCTTTCAATCCCAATTAGATGGCACTTTCTTGTCTAACTTTGATCTACAATTTCTGGTTGACCAAATCGTATCCCAGATGGAAGTCGTTTCCCAAAAAGGCTCGGCGCAATTATCCCTGGGACTTCGTCCAGGAAATCTTGGAGAAATCCTTTTGACGCTAACCTCGCAATCTGGCATGGTATCCATCCAAATCCAGGTGCCCGAAGAGTTGCGCAAATTAATTGAATCATCCCTGTTAGAATTAGAACTTGCCCTTAAACGCGCTAATATCAATGTTTCTGAAATCAAAGTGTTAGCAACTAAGGAGGCTTCTTAAACATGTATGAAATAATGAATAATGCACAAAACGCTATTGAAGCTTATAATGTCGCACTCCAAGCTACCTCCTCCAATATTGCTAATATGAACGTAACCGGTTACAAGAGAATAGATGTTTCTTTTCAATCAATTTTTGAGCAGGTTTTAACTCAAGGAGCAGCAGCCCAAAATAACATGGGAGGAACTAACCCTAAGCAGTTTGGACAAGGCATGACAGTTTCAAATGTTGCTGTTGACTTTTCATCTGGGGAATACGTGGAAGGATCTAGTTTAGATCTAGCTATTTCAGGCAATGGTCTCTTTATTGTTTCCGCTGACAACGGCGAAACCTTTCGCTACACTCGCGCCGGAAATTTTAGCATTGATTCAGCCGGGAACCTCCGCTCAAACGGGATGCTAGTCTATGGATTAAATAACTCTGGCAACATGGTTGCTATTAGCAACCTTCCCTCCGGGAGTATATCAGATTATCAATGGCAATCAGATGGAACGCTTGAATACACGGCAGATGGCGGAAGCAGTTATACTTCAACCGGCTATCGCATTGCCTTAACTTATTTTGGAAACCCGGGCGGATTGATTCAAGCAGATAGCACAACTTTTGCTCAAAGTCTGGCCTCGGGTGCCCCAGCCACAGCCCAGGCTCCGGGCGGCGCGGTTGGTTCAATTAGGCCTGGAGAACTTGAGCAATCAAATGTTTTTTATATGACGGAAACGATCAACGCAATGGAGCTGCAAAATTCCATAAGCGGAAACTTAGCCATACTACAGATGGCTTCGGATATGATCTCGGAATTTATTAGTAAACTAGGGTAAATTAAGTAATTGGTGTGAGGGTTGAGTTTTTAGTCTTGAGCGGTGGTAGAGAGGGCCTATTTTAGCCCCAGAACATTTGAAAAGAGTATTCAAATATAATGGTGCTAGAACGAAAAACAACTAAATCAGAAATAGCGTCCCAAAAAAGAGTCATAAAGCTGGCTCCGGCTATCGGTGATTGGACAACCTATAAACCACCTAAAGTTTTGATTAAGAAAGTCAAGAGTGGTCTCTACGGATTTGACCGCCTCTCCAAAGAAGAATTAAATCAAGCCCTCTTAATCCACTATCGTTTTGTAGAGGATCTGCTAAAGCGTTTTAAAATTGACCTGGCTATGGCAGTTGAACTTTTCTCTGTGTCAGTTGAACAAACCACTTATCTAAATTTCTTACGCGGCCTTTCGGGTCCCTTGGTCCAAGGAAAAATTGCAATTCCGCTAGTGCATGATCCTGCTTCCACTTTCTTGGATATGTCTTTGACTAATTCCATCATAAACTACGCGCTCGGAAGCCGCGATTTAGATGCTATTAATCGCTCCTTAACCGAGGCTGAAAAAATAACCCTTACAACAGCCATCGCCTCCTACATGCCGCTTCTGGGCCGAGTCTTTGAAAATACCATTCAAACCCCAGTCTTTTCAATCGTTTCGTCGCCAGATGCAACTATGGATCAAACCATTAATCCTTCTTCAACCTTTGTAATCTTTTGTGCTGAAGTTTCCTTGGCCGATAATCCACCAGCAAAACTTTATATTGGCTATTGCGGCAATACCCTAAGGACCTTACTGGAACAAGCGAATCAAAAGGAACAAAGCCGGGATTTAAACTTTTCCATTCTTCCGCAAAGTTTGCTTTCTAAAATCGTTGCACCTATCTGTGCTACTTTAGGAGAAACCGAGCTAAGCACCAATGACATACAACAACTTGAAATTGGAGATGTGGTATCACTTGAAACTCAAATTGCGGAAGCCATTCCAGTTACCTTGGGAAATACTCTCAAATTATTAAGCCAGCCCGGCATTAAAAACAAAAAAAATACGATTCGCATAATGGGATTAAAGGACCCTTCGGTTGTTTGTGTCCCCCCACCCCAATTAGCAGAAATAAAAACTGAACCAGACGAAACCGAGGAAAGCAAAGAAGTATTAGGAATCGCCCAAAAAGCTCCTCCGCCAAAACCCAATATCATACCTAAAAAAGAAAAATCTGTATTAGATGACTTTGATGAAGAAAAATTCGAAGAAGACTTCCCCGAAGATGACTTATTAGTGGAGGAAGAGTTTAAAGAAGAAGAATTCCCAGAAGAAGGAATATAAGGAGGAAAAAATGGAAGTAAAAAATGTAAAGTTTCCTGAGTTTGGAGGAGAACAAAAAGGGGAAAAGATTGAACAAAAGGCCTTAGGAAATATCCCGATAAAGGCCACAGTGGAACTGGGCCAAACCGAGCTTTCGCTTAAGGAAATCCTCGAACTATCTGAAGGGTCTATCCTAGAGCTAAGTCGTCTGGCCGGAGAACCACTTGATCTTAAAGTGGGAGGGCAACTCATTGCCCAAGGAGAAGTTGTTGCCATTGACGATTATTATGGCCTGCGTATCACAAACGTGGTGATAAAATGACCAGCGAGGTCGTCGTTTTTCAAAGCACTCCCATTATCACTTTTGGATACATAATGCAGGTTTTCTTTTCTCTGTTGGTTGTTATCGCTATTATTTATTTGGTCTCAAAATATGTGCTTCCTAGGCTAAAAGCAAGTTCTGCCAGTGGCAAAATCATTAAAATTACCGATCGGATTTATCTGGAGCCACAGGTAGCCGCTTATATATTACAGGTAGGACAAAGCGCTTGGTTAATTGCAGTAAGCAATAAACAAATTACTCGCATAGATAAAATCGACCCAGAAAACCTAGTGCTATAGCAGGATAAATGAAGAAAAATATCTCGACCTTCTTTTTAACCATGTTTCTCTGCCGAGCAGTCATGGCTCAGGCCAGCTCTCCTTTAACTGCCCAACTTAACCTAAACAGCATTATGTCCTCTCCCCAATTTAGCAATAGCATCCAATTGGTCCTTTCTTTAGCTGTAATATCCTTGATTCCTTTTTTCTTGATTTCAGTGACTTCTTTTTTGCGCATAATAATTGTTTTTGCCCTGGCGCGCACGGCTATCGGAACTCAACAGGTTCCTCCCAATATGGTTATCGTAGGACTGGCGCTTTTTATGACAGTTTTTATTATGTCTCCAGTATGGGAAGAAGTAAATGAAAATGCCATTACCCCCTACAATCAAGGCAAAATTTCCCAAGGCCAAGCCTTCGAGATTGGAATGAAACCCTTGCGGAAATTTATGCTAAGGCAAACTCGAGAAAAAGACCTGGCTCTATTTATTCAGTTTTCCCAAATCAAAGCTCCAAAATCACCAGATGAGATCCCAATTTATGTTTTAATTCCCTCGTTCATGATTTCCGAACTAAAAACCGCTTTCCAAATTGGCTTCTTGTTATTTGTACCCTTCATTATTATTGATTTGACAGTCGCTAACATCTTGCTTTCTTTAGGGATGTTCATGTTATCCCCGGTCATGGTTTCGCTGCCTTTCAAGGTTCTCTTGTTTGTTTTAGTTGACGGATGGAATTTAATCTCGCGTGGACTATTAATGAGTTTTAGATAATATGGGACAAGATTTTGCAGTACAAGTGCTACATCAGGGAGTCATAACCATCCTCATGGTTTCACTCCCTATTGTGGGAGTGGGCTTGATGGTTGGTTTTACGATCAGTTTATTCCAGGCCGTCACCCAGATACAGGAGCAAACTTTAACGTTTGTTCCCAAGGTTATCTCCGTGCTCTTGATGGTGGCTTTCACCTCACCCTGGATAATATCCATTATGGTGGATTTTACCACCACCTTGTGGAGCACCATTCCAAATATGGTGCGATGATAATAAGCATTGGTCAACTGGTTGTTTTCTTTTTAATCCTGGGTAGAATCGCGGGCGTATTCATCCAGGCTCCTATCTTTAGCTCCAAAAGCTTTCCCATGTTTGGAAAAACAGCCTTGGCTATTTGGATCTCATTGGTTTTATGGTTTGTTGTTCCCATTTCCAAAACCCTTCCCCAAAGTCTAGTAGGCTTGATCCTAGCCGTGGTGATCGAAGTAGCCATAGGCTTTCTTATTGGATTTGTATGTAATATTATTTTTATTGGCGTGCAAGCCGCCGGGGAAATCATGGACATGCAAATGGGGCTATCGGTAGCAACAGCTCTTGACCCAGTTTTTGGAGCTGTAATATCGGTTATAGGTAGATTAGCCTTCTATACCGCCATCATAATATTTATCACCGCCGATGGCCATCACTTGATCCTCTCTGCCTTCAACCAAAGTTTCCAAGCCCTACCTGTGGGAAAAATGGCAAATTTCGCTTCCCCAAACTTGGTTTTGCAACTGATTGGTCTAGGGTCAGCCCTTTGGGTAACGGCGATCAAACTGGCTGCCCCGGTTATACTTTTAATTTTCATATCGGATTTCACCTTTGGCATAGTTTCCCGAGTAGCCCCCCAGGTAAACGTATTTATGCTTGGCTTCCAGGTCAAGCCCAGTTTGGGGCTTATCGGCTTTTTACTAAGCTTACCCTTTTTGGTAAAATATATTAATAAACTGATTGCCTTTATGCTGGAACAAACGGTATTATTGTTAAACGTCCTAAAATAGGAGGGAATAATTGGGAGAGCAAGGCGGAGATAAATCTGAGGAACCAACGCCACACAGGCTGCGGGAAGCAAGAGAAAAAGGCCAAGTTGCTAAAAGCCGGGAGATAACAGTAGCTTTTGTATTGCTATTGGCTTATTCTATTTTGAAATATATCGGGCCTTCCATGTGGCTTAATCTGGCTGAAATGACAAAATCCATTTACGTTTTAATTCCCGAGGCTACAACTAATTTTACTATTAACCTCGCAGCCTATGCCCTGCTCTTGGGCCTGCGCGCCCTGGCCTTGGTTCTGCTGCCTGTTTTTGCGATTGTATTCATCTCAACTTTTTTGGCCGAAGCTCTGCAAACCGGATTTCTCCTCTCCTTTGACCCCTTAACCCCTAAAATTGAAAAGTTAAATCCACTTGAGGGAATGAAAAAGATGTTCTCTCTTCAGGGACTGGTAGAATTAATAAAATCTATATTAAAAATTGTCATCGTTTTTTACATTGCCTGGTATGCAGCCAAAGATGATCTGCCCTCTATTATTATTCTATCAGAAGCTCAACCTTGGGACATCCTAGCTTTAGGGGCTTCCATCGTTTATAAAATTGCTATCCGAGTAGGCCTATTTTACATTGCCATTGCTATTCTTGATTATCTCTACAAGCGCTGGGAATATATGAAAAACCTACGCATGACACGCCAGGAAGTAAAGGAAGAATACAAGCGCCTAGAAGGAGACCCTCTCGTTAAGCAAAGGATGCGGGATCTTCAGCGTCAGGCGGCTTATCAGAGGATGATGGGTGCAGTTCCTCAAGCCGATGTAGTTGTTACTAACCCAACCCACATTGCTGTCGCCATGAAATATGACACACAAACTATGAAGGCGCCTAAGCTATTAGCCAAAGGAGAAAGGAAAGTAGCCCAAGAAATTCGGCGTATTGCTGAAACGCATGAAATATCAATCGTAGAAAATGAACCCCTGGCACGTTCTATCTATCGTACAACCAAAATCAATCAAGAAATTCCACCTGACCTTTATCAAGCCGTAGCTCAAGTCCTGGCTTACGTTTATAAAATCAAAAAAGATCGTGAAATGCGCAAAAAGGCGTCTATTGCCTTAGCTCCACGCTAAAGGTATAATGAGTTTAAATTAATATGGCTGTTCCAGGATTTGATTTTAAGAACGTTGTAAAGATGTTTAGCATAAGCGACTTTGCGGTTGCCCTGCTGCTGGTTGTCATTATTGCTTTGATGATCGTTCCTCTTCCGCCCTTTATCTTGGATATTCTGCTTACGATGAGTATTTCTTTTTCCCTGGTTATTTTGCTCGTGGCAATGTATCTTAAAGAACCGCTTGAATTTGCTGTCTTTCCATCAGTTTTGCTGGTTATTACGGTCTTGCGTTTAGCGCTAAACATCGCAGCTTCCCGCCTAATTTTAACGCAAGGGTATGCCGGAGAAGTAATTACCGCCTTTGGTGATTTTGTGGTTGGAGGAAACTATATTGTCGGTGCCATTATCTTTTCAATTATTACCATTGTTAACTTCGTAGTTATTACCAAAGGTTCCGAACGCGTGGCAGAAGTAGCCGCTCGTTTTACCCTGGATGCAATGCCAGGCAAACAAATGTCAATTGACGCAGATTTAAATGCCGGACTAATTGATGCTACCGAAGCACGCACTCGTCGTCGCAAAATAGAGAGAGAAGCCACCTTCTTCGGTTCCATGGATGGTGCTAACAAATTTGTGCGTGGAGACGCAATTGCCGGAATTATCATTGTTATGGTAAATATCATTGGTGGGATTCTGGTTGGATGGCTCCAGGGCGGCATGGGTGTGATGGAAGCGCTTTCTCTTTATGCATTGCTCACCGTTGGCGCCGGAATTGTCGCCCAGCTAACCGCCCTGCTAGTTTCTATTGCAACTGGTCTGGTTATCACAAAATCAGCTTCGGAAATGAGCCTGGGAACTGATATTGCCACCCAACTTTTTGCTCAACCACGCGCTTTTGCCTTTGTCTGTATTATCCTAGGCATCTTTGCCTTGATCCCCGGAATTCCAACCATTCCCTTCCTAATAATAGCTTCGCTTTCTGGCATTATCGCTTTGGTCCTGATGCGCACGCAAGGTCTTAAAGACGAGGCTCAAGAGGTAACGGAGGAAGTTTCGGCGAAAGATGTAATGAAAAAGCCCGAAAGTATTTTAGGAACTTTGGGGCTTGACCCTCTTTCTCTTAAATGCGGCAGAAACATTATCCCCTTAATTGATCCAGCCCAAAAAGGACCATTGCTGGAGAGAATAACTCTTATCCGTTACAACATCGGCCAAGATCTAGGGTTTGTTATCCCTGGGGTACGCGTTATGGATGACCTAAGCCTTCCCCCTGACCAGTACGTTGCTGAAATTAGGGGAACCAAGATTTCTTCCGGGGAGGTCAAAATGGGACACATCATGGTTGATATGCCGCTGGCCCAATTAAAGGCAAAAAAAATAACCGGGATCGGAGCTAAAAATCCAACTTCCGGCGACCTGGTTACCTGGGTACCAGATGAAGCAATCTCTGAACTACAAAAGCTTGAAATCACATCCCAATCACCGGTCGAGGTAATTTCCCAACACTTTGCTGAAGTGGTTAAACGCCATGCCGATGAAATCATGACTCGACAGAATGTACAATCATTGATTGAGCTGGTAAAAAACTCCAACGCCGCCATTGTGCGCGAATTAATCCCTGACCTTCTCTCCTTGGGACAGGTCCATAAAGTACTTCAGCTGCTGGTTCGCGAACGAGTTTCTATCCGTGATTTATCCACTATCTTAGAAAAACTAGCTGATTATGCCCACCTTTCGCGCGATATTAACATCTTGGCAGAGTATGTAAGACAATCCCTGGCCAGACAAATCTGCGAAAAATACACCAATAAGGAAGGCGTAACTACGGTTGTAACCATTGATCCATCCCTTGAAGAAACCTTGATCGGCGCTATCCATCAATCGGAATACGGATCTTTTCTAGCGGTTGATCCAAATGTTGGAGAAAAAATACTGGTCCAGATATCAAGCCATCTTAGAAATTTTAAGAGAATGAAACTAGGGGCAGTGACCTTGTGTTCCCCTCGCCTGCGCCCACATTTCAAGCGCTTTATTGAACGCAGCTTCCCGGATGTAGCAGTTCTTTCTTATAACGAGATTGTTCCTCAGGTAAAAGTGCAAAGCATCGGCATGATTTCGATTGATTAGTTCTTATCCTCGAGTTTTCTTTTCAAAATAGCTAAAATAGCGGCCAAAGGGATTGTTTTCGCTATTTTCAATTTTTGACCTTTTCCAAACCTCGATATTTTCCATGCACAAATAAAGATAGACGTCCTTTGAATGCGCACGGATTAGCTGGTTCATCTTTTTGAAAATTTCAATGCGGGTAGACTCAGGGTAGCGCATTTTGCCATCCTCTCCCCTCGTCGATTTATCGGATATAATTCTTGAATGAGGAAAGTGCTTAGCAATTATGCTTTTAAGCTCTGGCGCATAACGTAGCGCCCCCAAGCTAATCCAGGCAATATATTGGGGGTCAACTTCAGAAAAAATCAAATCAACAACTTCTCTGTAGTCTTTATCCCAGTCCGGATAAAAAATAATCGGGTCAAAATGGAAGGCCACGGGATATCCAGCCTGACAACATTTTTTCGCTCCCTGAATCCGCTCAGTTAAACCAGGCGCGCCTAATTCCTCGCTTTTTGCTATATTTTGTGGATTAACTGACCAAGCTACAACGGTTCTGCCTTTGTGCTCTAAGTCCAACAACTTATCAACCAAAGCACTTTTGGTCTTAAGTTCAAAAATATGCTGGTCCTGCTCAGCAAAAAAATTAACCAGTTTGACTCCAAGAGAAACAGCTTCTGGCATAGCTAAGCTATCTGAATACTGGCCGGTACCAACTCTTAAGGGCTTTTTGGCGCTCGCCAGATAGCGTGAGAGCTGGGCCAGGATATCCCTTTCATTATTATAGACTACGATCTCATCCTTGCCATAAAAGGTATGTAAAAAACAGTAAGTACAATTATAGGGACAACCTAAAATATGGCTTATAACCACATAGCCACAGGAAAGATGATCAACGGCACAAGGACAAGGACCTATGATCGGTCTTTTGACCTTATTAATATATTTGATGTGCTTATTCTGCATACGATCGAAGAGAGTGCATCCTTTATCTTCAGCTTTTGTTTCTCGCTTTTTTTTCGGTAAAAAGGAAAGCTTAAAGGAAGATCAGTAACTAGATAGTAGGCAAAGGCTTTAAGTTTTGCTGCCCGGGCGCCCTCAAAAAAAGTTTGGCTTTCAAAATCAATTCCCACAACACCTTTTTTACGCAAAGACAACATTTTCTTACGCGTTTCGTGGTGAATTGAGCTCACCGAATATATATCTTTTTCTTTTCCCGAGATGATTATGTCGCCAATTTTCACGCCCTTCTTTAGCCCCCCAATTGCCCCAATAAAAACTATATTTTGGCAGGGAGTGTTTTTTAA
>JABMSE010000100.1 GCA_013204645.1 Candidatus Saganbacteria bacterium | reverse complement strand
CCCCCAAAGTGGTAATGGTTTGGCGATTTGCTGCCGTCTGGGTATTTGGATCCCAATATTCAAAACGGACCACTCCTTGAAGGGAAGAATTAACCCATAATGAAGGTTGTACATACCAACCCCACTTTTTGATATTGTTGTCTGTGGCGCGAATATATTCAGATTTTAGGCCGAAATTCCCCCAGACATAACTTAATTCCGCACCGATTCTTTGACAATCGGCTTCAGTGGTCCCCACCTTGCCAACTTGAAAAGACAGTCCAACATCTAAATCCTTGATTCCTTGATAAACAAACCTTCCAAAAATATCTTTGCCTTCATTATCATCAGATGTTTGATTATCCGCACCATTCATAAAGGCTAAAGCATATTTAAAACTATTAAAATTTTGACTAAGCTGGACCCCGTTATCCCGGGAAAAGCCCAAAAGATTCCAAAGCGTAAGCGTGGGATTTATAGTATCAAATCTTGAAGGTGGCGTTGTATATTCTAGGCCAAAAGGATAATAAAAACGACCAAATCTTATCTTGGTAACTTTGTTCGGCAAAACATCAATCCACCCATAAATAAGAGCCGGTGAAGTTGTGGCATCCAGTTCAACTAGATAGGCAAAATTCTCAGTGACATTTCCCCAAATATCAGATCGCAAGCGGGGAACGGTAAATTGATCCGTAGAGGACGGAGAAATTGTGTAGCGGGTTTGGATATAAGCAGAAACATTTATACTTTCCTTTTCCAAATTTACTTCAAAAGCCCCTGCGGAAACCGCAAATAAGAGAATAATTAATAAAATAATATATCTTTTCACCAAAATAGCTCCTTAATTGTTAATTACTTAGATTCCTTCACCATTAAAATTGATTAAAGGACGAGTGTGGATTCCACACTCTCCGCCACATTTACTAGTTCCAATCCAACGTCCAGCACGTTCATCATCATCGCTGGAAATGTGAGTACAGGGCTCACAGCCTAACGAACGATAGCCTTCCTTATAAAGTGGATTAACCCCAACCTGATATAAGGCCAGATATTGCCAGACCTCTCTTTCTTTCCAAATCAATATGGGATTGAGTTTAATTAATCCCTTATCTCTTTCTTCGACTTCCTTAAAATCGGTGCGCGTCCTTCCTTCAGTACAACGCAATCCAGTGACCCAACAGTTAATTTTCATCTCTTTGATTGCCCAGCGAGTGGGTTGAACTTTTAAGATATCGCAGCACTTATCGGGATCCGTTTTATAAAGTTTATCGGCAATTTTAGCATTATTCTCAAAAACTTTCATTTCCGGGTATTTAGCAACTGTTTCTTGCATAAACTTCTTGGTCTCTTTTGGTTTGAATCTAGTAGTAACGATAAATCCCCTGATTTTGGGACTTACCCTTTTGGCCAGGTCCCAGACTGCAACTGAATCCTTTCCCAAACTATTGGCAATCACCAACCCATCCCCAAATTTCTTATAGGCCTCAGAAATTAAATCCAGTGACCTCTCAACCTTTTCCTTAAAATTGAGCTTGTCCACCAAAACTACCAAATCATCCTTGTTTTCCAATACACTCATTCTTTATACCCCCCCTTATTATATACTTGTATATCGTATATAACCCAACAAAAATTTCACTCTTACTTGAGTATCTCGATTATATTAGTCAAGTATAGAAAAAACAGCGGGGTTTGTCAACGAAGAATACAATTAACCCGACTAATCTGGTCGGGTTTTGTCGCTTAACGCACAAAGGCCCCTCAGCATGCATGTGTGGTCGCAATTTGCGACCAGTTGCCCCTTCGGACAGCGCAAACAGCATCTCTATTTATATTGACAGAGAAAGATGGGGACAGAAATTAGGTGCGGGAGGTTGGTCACACAATAATCTCGGGGTTCTCCGGTAACAATGCCATGTAATCCGGCATTATCTCAATTGCCTCGGAACAAAGATAGTAATCAGTCCGGGTAAGAAAAGCATGCCTGTACCGCAAAAGGGTTTCCAATCCCTCGACATCCTCCATCAAAGCAACCACGACCTTTTCCCTAAGCGACGGATAAAAAACAACCCTTCGCCGGCCGATCCTCATAACCGGCACAGGAATACCACCTCTTCCTTCAACAAATTCTAACCGCTTGTCAGCTGTTGGACGCTCAGCATGCCTGATAAGACTTTCAACGGAAGCTTTCCTCATTTCACTAAAACCAAAATTTAGAACGTTTACCAACGCTCCCAACATGGAACTTCTGTCACTCATCACCCGTTTCACGTACAATGCCTGGGGGCTCAAACCACAAGTGCTCATGAGGTGGAAAAGGCTTATATTAGTTAAAACCGGAGCAAGTCCAATACCACGCATATTTTCGTCGAGTTTAATGCGGAACAGATATGCACTATCACCTGATATTATGGATTCATTTTCCCCCACCCTCTCCCCATCTTGATCAAACAAAATTATTTTAAATGTGGTTGGTTTCGAAGAAGGAACAGCCTTAAGGCCAATGGGAATGCTGTGTTGGCTACCTCGCCATTCATATTCAACACAGGTTCTATCCGTATGCTGCGCGAATCGGTATTTGGGGCCCACTATGGCAGTTCGTGATAATCTCATACATAGAATTATCGTTAATTAATATCAAAAATTTCACACAAAACACTCTCTTTAGCAAAAAAACAATTTTTATCCGCGAACCCTCAAAACCTTATCCCTACTCTTCTTCCCTTTCACAATGGTTATCTGATTCTTTTTGATTTTGAAATGTTCGGCAAGAAGTTTAATCAAGGCTTTGTTGGCTTTGCCTTCTATGGGGGGAACCGTCAGGTAAACCTTGAGGCGATTGGGCTCGGAAACTATCTTATTTTGTTTAGCATTAGGGGCAACTCGGACATTGAGGCGCTTCACTCACCCATCACCTTAACCACAATTCTTTTTCTGCGCTGTCCATCAAATTCCCCATAAAAAATCTGCTGCCAGGGGCCAAAGTCAAGCGCACCGGAAGTTATGGGAACGAGGACCTCGTGATGGAAAAGAATGCTTTTTAGGTGGGCGTCGCCATTGGTCTCGCCAGTTCGATGATGCTTATAATCTCTTCTAAAAGGAGCCAGCTTTTCGGCCCATTCCAAAAAATCCTGCTTTATGCCCGGCTCCTCATCATTTACAAAAACTGCTGCAGTGATATGCATAGCCGAAACCAGGACCATTCCTTCTTTTACACCAGATTTTGTAACGATTTCCTGAACTTCATCGGTTATATTGATAATTTCTTTTTTATTTTTGGTGGTGAAATATAGATAATCGGTCTTGGTTTTCATCAGATTAACATTTTAGCCCTTCGGCACGATTAGGGCAAGCCTTTTTATGGGGGCCCCCTTTGGGGGAAGCGAAAAAGGGAACTTGACAAACCCAAGAAGTAATGTAAACTTCCATATGTACAATATAGTAAATAGCAAATTTTAATGTAAAGGGAACAATTGATATGAAAGAAAATGAGAATTTGGGAGCCTTGGGTAAATATTCGAAACCTGGCTTAATTAGTTTAGCGTCGCGGTATGGTGTGGGAGATAATTGCTCTTCTGGAGCGGAAGCTGTAGATCGTGGCGGATGTACCGCTGGAGAAGTGGCGGATATGGAACAATGCATCTCTACTGGTGGATCTGCAGATTTTGATTGTAGTGGTGGGGGCGAAGCAGGAAGATTAGCGTGTGAACCCACTGGAGCAGAAGGTGGATGTAACGGTGGTTCAGACGCTTGTTTAGGTTGTGGCACCGGCCCATTTCCGGATTTTTAGAATAGGGACAGACCTCTTTCAAGCTACTTTTCTCTAACCACCCGGAAACCACTATAGTAGTTTCTGTCTTGGGGACGACTGCAGGCACGGCGGTAGGTAGTAAAACTATCCCTATCGGTATTAAGCATGGAACCACCACGGACAACCTTGTAGAGGTTGGCCATACCTGCTGGAGGACCCTGAGGATCCACTAAGGCTTTTGGATCATAGCCCTTAGCATTATACCAATCTGATCGCCATTCCCTCACATTTCCAGAAAGATCCTCAGCCCCAAAATGACTTCCACCCTCGGGATGAAAACTTACTGGCTGACTTCCCCTGGTACCCGAAGCTACCTTAGAAGGATCCCATTCATTGCCCCAAGGAAATTCTCTTCCATCTATTTCCCGTGCAGCCCACTCCCCTTCTGCCTCAGTTGGAATCCTAAATTTTTGCCTTGTAACCCTACTTAACCAGTTGCAATAGGCCTCGGCCTCATAATAAGTTACTCCCACCACAGGATAATGGGGAGAGTTTGGACCACTATTATGCTCTCCTGTTTCCCACCATTTTGGGCCAGTAATATCGCTAGACTGCTCTTTTTTCCAAACCCTTCCTTCAGCTGACCAGTATTCTTCGTTTTCATATCCTCGAAGCCTTACAAACACTTCAAACTCCCTATTTGTTACCTCGTATCTGCCAATATCAAATGGCCGAGAAATTGTTATTTCCCCCACCGGTAGGTTGTCTGGCTGGAGAAGTGGACTACTATCTTTTCCCATTACAAATTTGCCAGCTGAGACAGCTCTCAGTTCCGGAACCAAGCCTTCCATGCGCAACCTATCAACCTTGAGGGCTAATGCCGCTAGTTGTAGTTCAGTTTTACCAAAGACCTCACGCGCCCTTAATAGAAAGCCTCCGGGAGTATAAGTCTTCTGCCACAAACGCCGATCTCTATTCCCTTTATCCCTTGCCTTTTGTTGTACCCGCGTTAACCGTGGCCCTACTCTTAAATTTGCCATTTTATAATTCCTCCTTAGTCATTTTCCATAAGCTCTGTGAGGCTATAGTGGACACAAGGAACCTGAGACTAAAGTCTCGGTTCCGCTTTTAAAAATCAACAGAATTAATTCTGTTG
>JABMSE010000099.1 GCA_013204645.1 Candidatus Saganbacteria bacterium | reverse complement strand
TCACGCTCACACTAAAAGGGGACACACGCTTCCCGAATAAAAGGGGTCCGTCCCCTTTTATTCGGGAAGCGTGTGTCCCCTTTTGTTACTGACACAAAATCACGCTCTGCCTTCGTGATGATAAATAGATGTTGAGTCCTCATCAACAGAAGCAGATCCTGTTATAGATTCCACTATTTGTAGGCCTCCGCCTTTTTGGATGGGCCTAGTCCTAATGCTAAGATGATGAGTTAAGCTGATGTCAGGGTTGGAAGAGGGTGGGGAGGGTGTCTAACACACTCTGATTCATATCAAAGGCTATCAGTTTTAGTTTATACATTTACGTTTTCCTTCTGTTAAAACCGGTTTGGGCTAGGGTTCCAGGGAGAATATTCCCAAGGGGCACGGCTGTCTAGTGTTTCTTGGCTTACTCTTGGATCATTTTCGTAAACAATTTGGTGGTCAATTAAAAGGATTTCATCGACGGTATCATCTCTTGTTAGAGTTAATACCTCTTGTGCGGAGTTTTGGCTTCTTTGGGAAAACCTGTAACGTAAGGTTGCTCTTGCATCTTCGAGTCGTATCTCTATCGGAGGGATAGCATTTTGCGGAGAGGTAAGAGCAGCGCCTATTGCATCTTTTAGAGCTTGAGAAGTGCACAGGTTGAGACAACGTTCTGTATCCTGTCTTGAGGTAATACCATGGGCTAATAGTTTTTGGTGTATGTCAGGATGAACAGCAAAGAAAGGATCCAGAGAAGCTACTATTGTTTCCAGCGCCCTTCTAGCAATCTCCTTTCCTTGGGGACTTGATAGTATATGAGATGAGACAGCCACTCCAGCCATGCGAAGTCTTTCGGCGCTAACGCTTTTAGTAGTTAGCTCAAGCAATAGCTCTTGTGCCGAAGGAAGGCTTTTTGCTTTGCTCTGATTCACATCAAATGCTATAAGTTTTGTTTTAAGCATTATTTTACCCTTCGATTAATCGATGAACCGTACCTCGGAGTTGCCAAAGAGGTTTCCCGTCTGTGGTGTCTAAACGAATTCCCATCGTAAGCTGGTCGTTGCCATCTTCATCGTCCCAAAATCTATCTTCGTAAATTTTGAACTCGACGTCTATTTCTGATTCATCGAGGGTCACGGGTATGGGGTTATAGTCCTGTTCGTTAAGAGCTGTTTTCATTTGGTCACTCAATAAAAATTCAATGATTTGACAAATGTCTGCTTCGGGTATTCCAAGTTCGAGCAAATTGATTCGGTTAAAGCCTGATTCTACTTTTCTAAGCGAAAGATCGGGATTCCTGGATCTTAAAGTTGCATCAGTAAAAGATTCTCCAAATAACCGATCTACTAGGGCATCCATTTCATCAATTCCAATTGGAAACTTGGGACGAGAATCAGGCTTAACTTTTCCCAACAAGGTTCCAAGCTCTGCTTCTGACCAAGTTCTTTGCCAAAGAGCAGGGTTTTTCTCCCATCCAGGATGGCGTTCCCAGTATCCCTCATAGTGTGCTCTTGTTGCTTCAGGAATCAGTTCTTTGTAAAGAGTTATGTGTAGGTTCCAAACTTCGATTCTTTCAATGATCTGACCATCTTCATATCTAATAATACAGCGTGCTTGATGTTTTGGGTTTCTAGGTTTAGCATGGCCAAAAATAACCTGTGGCTCGGGATTATCGGCTGAAACTTGGGCTAGTCCAGCAAAGCGTTGCTTTGAACGCAAAAAATCTACAAAACGGTTTAAGTCAGAGGGGTCGGTGACACCTAAACCTACTAGATGGCTAAACTTAAATCCTTTTAAGGTTTCGGCAATAATTGGATCTTCTTCCCTGGCCAGGGCTTGCTCAACTGCTCTTGCCAAATCCTTTGCGCCAAAGATTTCTAGTAGGCTTTCTAATTGTCCTATTCTTTGTTTGGAAAGAGGAATGCCGGCCAATCTCACTCTTTCTGTATTAGGGGTACCTTCTGCATCAAGTTCATCCAGGAGGTCAAGGGGGGTGGGGAGGGTTTTCAGCATACTGTTATCTAAATTAAAGGCAATAAGTTTAGGGTGTAGCATCGCTAAATACCTCTTGGGTTTTATTGCGAAGGGTTTGTTCGATGGTTTTTCCGCCAGTACCAATTTTTAATCCTATTTCTCTAACTAATTCTTTTTCCGCATCTCTTAAGTAATCCATGGCTCGGCGATAGCCTTTCTTAGAAAACTTTTTCAAGTAAGCAAAAATATTGCTCCAGTGGGTGATTAGATATTCGGATTGGCTAGCACCCTTGTTTTTGTCTTTAATTTTGATTTCTGAATAAAGGGATATGGTTTTAAAATTAATCGGCCGCTCCCTTAAAACAAATTCTGATTCCTCGACGATTTTTTTGAGTTTTTTAGCGATCTCCTCGTATTTTTGTTGATACAAATGAAGCAGTGATCCATTATGGCAGTCTTTCATTTCGTGAATTAAGGCTGGCCAATCAAATTTCCCGGCTTTGCTGTGGCGAAAAAGCGGAGCCAAATCAAGGGAGCTAAAGATATTTTGTTCGGGAAAACTTGAATCATAGAACCAGTTGTCGGCAACGTATAAGCCAAGTTTCCCTAAGTTTTTTTCTTCAAAGATTTTTTGCAGAGGACTTTGGGTGCCGGAGCCTGGCAGCCAATCAGTGAAAACTTCCAAGAGATGATTTAGAATATTTTCGCCCAAAACTCTCGAGGCTTCTCCAATGGCTTGCAATTCTTCGTTTTTAACATAAGAAGCAATGCTGTTATGGTTTAGTTCATGGTAAAAAAGGTTGTCGATAAAAGCAGAAATCAGTTCCTTGGACTTGCCCTTAAAATCCTTATCGGTTTTTATGCCAAATTGGTCTAGGGTAAATTTCTTGATTTTATCAACCGTCTTTTGGGTATCTTTGTCGCCAAGAGCATTGCGCCATTTTTGGTAAAAGAGAAAACGCGCTGATGCTTCGCGCAGGAAAATATTGTAGTTGCCGACCATCGCTGCCATCAGCAAATGACAGCCTGGGGTTCGGGTGATTTCCTTTTTTAGACGGTAAATTTTGTATTTGCCGGCTTCCTCTTCCTTGGCTTCAGCCAAGATATAGAATTTGTGGTTTCCATAGAAACCACTGCATAGTCTAACTTTAGAGCCTTCCTTTGCCAAAAGCTGGTTTATAAAAGTGCAGTCACTTACGGGAATTCTTTTGTCATCAACCTCCAGACGAAAAGATTTTTCCAAAACTTTAAGCTTCGCTGTTTCTTTGGGCAGCTTGTGCTTTTCTTGGAAATGAGAAAGCATAGCCCGCAGGATCCCCAAGGTGAAGCGGCTTACCTTTTGTTGGTAGGGGATTTCTAAGAAATGATAACAAGCCGATATCTCAATGGCGTCCCAATTAATACCCTCTGGGTGTTCCGCCTGCCAGACAAGGTATTGGATAACTGCTAGTTTATCTATTTGTTCTTTTAGTTTGGCTTCAAGATCCATTCATAACCTCTTTTTGTTTTCATGCTTTTGTACCGCGTAGGCTCCGATTTTATCGGAGCCACGCGGACAATTTGTTTCATGCATGAAACGAAATGCTTATGGCCTCAGCTGAGCAACCAATGCATCTCCATCAACCTCGGCAGCATCTAATGCTGCCAAATCTTCTACTCTTAAGATATGAAGTTCTTGTTCTCCTTCTACCTCAATGGCTAAAAATTTAGCTCCGTCTTCTAGCCTATCGATTTGTTCTCGAGCAGCATCATTTGCTTCTCTTAGAGTATTGAAACGTTCAACTGGAACAACTTTCCAGCCCTGGGGAAGCCTTTCGGCTAGCTTGGTGGCTTGCTCTCTTTGAGTCTCGGGTAAGTTGAAGTTTCGAAAGGTAGCACCTCTTTTTCTCAAACCCACTCCGATCTGATATCCTAATGGTGGCATGTTTTTTCACCTCCTCGTAATTTTATTTTTAACTAGGCAATGGGGCTTCAAATCCCCAATAACCAACGTAACGATCTTTACCTGAAACTGATACATAAAGTGATCTTTCTGCGCCTTTTTCTACAACTGCAACAAGTATGGCTGCACCACCGGCATTGCTAAAGAAATCGCTGCGACCCAGGAGATCGCTTAAACTTTGCGGTGGGTTGCCACTGATACTAGTTGACATATTTGCTATTCGGCCTGCCCCAGGGTTGCGGACCATTATAAATGGATCAGTTCCCCCTGCTGCAACGGTATTTAATATTTCCATAATAGCTGGCATAGCGTCTCGATTTCTCTCTAAATAATCGATGGTGTCAATTGCTTCGCTTGGAACAGTTTGAGCTCTTCCAGAGCGAGAGCCTCTATAAAGCCCAAATCTGTTTGGAGATCGGGTTAAAGGACCAAATTCCGGAGCACCCTCTGCGATTTCACCGCTTAGCCTTTGTTGTTCGGAATCCATTCTTAAGATAAGTCCGGTTGAAGCGGCAGCTAGACCTAGGAGTTCGGTTTCTCCTACCCAAGAAGCATTTCCGATTTCCTCAAGTAAGCTTCCTAGTCTTTCTCCTCTTTCCGGGCTGTCTACCATTTCTATGGCCCGATCTACTTCTTCAATAAACCATCTCCAAAGCGTTTCTCTTGGCCTACCTTCGATTCCTTCAATTGCCCCTTGAATGCTTCGCGCAGCGGAAACCGTTGGTTCTAGTTCTTCGGCGTAAGCTTTATCTGCTCGTCTTAGATTGTTAAGATTCGGAACTAATACATTATCTCTAAAAGCTGAATCTCGGCTAGCTTTGTCAAAAATTTGCCCAATATTTGTTTCTCTAACGCCATCGCCTTCGGAGATTTGTCTTATTAATTGACCAAAAGCAAAAGAGAAGAACCTAGCCTGGGCTGTTTCTTGGAAAGAAGTAAAATGAATTCCCAAGAGAGAATCTAGAGTTGCGTAAGGAGTGGCAACGGTTAAAGCTCCTAGCTCTCCGATTGCGTCTCGAATTTCTCCGAGGTGTGCTTGTCGTGCTTCACCTTTAAATACATCCTTTCGGCCAAGAAAAGCATGTAGGCTCATGGCCAATAGACCATCTCCATTAGCAGCTAGAACCCTATAATCATCAGCTAATTCAGCAGCCGGGTAGGGCCTTTCAGCTGGAGTTGAGGCACCAAGGTTCGACGCTAATTTAGTTAGAAAAGTTCGAATAGCGGCCGCACTTCTCCTAAAATCAAGTGGGCCGGTTTGTCCGCCAGCCTGATCTTCTTGTCCAGATAGGCGAGCGCGTAAACTTTGCTGGAAAGTTTCCATCGGGCTTCCGGAAAGTGGAGTGCGATCAAGGAGTTGATTAGTAAATCTTCCTGCATAAGGACTACCATTGATATCACCAATTACGGCTCTGGCAGCATCAACCACATCCGGATCTACTTCAACTTGATCAGGTAGTACATCTAGGCTTGCTATGACTTTCGCAACCCTTGCTTCCAGCGCGCCTAAGGTCTTGGCTTGATCCGCAGTGTTTTCTATTGCAAATTCAAAAGTTCCTTGATAGCGTCCAACTTGGACACTAAAGCTGATTCTTCCGTCTTCAACTAATTCAGGTGTAATTCGAGCTTCTTCCATCTGCAGCAGTTGGCATACCCAGGCATTGCTTGCAATCTGGGGTAGGAGAGTGGTATTTGCAACAGCTTGATCAAAAGCTTCTTGTTCCATTTGCTCATAATCTATTGCCGATCTTCTTCTAAGATCATCGATGGCTGCTTGGGCAGTAGCTGCATCTTGGTCCCGAGGTTCAATTGCCGAAGCAGCCTCGGCCAGCTGTGTTCTGAAGCGGTATTGATCAACAGCTTGTTGGTATCTACGGGTAAAATCAAATTCAACTCCATCAAGATTTACTTGAAGGGCAGATAAGGCGTGTAACATTATTATATTAAAACTTGGTGAAGTAAGGAGTCCAGCATTACCTTTGCTGGTCATAGCCCCCATAGCAATTTCCACATACTCACCCATTTCTTCGGCCATTTCTGCTGGCCCATCACAGTCTTCTTCATCTACTAATCTGGCTTCATCTTCTAATCTACGAGCAATTCGACCAATTAATCCGCCTTCATTTCCAGTTAGATCGTCATTGCTAACTATTTCTAGCAGTCTTTCCTCACTTAATCTGTCCCATTCTTCTCGGTTGGCAGCTATGAATTCACCTAAATAGCTGCTATTGCTAGCTCGATTAGCATCAAAAGCCTCAGCCTGCCCTGTTTGGTCCGCGGCATCAGCATCCCTTTCCGCAGCTTGATCTGCTTGCGGTCGAACAACACGAGTTCTTAGCCAATAATGAACTTCACCGCCGGCGATGTGAAAACCAATGCGCGCACCAGTTCCAGATCGTTTTCTTAGCTCACCTAAGCTTTTAAGCAATGCTGCATCAACTGTTAAACCTTGTGCTTTTCCATCTTCGATTGCTTGTTGAATTTCAGCGGGATCCGCAGTTGCTCGCTCACTGTAAAGTGTAACCAAGTCAATTTCACGATTGGTTAGTTTACAGGGTACGGAAACCTGGAAGCGGGCTTGGCCATCGGAAACATCCCAGGTGAAACGGGTTTCAGCTGCAGCGCCAAGCCTTTTAACGCGATCAATTTGTTCACTGGTTGCACCACCGTTACCTTCAGCTTTTTCTCTAAGAGTGTCATAGGTGTCGCGAGGGTTATTAAGACGGGTAGCCACGAGATGGCTAAAGAGAGTTTTAGCTGCCATAAGGGTTAGTCCTTGTACGACTCCTTGAGCAGCGGTGCAAAAAGCTCGATCTCCTCCAGAGGCTTCTAGATGCTCTGGAACAAATTCCATAACTTGGCTGATCGGAGGTTCGCCCCATTCTCCTATATTATCTAAGACTCCACTACAATTTAATCTTTCAGTTGCAGCAAACTCTAATGCGGTTCCGCGGTTAACAAAATGCGTGTTCGCTGGATCAAGCAAGAAAGCTTCAATCTGTGCTCTTGAGATGGCGAAACCTGAAAAAGCTTCAACTATGCCTTCGGCTTCATCGTGCAGTCGGCCTAGCAGAGCTCCGGCTTCTCCTTCTTGTATTTTTTCTGGAAGACCGGTTTCTTCTTCTTCAGCCAAAGGAATAACATCGAAATCAATTTTGTTTGCTGCTCCTCCTCCTTCAACGGTTACAATAACATTTAAGTTGGTACGACGCCCTGAAGCAACTATGGCTTGCTGTAGGGGAGTTCGAAAATGTTCTAACAAGACAGCTTCTATTCCTCGTCCGCCACTTTCACTATGTTGTCCAGATCGGGCTAAGAGAAAATCATAAACTTCAGGGGCAACCTCTATCTCGCAGCCATGCATACGAGCTTGTTCTTGGCAGGTTTCTCTGATTTTTTTGCGTGTAATAGCATCTGCCATTGCCCTATTCATAGAGTTAAATACATAAAGGCCACCCGTGCCCTTAAAACGTCCCAGAAATTCAGGGGAGTAAAATTGCCTAAACTCGGCTTCTATGATCCTTTGATTTTCATCTTGAGCTTTACCTCTCTCTTCATCGCCGGATCGTGCCTCTTTGAGTTGTCCTGCCAGAGTTTGGTCTTCTTCTTCGAAGCGTTTGAGAGCTTCTTCAAGTTCTGTAAGCGCAAGCTCTCCGCTAGGCAGCATATTACGAGCATAGTTTCCATCTGCCATATCGAATACTTCGCCAAACATTTCTGCCAATTCAAGAAATTGTTGGTCAACTAGTGCTTTTTCTCTTGTTAGTCTATCTTTTTTATCTTCTAGCTCTGCTTTTCTTCCGTTGCCATCAGTTAATTCTTCTAGAGTAGTTTCGAGCTTTCCAATTTCTCCTGCTAGTTTTTGTTGTTCTGCCCTAAGGTTCTCTAATTCTTGATCTACTCGTGCTTGGGCTTTTTGGCGATGTATTCTTAGCAATCTTTTATATTTGAAGCTCCCGCCTTTGGCAAAAGCTTCTCGGAGCTCTGCATCTTCTTTTTGGCGCAGAGCTAACTCTTCACGAACTTCTTCTGGGATAGTGGATTCTTCTTGAGGAAAGACACCTCTTTCAAGATCTTCTTGCTGGGTGGCGACAAACTTGCGAATAGCTCTAGCTCTTTTTTCAACCTTTTGTGCTTGATCAAATTCTGCCGCTTTTGAGAGTGTGCGGGCCTGCGTATCAAGGGTTGTGGTAGTTTGCTCTAGTTGACTAATTGTTTCTCTCCTGAAAGCATGCAATTGTTTAAGCTCATCGGTGGTTGTTTCCATTTTTACGGTCGTTAGTTTTTCGCTCCCCAAGTTACTTGTGAAAATAACTATACATTGTCGGCAATCAACATTTTTGCCGTCAGACATATCGGTGTTTCCTTCGTCTAATACATGCAGAAAAACTTTTTGTGCGTCGGGGTGCATTTTTTCAAACTCGTCAACTAAAATTACACACCCAGATCTTCTCTGGATAACTTCGTCAAATTTGGCTGGATCTCCGTATCCAATATATCCCGGAGGTGCACCGGTCAGTTTTTGGAGCTCGTGTGATTGCATAAAGTTTTCACCTTTGATGCTAACCATGGCCTTTGGATCGCCGTAAACTTCGGCTGCCAAAGCTTTTGCCAGTTCAGTTTTTCCAACACCAGTGGGTCCAGCGAAAATTGCTGCGGCCAATGGTTTGTCAGGGTCAGCAAAGCCCAACTTAGCGGTTCTAACCCGAGAAGCTACGGCTTCAACTGGGATATCCTGTCCAATTACCCTACCTTTTAAGCGTTCTTCCAATCCATCTAAGGCGTCAATATCCATTCTCTCAAAGGTCGCCTTGTCCAATTGAGTGATTCTAGCTGCGGCAGTATGAACATCATCGCGGGTTAGAACTCCAGCTTCGGCAGTTCTTTGTTCTTCTTGAAGATCTAGGAATCTTTGAAGATTTTTTCTTAGGAAGGCTTGCAGGCCTTCTAGGTTGCGTTGTGGGGCCTTTCTGTAAAGTGCACCTAAATACTCGTTAAAGCCATCTTCCAGTGCTCGACAAATTCCACTGAATCTGCTGGTAAGGGTAGCATTTCGCGTGCGAAGTCGTGCCAGTGCTCTTTCTAAAAGTGCAATTGAGCGGGATGGGTTATAGCCTGCTTCAGCTAGCTGGGAAGGGTCGATGTATCTTATGGCTAGATCCACAATATAATCAATAAGTTCATCTGCTACAATTATGGCGTAGGCCAATTTTCGATATCTCGGTTTATCAAGCAGGGTGGAACGGTGCCGGCGGACAATCATTTTTGTGCTTTCTGGAGAAGTTTCAACCACAGTAACTATTTGCCAGCGTCTTCCTAAGGCTGTAATTACTTTTAAGTCTTTTCTGTATTCATCAACTGTGGTGGCGAAAACAAAATGGCTTTGTGGTTGATTGAGTAAGTCTTTCATTAGTTCTGCAGCAGAAGAATTTACACGTGGATCAACTTTTCCCAGTAAATGGGCCTCATCCACAAATATGATTGCATTGGCAAATTCAGGCCGTCTAAGCAGCCCCTCTAATATAGCGACTTTTTCGGCAACACTGAGTCCGCCTCCGCCAAGAAAAGTACCGGCATTAAGGTAAAGCATCATGACTTCGCCTTCTTCAACCCCAATAATTTCTTTTGCGTCTATGTCACCGGTGTGGATCTGTCGGGTAATTTCTTTGGCAATAGCGGTTTTCCCGGTGCCGTGGAAACCAAGCAGCATGGCATTACCATTGCTGTCTGATGCAAGGGCTCCAAGAGTGGCCTCAACTTCCGCATCTCTTTCAATAATTTGTTCGATTTCATCCGGAGGATATTTATCTTCAAAAAGCTGCAAAAAAGGAGGAAGAGATTTTCTGATTTCGTCCTTTTGTGCTGCTGGATCGGGTGGGACAACTTCTAATTCACAGGCAATAGTTTTTAGCAAATTGGGGAGTTGGATTTTAAGCATTGGCAGCACCTCCAGCTCCTGTACCAGCAGGAGTGAAACCATCGCCTTCACCAGCGCCACTAGGGCTGCCATCGCCGCCTTCGCCGAGGTGATCCTCAACTTTTCCTTGAAGCTCGGCAATCATCTCTTCAATATTGCCGGTAAGCTTGTTGCCTTCTAAGGGCACGGCTTCTTCAACAAGTTTAGTAACGCTTCCCACAAGTTTTGCGTCTACACCTTTTCTTAGCACCCACTTGTCGCCTTTTTTATCCTTAGTAAGCCTTCGTATGATAAGATCCCTAAGTCTTTGGATCTCTTGTGGAGTATTCAGTTCTGCCAGATTTTTTGCTCCCTCCGCCCATTCCTCAAAAGCGTGGGAAATGGTATGTTGGTCTCGTTGAAGTTTATAAGCCTTAAAGCCGAGTTCTGTATTCAAATTATCAATAAATTTACCGATAAACTTATTAATCATTCCGGCCATCCGGTCAATTTGCGCTTGATATTTTTGGATCAAGTCTTTTTTCCGATTATTTACTCCGGCAATAATATCTCCAAATTTACTAAAAATGACGTCAGCGAAGTTGCAGATGCCAGGCACAAAATAAATCGGACCCTTGATGGCTACGATGGCTAAAGGAATGGCGGGAATTAAGGGTAGGGCGTTTTGGGCGAGTCCAACTAAGGCGGGATCAAGCCGGGCGCCAAGATTATTTGCAATCTGGCGAGCTTGGCTTAATCTGCTTGCTAGTCCTTTTCTCCTTGATAGATTGGTAGTTAATATTTCTCTGCATAGTGCTGCTGCACCGACTCTTGCGGACATTGTTATGCCTCCCTATATAGTAATGTAAGAATACTTAAATGCATTTCTGTATTATTATCGATTGATTTTGGCAGAAATTTCACTATTTCCAAAGATTTCTTGAAATTTCTTTTGAACTGGAAATTTTCCCGCCAAGGGCGGGATCCCGACATTCCACT